>NZ_DATKQC010000338.1:0-2889 GCF_035532915.1 Edaphobacter sp.
GTTTGGCAACATACGATCCTCGCCAAATGATTATGGAGCTGCACCTCGAGTTCTAACATCGCGCGACCCGGTGATGAAGGTGAGTCGCTGGGGTCGAAGTTGTACTTCTGAAACCTCAAAAACCGGGGCGGCTCTCGAGTGGGCCACCCCGGTAATACGATTCACTTTTCTTCCGCGCCCTTGTATTGTCTACAGGATGCCTTCGGTCCTGTCGCCTACGGGATCAACAACAACGGGCTGGCGGATACCTTCATCGGCGGCTGGAGCCTGAGCGGGATCTTTACGTATCAGAGCGGCCAGCCGGTGAACGTGCCGTGTACCGCGAGCCACGCAGCAGGAATAGGATGCTATTCAATCGTGAACCGGGCAGCGATGTTCGACAATGCGCATACGCTGACGCATTGGCTGAACGCCGTCGCATACAGCGATCCGAGCAACAATGCGACCACGTTGAACATAGCCGACTTTTCACCGTTGGGAGCGCACCCAGCAATGGCTTCGGTCCGGCGTTCCACAGCGGCGATGTGAGCCTTGATAAGACTCTCCGACTGCCCTTCAACAGGACTAATCTCATCGAGATTCGTGGCGACTCTTTCAACGTAACCAATACCCCAAACTTTGGACAGCCGGGCATACTCAACTCATCGAACACGGCCTTCGCGGCCATCACATCGGAAAGAGATTCTCCGAACGATTCACGCGAATTCCAGTTCTCAATCCGTTATCTCTTCGGCCAGGGCGGGCAACAATAATGCCCGACCGGGGTTCGCCTCTTCGCCATCCCTTCAACCACGCGAGTGCTTCAGGAGAGCCTAGTTCCTGCAGCGCATCGCCCCAAATCGGCTTCAAGAGGAGCAAAGGCATGAAGCGCAAAAGGTCTAAATCTGCCGGCTTTCCTGCTTCGTTTGGTGTGCTGCTTGTGGTGGTGCTCTCGTCGCCAAAGCTACTCGCCTGGGGTGGTCTGCCGCACCAGCAAATCATCGACGGCGCTCTTACGGCGATTCCTGCCAGCGATCAAATCTCGCTTCGCCTGGGCCCGGAAGCCGGGCATCTCCGTGACACAGTCGAGATGGGCGACTGGATGAATTCGCTGATTGTCGTCCAGGAAAACTGGCACGTGACAACGGAGGATTATCCGCAGGTTGAATCTGAGTACTTCGGCAATGATTACCTTCTTTTTCCCGCGGCGCCTCACTTTTTCTCCCACATCATGCCTCAGGTGCACGATACCTATACGCCATTCTTCCTCCGGGCGCTGCAGGCACTCAGAACGGAAGACCAGGCCAACGCTGTTCGATGGATGGGCAGTCTGCTGCATTTCGTCACTGATTCAGGCTCTCCGCCGCACACCATCGGCCTAACCGGCCCTAATCACACAAAAATGGAGAACTGGCTCGACGCCAGCAAGATCGATCTTCGTGGTTACGATCCGCAATTGCTGGGAAATACGGATCAACAGGCTGTGGTGGGCTTGCGCAAAAGGATGGACGGCTTGATTGCGCGCAACGCGAAAATCGCAAAACGCATGTTGCCGTATGCCGAGGCGAATGACCGAGCGCACATCGAGCCGATGGCCCTGGACTGTGCGGAAGAAACTGCCCGGGTTGCGGCCGACGTGATTCACACCTTGCTGGTTCTTTCCGCGAAACCAGCCGAGGCGGATACGGCATCCCTTGTAGCAACCGTCACCGCACCGGCTCTGACTGAACATCCGCAGCTGCCTGCGAAGCTTGTTCTGCTCGGCACAAACTTCAGCACGCTGAGTTCGCTGGACGATTCAAACGCCCGGCAGTACATGGGCACTTTCTCTCTTCGGAACCTGCCTGCCGGAACCTATAGCGCCGCGATCGAGCGTCCCGGTGCGGAGACCCTCTTTCTTCCTTCGTTCACTGTGCGAAGTGGGCAACAGGCCCACTTCACCTGGGCTCTGCAGGGCACATCGCCGCCAGGCAATCTGGTTCAGAATTCCGACTTCAAATTGCACTGGATTTCCTCCGGCTCTCCCGATCACTGGCACCATGATCCGGCATGTCATTGCTGGCTTTCCGACAACATACCTGTAGTACACGGACATTCCTATCGCTTGTACGTTGTCCCGAGCCAATCCTCGACTCGCGAAGCCACAGTCCAATGGATGGCTTTGCACTGGCAGCAGACGAACGATCCGCCGATCCGCATTCCGGCGGTGCAACAGCTTTCTGGCGCTACAACGGTCACGGCACCGCCCATGGCAACTTACGGGCGCATTGCGATAGCCGGTGATGGGCCGCCGCAGAACACGATTCGTGAAGCTGTCATGATACCCTGCCACCATGACTGTCTTTAACCGTCCAGCGCTGATCGATAACTACGTGGACAGCGTTTGCAAGGCGCCATAAAACACGGTGGGCGCGATCGTAATCCCTGGCGATTCCGGTCGTCAGGGATTACTCTTCCAATGGCCGGATCAAAGCAAGGTTTCTTGGCTCGAAACTCCATTGCGTTTCGCGCGGCCGTGGGTTTAAAAGCACGGGGGGGCGTAACATCGATCCTGCAAATTCCCAGGAGTACAGTTCGCGACCAAAGCCTCTGATGAAGAGAAAATTCCTGCACGCCATCCCGCTGGTCCTGCTGACGGCGTCGCTTTGCGTCAGCGCCCAGTACCAGAACCCGGTGCTACGCGGCATGAACCCCGACCCATCCATCCTGCGCGTCGGCCACGACTATTATCTTGCGACCAGCAGCTTCGAGTACTTCCCGAGCTGTCCCATCTATCACAGCCTCGACCTGGTGCACTGGCAGCGGATCGGATATGCGTTGTCACGGCCCTCGCAGTTTGCCCAGCTCAGTCCGCATCCTTCTACCTACGCCACCACGCTGCGCTATCACGATGGAGTTTTCTACCTGATC
>NZ_DATKQC010000339.1:0-14204 GCF_035532915.1 Edaphobacter sp.
CTCATGCTCTCTTGACTATGTTGTATCGCTCGACGGATCGCCTCTGTCGTTGTGGCGCTCCGGTGTAGAACCTGTCCCATAGTGCCTCCTTCTCACGCTCAGAAAAGTATGCACCATCAAATGCCGGGACTAAACACCTAGTACGAGTAGGGCAACGTCATTAATCCAGCTTTAGTACCAAATGGTCATTGCTAAGAGATCACGAGGTTGGACTCAAGATGTCCAGCCTCCCTTAAGACTTCGATTCCAACCTGACGCAACAGATGTCAATGGACGACTTCTGTTACGTCGATCACTTCGAGATGGAGTCGCGCAGGCCCAGCCAACGAAAGATCGTCATCGCCGGGCACCAATTGGTGAACGCAGATTGCAACAGGTTGAGGCCAACAAAGGCGGTCAGTAAGAGCCAATAAGGCGATGCCCAATGTGCCAACGCCAAAGATAGGAGGATCATGGCTCCGGCAAGCATGCGTACTGCGATTTCAACTGTCATTGTGGTGTCCTTTCACTGGCGATATGTGCCAGCATCCAATCGTGGTGAGTTGTGATAAATTGTAGTACATGCGCATAAAGTGATATTCTGCAGTCATGAGCGAGATTACTCTGTCCGGCAGAACACTTGAATTGGTCGCACGTCGCTTTCATTATCTTGCCGAACCATTTCGCCTGCGGATTCTTCAGTCCCTGTCCCGATCCGAGAAGACCGTTGCGGAGTTGGTGGAAGACCTTGATGCCAATCAGCCAAACGTCTCGAAGCACCTGAACCTCCTGCGGGAAGGCGGTTTGGTGGCTCGTCGGAAGCTGGGAACGAGTAGAATCTACTCGATTGCGGATCCGCTGATCTTTCCGCTCTGCGACTTGGTGTGCAAAAGTGCCACCGCCAAGACGAAAGAAGATCTCGCAGTTCTGGAGCGCGAAGATCGACGTCCAAGCCGGACGACCCGCTTGTAACCAACTGCACGATTTGAAATCGATCAATATCGCGACCTCCATTCTCATCCACTATATTACTACATGGTGATATAGTCAATATGTAAATGAGGAGCTATTTATGTCGGTTTGCCGAAAACTTCTGCCCGAACTCCTGATCGCAGTGGGCCTGGCCTTTGGGACCGCCCAAGCGGGACGAGCTCAGACGGCGGACCCGCTATCGATTGATGAGGCCATCTCCCTGGCACGTGTCCACCACCCCCAAGCCGCCGCCGCCGAAGCACAGCAGGAGCAGGCCCGGGCACAATTGCAGCAGGCGAAAGCTCGTCGCTTGCCGACGCTCTCTGCGTCGGAGGATGTGACCTACTCCAATGACCCGGTATTCGCATTTGGAAGCAAGCTGCGTCAGGCAAGATTCAGCTCATCCGACTTTGACCTCGGTGCTTTGAATGACCCGGCTGCGCTCTCGAACTTTAGCGCATCCGCGACCGCGACGTGGACGGCATTCAACGGGGGCGCTACCCGGCGGCAAGTGGATAGTGCCCACACGTCGCTGGAGGCGGCCAAGTTGAACGCTCGCTATAGCCAGGAGCAGATCGCGTCAGAGATTACCAGGCTCTACTATCGTGTCTTGTTAGCGCAGGAGGAGGTCAGAGTCGCAGACAGCGCGCTCAAGCGTACTCGAGAGATCGCAGCCGACATACAGGATCGCGTGCACTCAGGACTCTCGCTCGAGTCCGACGGCTTGCGCACGCGCCTTGCGCTGCGGAATACCGAAGACGATCTGGCCTCCGCACAGAGCAACGTCGTGCTCGCCAAGCAAGACCTGTTCGACGCTATCGGTACGCCTCAGGCCGACCGTCCGCTTGTCCCTCCAGACGTCCACGCTACTATAGCGACTCCAGAACCAGTCACTGCAATCCACTCTCCTGACGCCCGCTTCGATCTACAGGCGCTCCGGTTGCAGCAGCAGGCGGCAAAGCAGACTCTCGCTTCTATCCGCGCCACGGCGTGGCCACAGGTTTCCACCTACGGCCATGTCGAAAACGATGCCGAGCACTTTGTCACGAATGGCAGCGGAAACTGGACCCTCGGAGCAAAGGTCGAGCTGCACATCTTTGACGGTGGGGCGCGCAGAGCTCAGGAAGACGAGGCCGAAGCCCAGGAGCACCTGCTCGCTGCGCGGGAGCGCGAGACCGCCCTGGCAGCGCGCGCGACCGTCGATTCTCTGCAGCAGCAGATTGGCGACCTTCATCGCCGCTTTGACACGGCAGATGCTGCCATCTCCGTGCAGCAGGAGGTCTTGCAGACGGCGCGTGATCGTTACGCTGCCGGCCTCGATTCCATCAGTGATGTGCTGAGTGGAGAAAGTGATCTCTCCAGCGCTGAGTTTACCCGCGCGCGCATTTTCTATCAGATCTGTATCGCAAGGACCGAACTGGCGTTGGCCAGTGGTTCCCCTTTGGTATCGAAAGCAGGTCAGCCATGAAGAAGTACCTAGTTCTTGCAGTCCTCCCGGGGCTCGTCGTTTTTTCTGGTTGCCACCAGCCGACGCCCTCCGCGTCATCCGAGCCAGCCGTTGCGGTGCAAACGGTCGCGGTATCTTCGCAGACCGGCAGCGCGACCGTGAGCATCGCGGGCGTGGTCAAGCCTCGCCTGGAAGCGGATCTCTCAGCGCAAATTGTTGCGCCTATTTCAGTCGTAACGAAGCGCGAAGGTGATCACTTTCGTCGAGGCGATGTGCTGGTGCGGCTCCATGCTCCCGCCCTCGATGCCGACGTGATACAAGCGCAAGCAATGCTCGCGAGCGCTCGGCAGCAGGAGCATGCCTCCACAACACAAGAAAAACTGGCATCGGACACTCTTGGGAGGTACGCGCAACTTCGAGAGCGGCATTCTGTGACGCCGTACGAACTCGATCAGATCAAGACGCAGAGCGCCTCCGCACAGGCCCAGCGGCAGAGCGCAGCGGCGCAGGTAGCGGCGGCACAAGCAGCAGTTACCGCACAGCGGAGCAATGCTTCGAATGCGGTTCTGTATGCTCCGTTCGACGGCGTAGTGACACATCGCATGGTTGATCCCGGTGCTATGGCGTCTCCCGGAGTACCCATCCTGCACCTGCAATCGACGGACCAGCGGGAGGTCGAGTTCTCGGTTCCCGATGTCTTTCTGGCAACGCTACGCGTTGGATCGATGGTTCCGGTCGCCATGGAGGGTGAATCGTCCACACAGGCGAAGGTCGCGAATATCTCACCGGCGGGCGACGCTGGCTCACATTCGTTCCTCGTGAAGGCAGAGCTGCCACCGGCGTCCATCTGGAGTGTCGGGTCCGTGGTCCAGGTAATGCTGCCATCGGCAAGGAGATCCGCCGGTCTCTTCGTGCCATCGCAGTCGATCATCCATCAGGGAGGCCTGGACGCTGTACTTGTCGTGACACCCGATGCGCATGCCGAGGTGCGCTATGTCACGCTCGGAAGCGCGAGCGATGGGGAGATAGAGGTGCTCAGTGGCCTACACGCGGGTGAGCGCGTCGCCCGCCAAGGAGACTTGTCACTCGCTGGCCGCACGATTGAGGTTCGATGATGAAGAAACGCAATCTTGCCGGGCGCATTGCCGCAGCCTTCATCGAGTCGAAGCTCACTCTCCTGCTGATCATCTCGGCCATCGCCCTGGGGGGCCTGAGCCTCACCGAGATTCCACGTGAAGAGGAGCCGCAGATTGTGGTTCCGATGATCGACATCTTCACAGCCATGCCGGGAGCGTCGGCGAAGGAGGTGGAAGAGCGTGTCAGCACCCCTCTCGAACGCATCCTGCGGAACAACTCGGGCGTCGAGTACATCTACTCGACAAGCCAGCCGGGTCTTAGCCTTGTTACCGTTCGCTTTCGCGTCGGCGAGAAAGAGGACGATGCGATCGTCCAGACGTATAAGCAGATGGACGGCGCGCGCGAGGCATTACCGCCTGGCGTGTCGCAACCGCTGCTGAAGGTTCGCTCGATCAACGATGTGCCAATGATGACCCTAACCCTGACGGGTGCGGATTACAGCGTCGTCCAGTTGCGCAAGATCGCCAACGAACTCGACCAGCAGATCAAGCGGGTCGGTGATGTGGCCCAGACATCCGTTATCGGAGGCCAGCCGCGAAAGATCAATATCTGGTTCAACTCGGCGAAGCTAGCTTCGTACGGCCTCACACCGGAGGGCCTGGCGACTCGCCTTCAAGCGGACAACACGCAGATCACACCGACATGCTTCACAGCCGGAGGCGAGAGCGCAATGCTGCAGGTCGGCAGTTTTTTGGGCTCTGTCCAGGACCTTGCGAACACCGCGATCGGCGTACATAACGGCGCGCCGATATACCTCCGGGACGTGGCGCGCGTGGAAGATGGGGGCTCGGACGTAACCAGCTATGTCATGTCGGGAATCGGACTAGGACATAGCAATACACAGGAAACGCCCGCTGTGACGATCGCGATCTCAAAGCGAGCAGGGACGAACGCCACCACAATCTCCGATGAGATCAAAGGAAGGCTTAAGGATCTGCGTGGCACACTTCTGCCATCGGATATCAAGATCGACATCACGCGGGACTATGGCCAGACTGCGAAAGACAAGGCCAACGAGCTTCTGTTGCACTTGTTTATAGCCACGCTCTCGGTGACGTTGTTGATAGCCTTCGCGCTTGGCTGGCGCGAGGGTGGCGTAGTTCTGGTGGCCATCCCGGTCACGCTTTCGCTGACGATTGCGATGTTCTATTTCTATGGCTATACCATCAATCGAATCACGCTATTCGCCTTGATCTTCTCCATAGGCATCCTGGTCGACGACGCCATTGTGGTGGTCGAAAACATGGTGCGTCACTTCCGAATGGGCGAGAATCGGGGCCGCGATCTCCGTGAGGTCGCCATAGACGCAGTCGATGAAGTGGGAAATCCTACGATCCTCGCGACCTTTGCCGTTATCGCAGCGATCCTTCCGATGGCTTTCGTGCGTGGGCTCATGGGACCGTACATGCGACCGATTCCCATCGGGGCATCGTCCGCGATGCTGTTTTCCCTGCTGGTCGCGTTCACCGTGACGCCGTGGACTGCGCTGAAGTTTCTGCGCGGACGGAAGGAAAGCCACCATGAGGAAAAGGAAGGTAAGCTGACCACTCGCTATCGCGGGCTTATGGCCAGTCTGCTCGACAACCGGAAGAATGCGATGATGTTCCTCGGCGTCGTTGTCGTCCTGTTCCTGCTCGCGGTCTCGCTTATCCCGCTTAAGGTCGTCGAGGTGAAGATGCTTCCCTTCGACAACAAGAGCGAGTTCCAGGTGATCCTGAATATGCCAGAGGGTTCCACGCTGGAGCAAACGACTGCTGTTGCACAGCAGATGGGCCGGCGGATCGCCGCCGATCCCGAGGTGACGGACTACCAGATCTACTCGGGCACGGCGGCGCCGTTTAACTTCAATGGACTCGTTCGCCACTACTATCTCCGAGGCGGTCCCAGCCAGGCGGACATCCAGATCAACCTTAAGCCGCGCGACGAGCGCAAGGCGCAAAGCCACGACATCGCCAAACGCCTGCGGCCCATACTGAAACAGATTGCCGACGCAGCCGGTGGGCGCATTGCCGTCGCAGAAGTGCCGCCAGGGCCCCCCGTGCAGGAAACGCTAGTCGCCGAGATCTACGGCCCCAACTACCAGAAGCAGATACAACTCGCCGCTGAAGTGAAGCGCATCTTCGAGCATACGGATGGTGTTGTGGACACCGATTGGTTCGTAGAGGCTCCAGAGAAGAAGTACGATCTGCATGTCGACTCAGCCCAGGCTGCACTAGCCGGTCTGACGACACAGCAGATCGTAGCTAATACTAGCGATGCAGTCGAAGGTCGCGATATCACCCTCCTTCACGATCCTCGTTCGCGCGAGGCTGTGCCTATACACATACAGCTAGACCGCACTTTACGCTCCAGCCTTGAATCGATCCGTAACATTCAATTGGCCACCCCGGGTGGCAATCCGGTAAGTATTGGCAGCCTTGGAACGATCTCCAGCGGCACGATCGATCAACAGATTATGCACAAGAATCTCTTGCCGGTAGTCTATGTCCTCGGCGACGTATCCGGTGCTGCCGAAAGCCCCGTGTACGCGATTTTGAAGATGAAGGCGGAGATCAACAAGCTCAAAGCGCCGGACGGCCTGGCAATCACGCAATACTCCACACAACTCCCCACCGACACCCAACATTACTCACTCAAGTGGGATGGGGAATGGCAGATTACGTATGAGGTCTTCCGCGATCTCGGCCTTGCCTTCGCTGTTGTTCTTATCCTGATCTACATCCTCGTGGTGGGCTGGTTCCGCTCATTCATAACGCCGCTGGTCATCATGGCTCCGATCCCGCTTACGCTGGTGGGCATCCTCCCGGGGCATGCGTTGCTGGGTGCGTTCTTTACTGCAACCTCGATGATTGGATTCATCGCTGGCGCCGGTATCATCGTGCGGAACTCCATCATCCTCGTTGACTTCATCGAGGTTCGCCGCCGAGAGGGTCTAACGCTGCGGGACGCGGTGATCGATGCGGGAGCCGTCCGTTTCCGCCCTATGCTGCTCACTGCGGCCGCGGTCGTGCTTGGCTCTTCCGTCATCCTCAGCGATCCCATTTTCCAGGGCCTCGCGATCTCACTGATGGCCGGCGAGGTCGCGTCAACGCTCCTGTCTCGCATCGCGATTCCAGTGCTCTACTTCTACACCGACCGCTGGAGACATCCGGTCAACAGAACACATGCGGAGAGCTAAGATTACGCCGTTCTCTATAAGAGCGCGGGTCGAAGACGCGCTTCAAGCTTAGAGGCCATAGAGGAAGAAGTTCTGACGTCCGGGCAAAGAAAAATGACTAAACGCAGTTCACATCGAGTGACCTGCTCAGGGAAGGCCGATGCACTCATCCGTTCCGGTTTGTGGCCGAAAACTAAATCAGACGTGGATAGTTGCCAATAGACACGCTTCCGAAGCTGACCGGCTCAGGACAACGTGATCCCTGGAAACAGCTTGTGCCCTCATACTTCACGCCGCTTCGAAATATCCCATATATGGCGTGGAGCAACTTCCGCGCAACAGCAATGAGTGCCTGGAGACAGGCCTTCTTTAGAGCCAGAAGGCTTTCGAAAAAAGCCTTTGTGTGGGGATCACACCGAGATGCAACGAGCGCCGGCATATAAAGCGCTCTTCTCAGGTGACGATTTCCCGCACGGCTGATGCGAGACGCCTTCCTCACTGAGCTTCCTGATATTTCATGGGCAGGATCCAGGCTGCTATGCGCGACCCATTCTCGCACGGTAAGGTCTGACGGCAGTGTGGACAGTTCAGCGAGCAATTGCATCGCGCTTACCTGAGCGATTCCCGGAATGCTTACCAAGAGCTCAAATCGCTTACGGAGCAACTCGTCCTTTCGGACGAGTGCCATTGCTTCGCCCCGAAGCTTCTGGATCCGTAGCTCCAGGGATGCCACGGAACGTTTCAAATCTTGAACAACGCAGCTGGGGTGGAAGTGGAGCCGTGGGCCGCGTGAAGACGGTTTTGATTCTGGGTGCTCTGGACAGTGAGGTCCTCGATATGGCGAACGATCGAGCGCAGTCGCATTGAACTGGAACTAGGGGCGACCCAGGCCGCGAACGGCATCCGATGAGTGTATTCAGCTAACACCTCGACGTCTGCCGCATCGGTTTTTGACCGTCGAATAGTTTGAGCAAATCGGTTAGCGACTTTGGGATTCAAGACTGCGACTTCGATCCCTTCTGCCGCATCAAGCGCAAACGCGAGATCAAGAGAGTAAATTCCGGTCGCTTCCAACGACACCCGAACCGGTGATTTGGTCTTCCGTAGCCAACCGATAAGAGCCCTGTGACCAATCGGATTGTTAGCGAAGCTCCTTTGCTCTGCTGGCTGAGCCACGCGCTGAATCGCGACGGTGAGACTTTTGGCGCTGACGTCGATACCACAATATAGCATTCCCTGGATTTGGCTGGATCGTTTGCTCATGAACGGCCTCCGGACTTAAGATTCGGCCTCGGCGCCCGTCCCTGTCCGCGGTCACGGACTCGCTCTTATCGCCGACCTTGAACATGCAGGCTTGATGCCTCCGATTCTCCACGGCGTAATAAGAGAGGGACGGTGGCCGTTCTCTGCGACAGGCTCAGGATCACTCCCGGCCTCAGGTGGGTACGGCCTCTCCGCCGAAGCGCAACTTCATCGTTACGCCTCGAGCCTCGACATACAAGATGGGGGCGGAGAACGCGAATGCGTTCGCAGAGAGGGAGGAAGCTTCCGCCCACAAGGAAGTTTGTTAGTTCTTGCGCTTCTGCAACAATCAAACTATGAGTGCTGACAAGCCAACGATTCGGGTTGAAGACGGAAATGAACTTGCAGCAAAACTGCTGGAAGTCGGCAATCTTCTTAAGCCGATTGATGATGAAAATTATTATTTCTTTGAAATCGTGCGAGAGCTGGTCGATGCGAGTTTGACGAATTATCAGGAATTGAGGCGAGGATTTGTTGAAGGCAACAATCCGCTCTTAGCCTGGGCATGTCGGACTTGTTATCGTTCTTCTCTCAGGCGACAATGCGCGACGTTTTGGGGATGACTGGCTGGTGGACGGTGCGGAGTTGGTTCGCGCTCTCCGCGATCTCGAACTTCACTACGACCCAAAGGCATCCGGCGTGGTACTGGATGACGCACTCGATCAATTGCAAAGACAGATGACAGTGGAAAACGTCACAGCAAGCAAGCATCTGGAAGTACGCAAGTTGGCTGAGATCGTTGGACTCAAAGAAGACTATGCCTCTGTCAATCGGGTCTGCTCGAAACTGGTACATCCGACGAGTTGGTCCGTGCTGGCGATGAATAAGGGCACGAATAGCTTTCCTGATGCTCGGGATCTATTGTTCCTCTATGGCGTCGGATACCTCGCGCAAATCACCATCGCAACGCGGGAACATAACACCAAGCAGGGTATGCGCCCGAATTGACGAGTTTTGATTAGTGACTATCGAAGAGACTGACCTGTTTGTTGGTGATGTCTGATTTCTCAACGAGCATCGCTTGCATTTCATGCGATGACAAAATGCGAAGAATATGCACCGGCGGCCTGTCCGCCAACATCAGGTATTTCGCATAGTCGCGTGGTTCCAAGAATGCCGTCATCCGATTATGGATCGGTTTTATGTGGAATGCAGACAATTAGCAAGTGAATGCTGGATTGATCCACAAAACCAAGGATCGCTTGTCTGCCGGTTCTTCGCTATGCTCTGAACCGGCAGCCGAATGAAGACCCTAATATGTCCTGCCATGTCTCGATTGCCGGTGGTGCCGCCGAACGACATACCTTCCTATCAACCAGCCCGCAGCACTCCCGATCAATACGTCTGTTGGGAAATGCTGCTGACCCATGACTCGCGTCAGGCTGACGCCGGTAGCCATCGAATAGACCCCGAGCTGCGCCCAGGGAGAGGGATATTCGCTAGCAATGACTGCTGCGGACGACCAGGCGATGATGCTGTGATTGGAGGGAAACGAGGAGTCAGTTCCGGCTGATCCTTGGAAGAACAAGCCTCTGCCATTATCCTGCATGGGCCGTTCCCGCCAGGACATCAGCTTCAGCCCCTCCTGCACGATATAAGCATCAATTACGGCCTCGCCACTCAGGATGCCTGTCTCTCGTTCATGGGAGTTGTTGTGGAGCAATCCCAAACCATAGAGTCCTGCCGGAATTGCGATGAGTCCACCTGTCAGCCCGTTCGCCGCGTTCGCGTTGGCATTATTGAATCCGGGATCATGGCTGATAATCGAACTCACGGTGTGATGATCCGTGGCTATGCTGACTCCAGTCGCAACCGCCAAGGGTGCAAGCCACACGAAGTCCTTGGGACGAATCCGTGCAGGGCTTGTCCAAATTCCGACTTGGTCCTGAAAGATGTTTTTGGGCATGCCCAGAATGATCTCTTTCTGGCTGGGCTGTGGCGCGTCGGGCAGAGATGATTCGGTCGCAGCTTGACGGGCTGGCTCCTGGGAAAGAGTCGGACAAGCGGTAGTGGTGATAGCGAGTGCGAACACAAGCGCACGCGAGAGAGCAGAGTGCATATTGAATCCTCCATGTAAAAGGTGAAGTAGGTTTGTTGTTAGAACTCGTAATCGAGCGAGAATTGAATCCTTCGCGCAGTAGATGTCGCAATCGGTTGAGCGAATCCACTTGCAGGAGTCCGCTCTGAACCAAATGCCGTGTTGAGCAGAGAAACATTTCGATGGTTCAGAAGATTGAAGGACTCGGCTACGATATCGAGATGTCCGCTGGCGATGGGGATCATCTTCAACACCCTAAGATCGAGGTTGGTATTGGTGCGCGTTTGAAGTGAATTCCGGCTATACCCCACGGACCGCCTTGCAAATGGGAAGATATGCTCCCGATTGCTGTCGAGGCCCGTGATGGGATTTGCACGGAAGCCGCTGGCAATGCTGACAATCGGCGCAAACTCCAGACCCGTAAGCGCCTTCATCAATGAGCCCGGATTCGCATTCTTGGCGGCATCGGCTGGGTCGCCCAGGTCAGGGCCGATCAACCATAGCCCGCTTAATGTGAAGCGATGGCGCTGGTCCATGAGCGATAGTGCCCGCTCGTTTCCGATGGCATAAGGGTTCTGCGGCTGCTCGGAATCGTAGCTGGCATCATCGATGGTCTTGGAATAGGTGTAGCCCGCCATGATCTGCAAATCATCCTGAAACTGACGGTTCAGAGTGATCGTGGCCCCGTTATAGGACGAGGCTGCTGACGTGGCGAACTGATTCACCGCGTCATAGCTTGGGTCGAGACGTGCCTTGGTGAACACCAGAGTTCCAAGTTGCTGAGGCGTTGGCGAGGAGATTCCTACCGTAGGCGCGCTCGCCGATGTGAGGACAAGCGGCGCGGCCAGATTGATGTTGCTGGTTCTACCGAGATGGACGCCATGCACAAATTGGTACTCGCCCGTGAGCGTCGTCTGCCACGGCAGCGATCTCTCAACACTCAGAGAGGCAACTTCGCTGTAGGGATTGTGAAGCCCAGACTGTGCTGTCCATATACTCGGCGCGACACCAGCAAGCGGAGCAGATGGAATATTGCCACTCCGATAAAGGTTCGCTGCGTCGATATCCTCCACAATTTGCGCGGCGGCGTGTGTTCCATCGAACTCGGAGATTCGGTTGATGGTCGCAAGCTCAAGACGGTCATAGAAGATGCCGAATCCACTGCGTATGATCGTGTCTTTAAGCGGAGTCCAGGCAATGCCGAATCGAGGACTGAAATTGAGAGCATCCTGAGAAAATGACGAGGGCAGCCGGTTGTATTCGTAGCGGAGGCCATAGTCGAGTGTGACTGAAGGCGTGGCTGTCCAATGATCTTGAATAAACCCGGCAAAACGGATCTCGCCCAGATTGGTATCAAAGTTGCCAAACGACTGCGTGAAGAAATCAGGAGTACCGTTCTGTAGAGCGGCGAGACCGCCGAAGATAAACAACCCTTGTGAGCCGTCCGATACCCGCGTTCGCAGTGCAACGTGATCGGCTCGCCAGCCGAATTGGAGGAAGTGCTGATGGAGTTGCAGCGCGACCGTATCGGCGAATTCAGTATGCGTCTCAAAACGCCGCTCGTTTCCGGAGTACGGAGTGCCGAACAAAGCCATACCTGCAATGAGAATTCCCGGTCCAGTGGCTTGTCCTGTGCGCTCGACCGCCCGCCTCTGCGCCAGCTCGAAGCTGAACTTGTTCATCAGGCTTCCGCTCATTGTGGATGTAAGCGTTCCGTTGATGCTGTTGTCCGCGAGGAACGAGGAACCGCGCGCCGTCCGGTCGGCCAGTTCGTCAGTATGGAAGGCATCATTTACATTCCGACTATTCGTGAAGGCGTACCGCAGCATGATGCTCTCGTGTGCGGTCAGTGTGCGGTCGATGCGGCCAGACAATTCCGTTTCCTGGTCCGTCGTGGGGAAGAAGCCGGCTTGCAAAGTGAGTCCGGCGAGTGGCGCATACCGTTGTATCGAGTTGTTAATTCTGGCTAATGTAGATGGATCCAGGTCATTGATGTCCTCGCCTCGTGCCATCTCCTGTTCCGCCGCAACATAGTAGAAGGTTTTGTCACGTTGAATCGGTCCGCCGAGCGCGACACCGGCGCGCACTCGACACTCGTCTGGTTTATATGGATAAAGGCCAAGCGGCGGAGTGCCGTTCAGAGCGCCATTTTGGACAAAGGTAAAGGCATCGCCATGGATGCGGTTCACGCCGGTGCGCGTCTGAACGTCAATAGAGCCGCCGGCACCGCCGCCTGACTGTGCGGCAAATCCATGATTGACGATCTGGAAATCGCTGATAGCCTCGGGCGAGAGCTGTGTCCGGCTGCCGCCTGTGTACTCATCGTTATCATTGACTCCATCCAGATAAATCGCGTTGCTCCCTGGCCGCAGGCCGCCGAAGCTAAAGCTGCCGCCGCCTGGCGTCGCGCCCTGCTGTTGCAGCGCAGGGTTGGCGGCGGCAACCTGCGGGGAGAGTAGAACAAAGGTCAGATAATTGCGGCTTGGAATGGGAAGCTCTTCCACGCGGTCACGGTCGATGTTCACCACTGAAGAGGTCTGCGAGGTATCGAATGTCACAGGGGCTGCCGTCACGTTGACGTTCTGTTGCGTGCTTGAAACGGAGAGACGAATCGACAGATGGGTTGTGCGACCGACCGCGACCGAGACGGTCTCTTCATCCGGAGCAAATAATGCAGCCCTGGTTTTTATGGTGTAGCCACCACTCGGCAGGTCGCGCAGAAGAAAACTTCCATCGTCTGCACTGGTGGTGGTACGGGCTGGGGCGTCAAATGCGGATAGAGCTACCGTAGCACCCGCTACTGGGCTGCCATCAGGACCGACGATAATTCCAGCCACAATCCCCGCATTGCTCGTCTGAGCAAGAGACACGACCGGAAGTGCCGCACAAATAGCAAGCAGCACAAAACAGAATACAGCTTTGACAACAGACATCCAGTTTCTCCAAAGAGATAGGCGTCCCGCGTAGAACACGCGGATACGCAAGCGTCATCGATAAGACACACCGAGGCGGCGCATCCATTCGGGCGCATTTCTTTAGAGATCAGATGCGTAATGGAAGAACGAACAGCGGAGGGACGGCAAAGATGAACGTGTGACCAGTTTCAACAGGTTTGGCACTCTCGTCGTATAGAAAGACCTGCCAAAAGGCGAAGTCAAACCTCAGCGCACCTGACGAGATCAGCTTACATAACAACACAACAAGAGAGAGTGCGAAAAAAAGCGCATACACCTTGAATTCGGTGTCATTCGCAAGCCCTGGTGCATCCCAGCGATCAAAGAGTTCAAGCAGAGGGTAGAACGCTCCTATCAGCATCAGGATCGCGCCGAATTGGAACAGTCGTTTCATACCCTTACCTAAGGAATAACAGCTCTGTTGCACAGAAGCCAAATCCCTCTGATGACAATTCCTTCATTCTCCGATACGGAAGCTTAAGCTCGCATTAAAGTTTCTGTCGTAACATAACCGTGTTATGAGCATAACGCAGCAAAATGCAGACACTTCGCCGTGGCTGCTGCTGGTCTTTACACTTCCCTCGCATAAAGCCAGCGAGCGCGTGGGGATATGGAGAAAGCTGCAAAAGTTCGGTTCGATCCAACTACGAATGCGGGCAGCGGCAGGGACTCTCGGATGAAGAGCTTCTCAAAAGAGGGATGGAACTGCTGGAAGGGTTGTGCCTGTCCCTGAGCAGAGGCAAGCGATAGCAGAAAGGCGGGTTGTGATATGAAGGCACGTCGAATCGTTGGAATTGTCATTCTCGCCGTGGTCGCTCTTGGAGTGGTCGGCGCACTATGGATCAAATGGCACGGGTTTCGTGCCTCATCGACTCCACCCGCAATCGAAGCAGGCGCAGCGCGTTCGATACGCAACTTTGCCATTCCCGGTGCCGAACGCAAGCGAACCAATCCTTTCACCAATGACGACGTGGCACTCGAACAGGGGCGAGAGCAGTTCATGGCGCGATGCGCTAACTGTCACGGCGTAGATGGTTACGGCAATACTGTAGTCGGCGCAAACGAATACCCGCGCGTACCTGATCTGCACTCTGACCTCACACAACAGATGAGCGACGGTGAGATCCACTACATCATCCAAAATGGTGTGCAGCTTACAGGTATGCCCGCCATGCAGGGCATCCACTCGGAAACGGACTCCAATAGCTGGAAGCTGGT
>NZ_DATKQC010000340.1:0-10019 GCF_035532915.1 Edaphobacter sp.
CGTACTTGACGGTTTTGATACCGCCTTTTAACCACATCGTTCACGACCTCGCCGTCACCAACTCAGCCGCATGCGGCAGTTTGAAATCAGCCCCTGTAGGCCGATTCCGGTGGACCTACCACCATCTCAGATACAGCATCGCGCTTTCCTGGCACACTGCAAGAGGCTCAGTGATTCAAAAACGACGGCTGCCGGATTCTGTGTGTGGAGTGATACCTGGTCGGTGAAATTGACTTGACTTGACAGGTGTCGCCTGCCGCGATGTACTCTTTGATCTTCAGAACGCTGGCGCAATATGCGTCGTGCGTGATGCCAAGGGCCACACGATCTGAAATAGGGTCCGTATTCTTCTGCCGACTCCTCTCCAGCAACTGTAGCGGATCCACCCCCTGGAAACGCCCTTGCGCGTGATCAAAGATCAGAGGCCGCTTGTAGACCCAAGCGATGCAGGCGGAAGCTCCTGCAATCTGGGGCAGGTGCCAGCAAATTGCTCGAAGTGATCACCGCATTCATAGGAGAAGAAACCGGCGACGTGGAAGCCGTTGTAAGTGCTTCTTCCATCTGAAAAGATACCTGCGCGATCTTGTCAAGTCTGGCATCTTCTTGCTGTAAGCTATTGATTCCAACCCTGAACCATATTTCCGACGCACTCCTGGAAATTGGCTCATCAGGAGGTCCATGGTCAAACGTCGCCAAAAGAGCCGTATCCAGATCGAGTTTCCCGTGCATATATCGGGGTTTACTGCCCAGGGAGTGCAGTTCGTGCAGGACGCCGTTGCACGAAACATAAGTTGCAGTGGAGCACTCCTATCGGGAATTAATCATGAACTGAAATCTGGAGACCTGATCGAGATTCAATACGAAGAGAAGCGAGCCCGGTTCAAGGTTGTGAGGATAGGCGGCTCCAAAACCCTCGATAAACCACAAGTAGCGGTTCACAGGATGGAGGGAGAGCGCTGCCCCTGGGAGCAAGCCCCTCCTCGAACAATTGACAAGGCGGAAGAGAAAAGCGTGATGCTGATCGAGAGCATCACCGACTATGCCATATTCATGCTGGACTTGAGTGGGCATGTGGTCAGTTGGAACGCGGGTGCCGAACGACTCAAGGGTTATCGCGCGGACGGGATCGTCGGCCAGCACTTCTCGCGCTTCTACTCGGAGGAGGATGTCGCGCGCGGCACCCCGGCAAAGGGTCTGGACATAGCCGCGCGCGAGGGGCGGTTCGAGGAAGAGGGCTGGCGGGTGCGCAAGGACGGTTCCCTGTTCTGGGCTAACGTGATTATCACGGCGCTGCACGACGAGACCGGACAACTGCAGGGCTTCGCCAAAGTCACACGCGATGTCACCGGGCGCAACCAGGCGGAAAAGAAAATGGCCAATGCCTTGCGCTACGCGCAAAAGATATTAGACACATCGCCGATAGGCATCATCACCTACAAAGCCTCCGGTGAGGCGGTGGCCGCCAACCCTGTCAGCACCCAACTGGTCGGTGCCAGCGTTGAGCAGGTAAGGAGACAGAATTTTCGCCACTTGGAGTCCTGGCGGCGCTCCGGATTGCTGACCTTAGCAGAGGAAGCGCTGGCAACTGGTGCGCCTTGCCATGGCGAGGTCCACATGACCAGCACCTTCGACCAAGAGTTTTGGGTCAACGCACGTCTCATACCCTTTGCTTATGAAGATGAACCTCATTTATTGGTACTCCTTGAAGACATCACCGAGCGCAAGCAGGCCGAGAAATTTCTGAAGCTCTTCCGAACGTTGGTCGATCAATCCAACGATATCCTTCAGATTGTTGATCCGGAAACGATGCGCTTCCTCGATGTGAATGAGAAGGCCTGTACGAGTCTGGGCTACACTCGCGAAGAAATTCTGCACATGAGCGTTTACGATATCGATCCCACAGTCAGCGAACCTGGGCGCACAAAAGTGTTTGATGAATTGCGGAAGTCAGGATTCGGAATCTTTAAGGGTCTCCACCGGCGGAAGGACGGTTCAACGTTCCCGGTGGAGGTGAGTATGAGATTGCTCCACATTGACCGCAGCTACGTAGTCTGCACCGCCCGTGACATCTCCGAACGCGAGCGGATGGAAGAGGTACTCCGCAACGCGGAGGAGAAGTATCGGCGGATCTTCGAAGAGGCCGTGATCGGCATCTTCCAGAAGGCCCCGGACGGAAGACTCCTGAGCGCGAACCCGGCGCTGGCCCAGATCTTTGGGTACGACTCCCCGGCAGAGTTGATGGCCGGCCTCACCGATGTTGCCCACCATGGGTACGTAGATTCGAGCCAGCGCGAGCTGTTCAATCGTCAGCTAGAGGAGAAAGGGAGTGTGCATAACCTCGAGTATCAAGCCTATCGGAAGGACGGCAGCAAACTGTGGTTGCTGGAGAACGCGCGCGTGATCCGCAACTCCAGCGGAGCTACGCTGTATTACGAAGGCACAGTTGCAGACATCACGGACCGCAAAGTCGCCGAAGAGAAGATCCAATACTCAGCCTATTACGATGCTCTTACGGGGCTCCCCAACCGAACTCTTCTTCTGGATCGATTAACAAAGGCACTCGCCAGTGCCCGTCGGCAAAAAGACAAAGTTGCGCTTCTGTTTCTCGATCTCGACCAGTTCAAAGATATCAACGACTCGTTCGGGCACCCGATCGGCGATCTTCTCCTGCAAGGCGTTGCAGAACGCTTTAAGGGATGGGTGCGTGAACAAGACACGGTGGCCCGGATAAGCGGAGATGAATTCGTTGTCGTGCTTACCCGCGTAGAGGATGTCTCCGACGTAGCAGTTGCCGCTCAGCGGCTGATGGATACAATGACCGCTGAATTCGTCGTTCCAGGTCACGCAGTCAGAATTACTTGCAGCCTCGGCATCAGTATCTTCCCTGAACATGGTGCGGACGGCGAAACCCTGATCAAACATGCGGATGTGGCCATGTATTGCGCCAAAGATCAAGGACGTAACAACTTTCGGTTCTTTACCGAGGACATGAACGCTCAGATCGTGGAACGATTGACATTGGAAAACAGTTTGCGACTGGCACTCGACAAGAATGAACTCTTTCTGGTGTATCAACCGCAGATGGATATTGGCACTGGAAGAATCATTGGGCTGGAAGCTCTCCTCCGCTGGCAACACCCAGAATTGGGCCTCGTGCCATCGGATAAGTTCATACAAATTGCAGAGAACAGCGGCCTGATCATGCCAATCGGTGAATGGGTGTTCAGGACTGCCTGCTCTCAAGCCAGAAAATGGCAGGACGAAGGGCTTCTCGCAGTGCCGGTGGCCGTAAATATTTCAGCGGTACAGTTTCGCCAAGAGGACTTCAGCAAACTCATCGGCAGTGTGCTCCGGGAGACTGGCCTCGCTTCCCAATACCTCGAACTGGAGCTGACGGAAAGTCTCCTGCTATCGAATGAACACGTGATGCTCTCGGTTTTTCAGGAATTAAAAGCCATCGGGTTGAAGCTAACAATTGACGACTTTGGGACTGGCTATTCCAGCCTTAGCTACTTGAAACATTTTCCGGTGAGCAAGCTCAAAATCGACTCTTCGTTTGTTCGGGATATCGCCGTGGATCCTGATAACGCGGCGATCACAACCGCAATCATCAGTATGGCAAAACACCTGCATCTCAAGGTGATTGCGGAAGGCGTCGAAGACGAAGCCCAAATGTCGTTCCTGCGGGCACATCATTGTGACGAGATTCAAGGCTACTATTTCAGCCAGCCTTTAACGGTTGACGCCGTAGCCGACTTGCTGCGAGGCACCAACCACAGCAGGGCAAACGTATCTTAATTCTCAGATTGAGTTCGCAGGCGGCGGAGAGATGTGCGCGAAGGCGCCTGAGATCAGTGTAAGGGCCACCGGCGGTCCGCTCAGGCACCGCCCGCCTGAGGAGCGCACCCAAAGCTTTTGTCTGGGGCCGCCGCCGCGACCGGCTGATGTTTACCCATGGGAGAAGTTCCATGGATGCCAAAGCCGAAAAGATCGCGCTCTTCCGCTACGGTGAGAGATCGCAGCCCGCCACCGCCTCCAAGCGCACCTCAGTTTCTGTGGACACGTTGTTGGACTACAAAGAACGGCGGTCACTGTACGTTGCAACCTAGTGAGTTGCGCATACTCCTTTCTGAGCATGTTGTCGGAGGGCTTCATCGTCTCGCTTTCGCTCCACGACGCCTCCCACGCTACAAGGCTTGAGTCTGTTAGCCTCGGCCGGACTTTCACCGGCTGGTTAATGTGCCCTTGGCTGGACACGCCGACATACCACCCGTTCTTGTATAGCGTGGCAATCGTCAGGGAAGGGAGCGTGGTGATGTTGGTCAGAAACACCAGCGCCCTGCCTGTTTCTGGGTCCTTGAAGCGAATGCGGCGAAGATGCTCGGGGTAGTTCTTGGCCGAATAAAAGCCGTTGAGCATGGCGCGTTGATCGCAGATGATGCCACTGCCGCGGTCAACAGGATGCGAATACACGCGCCGCGCATCCATACCCTCCTTGGCGCGGGTGACGAAGAAGGCTCCGGCCTGATGCATCGCATACAGCCGCACGAAGTCCAGGTATCCCCGATCCATGATGTAGAAACTGCCCGCCTCCACGAGAAGAATGTCGAGGACGTTTACATCGTGCAGTTTCCCGTCACTGATGTGAATGAAGGCGGGAATTGCGCCGCGCAGATCCAGCAGGGTGTGTAACTTGATGGCCGCTTTGGTGGATCGAAACGTCGCCCAGTCGAACAAACTCAGGCATAAGTCGATAGTGGTTGAGTCAAGCGCCATAAACGCTCGCGTCGAAGTCCAGCACCGAGGCATCTTGCGCGTACAGTGCCCTAGCATGAGCGATCAGTCGCTGGGCCAGTGCACGGTAGATGTGCCAGTCGCGCAGGTTCAGTGCATCGGCCAGCGTGGAGCGGGCGGGCGGCGTGGCAATCCCCATGTGAAACAGTTTGGCATGATTGGCCTCCAGGCAAACCTCAATGTCGCGCAACGACTCGCGCCAGGTGAGTTGCGAGAAGGCCATGATTCGAAACAGATCGGCGCAGCCCAGCGTGCGCACACCCGCATCGCCCTTGTGCCGTTCGATGATGCGTGCAAAGGTTTTCCACGGCACAAACTCCATCACCTGCGCAAACAGCGTCTCTTGCCCACATTCATGCGGCACTCCCGGTCGTGGAATCCCGAAAGCATCGCAAAGGAGCGCCACGCAATTCAAATCGTGGACACCCTAAATCAGCCGGAAAACATAGCCATAACGGGACTTGCGGGCTGAGCCCCGCCATGCCTTCCGCGTCATAACGCTTGCGCCAGTCGATGACCGTGGGACGCGACGTGCCCAGCGCTTCGGCAATCGCGCTGTTGCTCCAGCCTTCTGCCGCCTTCAATATAATCCGGCTGCGAAACGCCACCCGCTGCTCTGTCTTGCCGCAGCGGACCAGTCGCTCCAACTTCGCTCTATCCTCCGACGTTACCGCCAATGCCGCGCTGATTCCCGCCATGCATCATGCATAGCAGGTTTACGCTCGACCGTATAGTACTGCACGAGACACTACACCTATATGGACGCGCATAAGTAAAGGGACATTCTCTCAGTGCAAACTGGCGGTTTGCCAATGCTCCAGCGTCACATGATGTCCCCTCCTTAATGCACGGCTGTATAGTTTCCATAGCTCCAATGATTGCCGTTTGAATCATGACCTGTGGGTTGAGAGATATCTGCCGGCAAGCGGCACTCTGCCCATGCCTCATCCGAAGCGTCGACGACACGACTATGAGGCATGTCGCGTCCGCGTCTTTCCCCTCGGGAAGATCCGGCATGGAATCTGGCGACGAACTCCGGTCGGTGCTCCCTTTCCATTTTCCCGATGTCTCATCGGCGACAGGTCCGGCGCGGCGGTTACTATATTGTTTCCTTTCCCGGCCTATCCATGAATTTTTGTGTTAATTCTTCTGGCCGGATGACATAATGAATTACTTTTACCTAAAACTTATGAATGAAGTTACCGACCGCGAAGGCGTGCTTCTTGTTGTTTTTGCGGGACGACGAAGCCAACCCATGTCCGCGATGCCCGGAGTGCCTTCCTCGACCCTGTTCGATCCAGATCACGGCGGCGCTTTCGCAGCTGCGCCGATCTTGAGGTTCGCATTGCTTTTAGGGGTTGCGATAACGCTATCGACGGGTACCCTCTTAGCGAATGCTTCCGACGCGCCGCGGGCGGAGCGGGAAGCGGCCGTCGCCGAGGCGCGCGCGGGGAACACAACGGGCGGCCTGAACGCCCTGCAGTCGCTTGTACAAGAGCATCCAAACGATTCCCGCCTGCTGGCAGACACGGTGATCGTGGCCGGCTGGGCAGGCGACGATGCGTATGTGCTGGAACTTTATGCACGCCCGAAGACGCCGAAAGATGATGCGAATGTAGCCGAGGCCGCAGCCCATTCGGCGCGTAATCTGCATGAATACTCGCGCGCGCTCAACTTATATCGTCGCGCCGAATCTCTGGCTCCCGAACTCTGGCAGGCTCGTTTAGGTCAGGCCATGGTTCTTATCGATCTGGGCGAGTACAGTCCAGCCTCCAGTTTGATGCGGCCTTTGTTCCGTGACCATGGCAAGGAAAAGGACGTGGAGCTGGGCCAGGCATATTTATGCGAACGCCAATCCAACTTCGCGTGCGCTCTTTCAATGTACGAAGCCCGTTTGGATCAGGTACCAAAGAACTATGAAATACAGTGTCAATTGGCGCAGTCGTTGTCCAGAGCGGGTGGAGAAACATATGCGTTGGATCTTTGCGATCGGCCAGTCTCCCTCGAAACTCGCGTATTGAATGCCGGCGCAGCGGCAGAAAATCTACGGTGGACGGAAGTCTATCGTTCGCCGTGGACGCAACGAAAGGACGAAGCGAGCCAGGCGCTGGCGCTGTTGGACGGAGTGATCGCAGCGTCCTCGGCCAAGGACACGACGTGGAAACGGGCACAATACGATCGGATTCTGGCGCTTTTCGAGCTGGGCCGTATGCGCGACCTAACGCGATCCTACGAGCGTCTGAGCCGGCTGGGAATTGCGCTGCCGCCCTATGCGCTGCGGGCCGTTGCCGGTGCTTATCTAGGGCTACGCCAGCCTCGCCACGCGGAACGCATCTATGGCGCTCTTGTCCAACATTCACCGGACGATGGCGAGGCATGGAGCGGCCTTGCATACGCACAATTCGAGAATGAAAACATCCATGCCGCCTTTCTCACGATCGACCAGGCGTATGCCGACTCTCCGGTATGGATTGGCGCGCGCAACCTGAAAGTTCCCCAAAACAACAGCCTGCACACGGATCTGGGGCTGCAAGCTGCCGAGATGCGCGGGTACGCCGGTCTGTTGGAGGAGGAGCAACGCCGATTGACGGCCATGAGCGCTCTGGCACCGGCCAATATCGAGTTGCGGCGGGCGCTGGCCATGAACTATCTCGACCGCGGATGGAAATTGCGCGCCATCGAAGAGGAGCGCATCGCCGATAGCTACGCGGAGAAAGACGAACGTCCTTCATTGGAGCAGGTTGAGATTCTGGATGGCGCGGGCGACCGCGATGATGCGGACAGGTTGATAGCGCCTTTGCTGCAACGTGAGGGAAACACTCTGGCCGTCGACCGTTTCCTGCGCGATCGCGCCATTGAACGCGGCTGGCAACTGGATGGGGTCGGCGCGTATGAGTGGTCGAGCGGTCGCTTTATCGGCTCCACAGACCAGCATTCGGAAGCTCATCTTTACACGCCGCTGGCGGACAATCGCTGGCGTCTTTACGCGCACGAGTTGAGCGACAGCGGCAATTTTGCGGCAGGCTTTGCCTCTCGCACGCGGGCGGGCCTGGGCGTGACCTACAACTATGACCGCCAAATGGCGTGGGGAGAAATTGCGGGTGACACCGGTACGACTGGGACGGTCGCCGCTGGAGACGTTGGCGCCCAGTTCAGCCTTGGCGACCATTGGAGCTTCCGCGCACAGGGCGACAGTGACAGCATTTCCGATGTCCAGTTGATCGCGGTGCTGGGGAAAGTTCGTGCCCGCAGCGTGGACCTTGACCTTGGCTGGCGGGCAAGTGAGCTGCTCTCCGCGAATGTCGGGCTGCAACGGGTCCTTTTCTCCGACGGCAACCAGCGCGCCGCGATCTCCGGGGCACTGGACGGACGCGTATGGACCACTCCGCGACTCCAATTCAATTTACGCGCGGAAGAGTGGGCGTCCGCCAATTCGAGAGACGAGAACCGGGTTTATTTCAATCCCAAGCATGATTTCTCGCTAGGGCCTCGCGGCACTCTGAACTGGTTGACGTGGCGGCACTACGACAGCAGCTTTCATCAGGAGGTGAGTCTGTATTCCGCGCCCTATTGGCAGGAGAACTATGGGATTGGCAGCGCCATTTCGGCAAGCTACGGCGCGCACTGGACGTTACGCAAGCGACTTGGTTTTGTTGGCGAAGCGGTCTGGAACAGCCAGCCCTACGATGGCAGCAATGAGCCTTATACCGCAGTCAACTTCGGCTTGACCTGGGGGAGCCAATGAAGCGGCTGCTGCTGATTGGCTCTCTGCTGATTTCATTCGCCGGCGCTTATGCGCAGTCGGCGGATGTGATTGTGCTCTGTTATCACGACGTCCGGAACAACGTTGGCGGCACTCCCATAGGCTCGCCGCGGATTGCCGGCCAGCCGGCCGAGATTACACCCGGCATGGACGCGCATCTGGATGCCGATCAATACGCCATCAGCACGCGAAACCTGGCTTCGCATTTCGATTGGCTGCGCGCTCACGGATACCACGTCATCGATTTACAGCAGTTGATCGATGCGCGAACCGGACATAAGAAGCTGCCCGACAAGGCTGTATTGTTAACCTTCGACGATGGCTTGCACAGCGTGTATACGAATGTCCTACCGCTTCTCAAGGCATATCGCTACCCGGCAGTCGTTGCTGTGGTGGGTGCCTGGGCCGACCTGGCGGCCGATGGCCAGGTAGATTACGGCCCCAGACCGTTCACGCGTGCCGACTTCGCAACCTGGAGTGAACTGCGTGAAATGCAGGACAGCGGACTGGTAGAGATTGCTTCTCACACCTACGACCTGCACCGCGGCATTTTGGCCAATCCGGAAGGCAATGTGATCCCCGCGGCCGTGATCCATGCTTATAATGCGCAGACCCGCCGTTATGAAACGGACCAGGAATACGCCGCCCGTATTCGCGCCGATCTCGCCCGAAATTCCGAGGAAATTCGGGAACACCTGGGTCGAACTCCCCGCGCCATTATGTGGCCGTATGGACAATACACGCAAAGCAGTGACGCGATCGCTGCTTCGCTCGGCATGGCGGTCACGTTCACGCTCGGGTTGCCGGTCGTTTCCCCTACCAAACCTTTCGGGGAGACGGGCCTGAATGCAATCCCGCGTCTGGTTCTCATGTCGAATCCGAATGCCGAAGCTCTGGCGTGGTCGCTCGTCCATCTGGACCTGAAGAGCAACATCCGCGCCGTTCAGGTGGACCTGGATTACGTCTACGATCCGGATCCAGCGCAGCAGAACCGGAATCTGGGCCTGTTGTTGGATCGGGTTAAAAAACTGAATGTCACTCAGGTATGGCTGCAGGCTTTTGCCGACCCCACAGGCAGCGGCGCCGCCAGTTCCGTCTATTTTCCCAATGGCGAACTGCCCATGCGGGCCGATCTGTTTTCGCGGGCGGCCTGGCAACTGCGCACCCGCTGCGGCGTGCAGGTCTACGCATGGATGCCGGTGCTTGCATGGCAACTTCCCGACAGGTCAGTCCAGGCGCGCTTGCAAATCAAATCCAAATCCGGTGCGCCCTCCGAACTTCCGGTGCGGTTAAATCCATTCCTCCCGGAGAGCCGCCGAATCATTGGCTCTCTTTATGAGGACCTCGGGCGTTCAGCCCCGGTGGCCGGCATTCTGTTTAATGACGACGCCTTTCTGAGGAACACGGATGACCTGGGCCCGCAGGCGCCGCCTCCAGGCCCGGAGCGCACAGCCGCTTTGAT
>NZ_DATKQC010000341.1:0-5487 GCF_035532915.1 Edaphobacter sp.
ATAAATCCTCTCAAATGACTTCGACATCACCGCACGCCGCACTTCGGCGGCAAAGCCCCCTTTACCATTACGGACGGACGGCTCCAGGACGACCACACAGCAGGCCAACGGATTGGTGATCACGTAACGCCGGAATGCCGCGTAGTTCGAAGCGCCAAACTTTCTCGCGAGCCTCATTGGGACCTTGATGTTGAAACGCTGTCCGTGGGCCTCGTTCGAGAACACGTCACCCTGGAACAATACCTCGGAGGAGAATACGTTAGCCTCTCGTTCGAAAAGATCACCGATCTCGGCATCCAGGGTCTTTTCGCAGTCTTGTACCAGACGATAGGCATTGCGTTGATGTGGGAGCGTGCCGTGCCCAGCCTCATGCAGCTTGATGAATGGCAGCCTGGGCTTCGGCACATCCCGGTCAAGGAGAACGAGCCCTTCATAACATTCGAACAGACCCAGCACTTTGCTGAGCGCGGATTTAATGGTCGTGATCCCCGCCTTTGCTTTTCTGACAAGCTGGCGCAGCACACTCTCGTTCAGCACCTCGTCATCCACGACAGTCAGCTTCGCCGCTGCAAGAAGGTCGTCGACCGGCGTTGGGAACCGACCAAGCGCGGACCCCTCCCGCAAAAGCCGGTCAGCATACTTCTGAACCGTTGCGAGCTGGTGCGCATCGAGGAGTGAGTCATCTGGCCTTGTCACTTGCGTTTCTGTTTCCTTATCATGGCCAGGTAATCGAGGAGACTTCTTTCCTCTTCTGGGGTGAGATCCTGCACAGCGAACGCTGCCACTTTGGTCTGTTTTCGCCCTCTTCCATCCTGGTCCGACGTGATGTAACCGGCGCGCTTCATCAGGTCCTCATAGGACGTTTTCAGGACAGGTGCTAGAGCATACAGGATATGCGGAGACGGTTTCGTTATCTTGCTTTTCTCGAGCTGGCTCAAATAGGCATTTGAAACCTCGTGGTCAGTTGCTTCCTCAACGTCGCGCAGCGACAAGCCAGCAGCGATACGCAGACGCGCGAGGTGTGCGCCGAAAGAATCTTCAGGCGGCCGTTGGTCGCCAGGTTTTGCCATTTGCTTTCCTCCGTAATGTGAGCCTCTTTCCAAGACGGCTCCATTCTGGACCAATCTGCCGCATTCGTCAAGCACTGCTAAATATGCGCTTGACATACTTAGCGCTGCGCGTGATAATATGCAGTCATGGGCCGAATGTACTGCCCGAATTTGCGCACAAGGAGAATTGACAATGGAACACGCAACTCAAGTAAAGCTGAGCAAGGCCGAAGATCATTGTCCCCCGATCCACATTTTTGTGGACGGGGAAGACTTTACGACCGACGAACGCCAACTGACCGCAAACCAAATCATCACCGAGTACGGGAAGAAGGACCCGGCCACTAACTACCTCGTGGAGATCCAGGGGAACCACAAGGTCAGCTTTCAGGGCAAGGGGGATGAGTTGATCAAACTCCACAACAACGAAAGTTTTCAGATTGTCTCAACGGGACCGACGCCGGTCTCCTTCAACAATGGTCCAATGGCATTTGCCGAAGGGCTTCGCACGCTTGGCTATGATCCGCAAGTGTTGATGAGCATGCCCGACCATCTCATTTTCGATTATCCTGTTGAGGTCGGGCGCTGCGCCGGCAAAATGGTCCGTTTGGGCTTCATTGTCCCACCGGATTTCCCGAATATTACTCCCAGCGGGCCACATGTCTCACCGCCTATTCAGGCGATCCACCCGAGCAATGATTTGCCTCATCCGCAGGGTGGCGTCCATGCGTCGCCCGACTTCAACAAGAACGCTGGGGGCGACTGGCAATATTGGTCGCGTCCCTGCAAGGACTGGGGGCAAAGAAAGCGCACAGTCGCGGCTTACATGGCGCACATCTGGCGTCTTTGGGAGACCCAATGAGCCGGGCCGCTTACAGCATAGCAATGCCGGGCAATATCACCGACGATGCTCGCGCACATCTGCTTCGGCCGGATGGCCAGGAGGATATATGTTTCGCCCTCTGGCATCCGAGCCGGGGCCGTTCCAGGACAACTGCGGTGATCCACCGGCTGGTCCTTCCCCGCCAAGGTGACCGGAATGTGCATGGCAATGCAAGTTTCGAGCCGCCATTTTTCGAGCGTGCACTTTCGGAGGCGGCTGAGGCGGGCGTGGGCCTCGCCCTTATGCACAGCCACCCGCTCGGGACCGGATGGCAGGGCATGAGCCGTGATGATGTCAGAGCGGAGCAGGGCAACGCCGGTGCGGTCTTAGGCGCTACCCGTCAGCCGTTTCTCGGCCTCACACTAGCGGGTGATGGAGCCTGGAGCGGCCGGTTCTGGATGCGAACGGCCCCACGGAGCTATGCCCGACAGAACTGCGCAACAGTGCGCACCGTGGGGGAACGTCTTCGCGTCACATACATGGACGAGCTCGCGCCGCCCCCGCTTGCGAATGGAGAGCAGATTCGTACCGTTTCAGCATGGGGAGAAGAAGCGCAGCGCGATCTCGTCCGTCTGCGGATCGGAGTGATCGGCGCGGGCAGCGTCGGCGGATTAATAGCGGACACCCTGGTCCGGACGGGCTTTGAAGATATAATGTTGATCGATTTTGACAGGATCGAAAAGCATAATCTGGACCGGCTCTCCTACGCGACAAGGTCCGATATCGGCAAACTGAAAGTCAAGGTACAAGCCAGACATCTTGCCAAGCGGGCAACGGCCGATAGTTTCAGGGTCGAACCCGTCGTCGCTGCTGCTTATGAAGATAAAGGGTTCCGTGCGGCTCTTGATTGCGATGTCATTTTCGCCTGCGTTGACCGACCCTGGGGCCGCTATATCCTGAACTTGATTGCCTACGCGCATCTGGTTCCCGTAATCGATGGTGGTATAGCCGCCCGGTGCAATCGGCTCGGGAAGCTCGCGGCGGCCGATTGGAAGGCGCATACCGCAACGGTTGGTCGTCCGTGCTTGCAATGCCTTGGCCAATACGATCCTGGCTTCGTTCAGACCGAGCGCGATGGCTATCTTGACGATCCGAGCTATATTGCTGGTTTGCCGAAGGACCATCCCCTGAAAGCCCGCGAAAACGTGTTCGCTTTCTCAATGGCGTGCGCCAGTATGCAGATGCTCCAGATGCTTGCCCTGACGCTCGCACCGCTTGGCCAATCTAATCCGGGAGCGCAGCTCTACCATTTCGTCGGCAACATCACTGAGCCGTCCACCTATACTAGCTGCCATCCCGAATGCCAGTTCCCTGGTCTCGCAGCTTTGGGTGACAACTGCGGGATTACCGCGACCGGTATTCGAACCAAAGGGTCAAATACCCACATGTTCCAAAAATCAATACCAAGGTATAGAAGGGCAGCCAAAGGGGCGCTGCGTTTGGTCAATCGACTTGTATAGAACGACTGCCAGCCTCCCGAGTTCCATCCGCGCTCCGAAAGCAGCGTCCCCAAGACGTGCCCACCTCAAGTAATCCACCGAGCACAATCACGTGTTTGGAGAAAAGCGAGAACCTCGAAACCGCATAGAGCCTCGTGCGACCAATATGGCCTTACATCACTCCGAGAATCCAGCCTTCGATGTGAGCCACCTCACGCTCGGCTGGAGTTAAGCCAGGGCGGAAAAAGATTGCTAAGTTGCCATCGAGATCACAGCGCCGCATCCATTCCGCAACTGAATATGCGTCATGTTGGTGGTCGTTCCGTTCTTCCTGCCCGAAGCTCCGCCTCCACACTGATGGATAGACCTCCACGACCACTGACTTGCCGGCTGGAAATCCCCACCCATCGAACGGCCAGAAATGAACGCGCCCACCCACACTCCGACGGAGATAACGCAACCAGGGCAAACCAGCGTGGGTGGACTTCGCTACCGCACCTTGCACGTCGAACTGAAACACCGATTTGGCCGCGCCAGCGCGAATCTCGGTCAGCCGCCGCCAAAGAGAGTTGCCGCCGCGCGCCTTTCCGTTTCCTGCGATCCCGTCGCGCACAAAATCGACGCATGTCAAGTCATCGTCAGTTGGCCAATGGTTTTGGAAGTCGTCAAGGAATGCCGGCCAATCATGAGGCAGGCGGTGCTGCTCAAAATACTGCATTGGGAATGAGAAACCATGATCAGTTCCGACGAGCGTCGGCGGCTCTTCGGAAAGCCGCTCGACAAGCATTCGGCCATACCGCGCCGCGTCCAATACTTGCGCGGGCTCAGCGGCGGCAGCACCTCAGTCGGCATGGACTTCATGTCGGCCATGTAAATGCGTAGCCCGCTCAAACTCGATGTGGGCGTTTTCGCGCCTGAATAATCAATGCCGATGTAGCGGTCGAACACTGGAGCACATTTGCTCATTTGAGATCAAGTTTCTTGACCCACTCCGGCAGTTTCTTCATAATTTCGAAAGGTGGCGTCCAAAGCCCGAGGCTCCCTTTGCATTGGACTGGCTTAATAGGTCGCGGATCCTCAATCAGCCAGTGCCAAGCGGCCTTCTGTGCCCACCGGCTCTTTGAATTCTTCACGCAGCCGACAACTTGGGCGATTCCCACAATGGAGCCTTCGGGGAGATTGGCAAGCCTTTCAGCAGACGGCGGCCTGCATATGTTCTCCGCGAGCTTCTCACGGGGTTGGCGCTCATGGTAATTCGCCGCATGGATCAGCAGAGGGCCGCGATAATGCGTTCGCCATGACCGATTCTCCACGTCTTTACCCAGGTGCAGAATCGCATATGCCCAAGGTTGCCTTATCGTGAGAGCTTTCATGGAATCTTTTCGGGCGTCCGCACGCGACGGGGATCCTACCGCAAGCCCTCTCGACCGGCGCTCCGCGCCAAATTCGACGATATGGCGCGCACAATTGCGTAGTTGTATACTTTCTCTCGGCTGCCGACCCTGTCGCGGGCTTCCAGCCAACTGTATCATTTCGCGCTACAAAAAGTTAACCAGGTGAGTTACTTCGTCAAATCGGCAACCAGGGGAATTCTCACGCGCCGTTTTAGCGATGAACAATACCAGCTCCACGGCTTCTTGGCGTAATAGAACGAAAGCTGTTACAGCCCGACTTTATATATGTTTTGAACCATGAATCTTACAGACTACCACGCCAAATATTTTGCTCATGAGCTAACCAAGCGCTGCTCATCAGACAACATCGAGAAACTCGCCGCAGCCGTTGCGAGCGCGCAGGTGGATTTAAATCCCCATCAGGTTGACGCTGCCTTATTTGCCTTCAACTCTCCTCTGTCCAAAGGTGCTCTGTTGGCGGATGAAGTCGGCCTCGGCAAGACGATCGAAGCTGGCTTGGTCCTTTCACAAAAGTGGGCGGAGCGGAAGCGGCGCGTGCTCGTAATTACCCCTGCAAACCTCCGAAAGCAGTGGCATCAAGAGTTGACCGAGAAGTTCTTCCTGCCGTGCCGGATTCTTGAGAGCAGGTCGTACAACGAGGCAGTGAAGGCTGGCAACTTGCGGCCTTTGGAACCCCAGAATGCAATCGTTATTTGCTCCTT
>NZ_DATKQC010000342.1:0-3537 GCF_035532915.1 Edaphobacter sp.
CCAGTATGATTCATTTCCGTAGTGTCTCCATCCTCAGCAGGGTGCTGAAAATCCCGCGCCGCCGGTCATCAGACTGAGTGTCATGTTTGCCTCACAGAAGCCCCGGCGTCTGCCAGGCTATTTGTCTGCTGGCCCGGTGGGTGCGCCGGTCAGTTGCGAGAGGCATCTGGTCCGTGCTTGTAACGCGAGTTCGCGTGTACGCGATTACATCCCTCAGAGTATCGTCCAAAGCATAACGGGGTACAAAGCCAGTGAGCGCCCTTAGCTTCGAGATATCGGGAACGCGGCGGAGCATATCCTCAAACCCCTCCTCGTAAGCTTCGTTATAGGGGATCAACACGATTTGTGATGCCGACTTCGTCATCGCTTTCACCTTCTCAGCGAGACCCCGGATGGTGACCTCCTCTGCACTGCCGATGTTGTAGACTTCACCGACGGCTTCAGATTTCAGCATGAGCGCCAGGAGCGCCTCGACGGCGTCCGCCACATGGAGAAAGCAGCGGCGCTGAGTCCCATCGCCAAAGATCGTAATATTTTCATTCTGGAGAGCCTGCCGGACAAAACTGGGAACCACCATTCCGTAGCGGCCAGTCTGGCGGGGGCCGACCGTGTTGAAAAGACGGACGACGGTGGTGGGTACGCGCTTCTCCTTCCAGTAAGCCAGCGCGAGAAATTCATCCAGGGCTTTGGAGCAGGCATAGCTCCAGCGCCCCTTGCTGGACGGCCCCATCAGCAGATCGTCATCCTCGCGGAACGGCATCTGCGTGCGTTTGCCATACACCTCGGAGGTTGACGTTATCAACACTCGCTTCTTCTTTTTTGCCGCCAGGCTGAGAACAAGCTCAGTTGCGCGGACGTTGGTTTCGATGGTGCGCACCGGGCTCTCGACAATCAATCGCACGCCGACGGCAGCAGCAAGGTGAAAGACGACATCACACTCATCCACCAATTCCGCCGTTAACTGGCGGTTCTCAACGCTGTCGAGGAAGTACGAGAACCGCTTGTGGGCTTTGAGGTGCCGGATGTTTTCTACCGAGCCGGTCGATAGATCGTCAACGACGAACACGTCGTCTTCCCGCGCAAGACAACGCTCCGCCAGGTGTGACCCGATAAACCCTGCTCCGCCGGTAATCAGAACTTTTATTGGATTTCTCCTTTCGTTCTCATCCGTCGCCGGTTCCGGTGATCGAGCACGGACCTGTAAACTTTCTCAATCTCGTTGACCAGCCGTTCCTTGGAAAAGTTCTGCTGCGCAAAGATGCTTGCCGCCTGGCCCATCCGGGCGCGGCGCTGCGGCTCTGAGGCCAGCCAGCTCAGGCCATCGGCAAAAATTTCGGGCGTGCGCCGTGTCACAAGTATTCCGTTGTCGAATATGGAATATCCGGGGTGGCGTTCAGGATTCCCGGACATGAGGTCGGCAGAACCCCCTGCATCCGGCAGGATCACCGGACATCCTGCAGCCATGGCCTCGATGGCCGCAACAGGGGTCCCTTCATTTTTTGAAGTCAGCAGGAGGATATCGGTTTGCCGATAGATGGAATTCATGTCCCGCTGCCAACCGATGAGGCGCAGATGATCTCCCAGATTGAGACGGCGTTTCTCCGCTTCCACATGCGCTCCGAGTTCGCCGTCCCCGACCATCAGAAATGCAGCGATCATATTCACGTTGGCGCAAAGCGCCGCGATCCTTGGATACATCAGCGGGTCTTTGACTGCCGTTAAACGGCCCACCCAGGTGACAGCCAGGCGATGGTGCCCGCTCTCTTCTGACAGACGGGCGCGCGCGAGTTCCAGGAACCTGCTTAGATCGAAGCCGAGGCGAACGGTCGAAATTCTTTCCGGGGCTGCAACTTTGAAACGGCTCGCCAGATCATGGCACTGCCTGGGACTGATGGCGATAATGCGCTCGGTGCCTCGGGCAAGGAGGCGTTCGATCAGAAGGAAAGCGGCCGATTTCTTGCGCGAAAAATAGCCCTCGAAAACATTCCCATGGTACGTGTGTACGCACGGCGTGCCTGAAGCAAATGCGGCAAGCCTGCCCAGAGCCCCGGCCTTGGCGGTGTGGGTGTGGAGAATATCCGGCCGCTCGCGTTTGAGCCAGCGGTAAATGTCCCAGAAAGCCCTGAGGTCGGAGACGAGAGAAACCTCGCGCGAGAGCCTGGGGATACGAACCAGACTAACGCCCATCTCGTCGGCAAGATATTCCATGTTGCCTTCCGATTCCGGCACGTTGCCGGCCAGCAAACTTGTTATGTGACCGGCATCGGCCAGTTCGCGGGTTAGCAGCACAGCCTGGATCGCCGGCCCCCCAATATTTAGCCGGGCGATAACGCGGGCGATCTTCATGTTTTTGCGAAGAGTTTGGAGACGAGGGGTAAGCAATTTGTGGTCGAGGCAAAAACCTTGTAAACGCGCGGAGCCTGCGCCCCGGCCGAGTACCAGGCCCCGGCTGTTTCCCGTCCCGCTGATTGACTACGATTCGCTGCGCAAGGGTCAGAACGCCTGCGCAACCTCAGCGCCAGCCCTGCGCAAATCTTCGCTGAACGCGGAGCTGTATTCAGCTAAACAGGTTCTCCAGTCGCGCATCCTATTCAGGCCGCGCGCTGAAAGCTTGAGGTTGACGAGCCGCTCGCTCGCAGGCCGGTGCGCGAAGTACTCTGCCGCGAAGAAGTCCGAGCGGACTGGCTCGATCCGGATTTTACCCTCGAGTCCCAGACAGCGGACGAACTCCTCGGCGACGTCCCGCCGTGTCCCCGAGCCGCCGCACACCTGGTTATAGAGGCCATAGAGGCCGCTCTCAAGGATCGCAGCCATCCCTTCGGCAAAATCTACAGTGTACGTCGGCGTGCCGCTCTTGTCTTCGACCACATGGAGAATGCGCTTTCCCGACTTGATCTGACAGTATAGTTTGTTGATGAACTTCTTATCCTTCTTCGGACCTCCGCCCATCATCCAGCCGGCCCTGAGCACGAAGTGCTTCCGCACGTGGCGCAGGACAAACAATTCACCGTAGTGCTTCGACTTCGCGTATACAGAGCGTGGCTCGGGCGTGTCGAAGTCCGTGTAGCAGTCCTTTTCTCCGCCGAAGATTCCAGCAGTAGAAATGTACACGTAGGGGACGCCAAGCTGGTCCGCGATCAGCCCCAGATTTTCTGCGCCAAGGGCATTGGTCAGCCATGCGTTCTCCGAATCCCTTTCGCAGCCTTCCAAGTCTGTAAGCGCCGCAAGGTTAATGATGGCGTCCGGGGCGAAACTCTCGATCGAGTCCCAGCTCTGGCGGTAGTCTCGCACGTCCGCATACTCGATCCAGGGCTCGTTGAGGTCAATGTCTGTCGGCTTGACGTCGGCAAATCTGCTGAACCGCCGATAGACGGCCTCGCCAAGCATGCCGCCGCAACCAGCGATGTAAATCCTCTTTCTGGTGTTCATAGTCCTCCTATGCCAGGGAAGCCCTTTGAAAACCTTGATGTAGGCCGGCGATAGCGCGGGCAATCTTCATGCTTATGCAAAGGATTCAGAGGCGCAGGGTACGCACTT
>NZ_DATKQC010000343.1:0-9990 GCF_035532915.1 Edaphobacter sp.
CGGACTCACGCCCGCTGCATGGGCGGTAAAGACACACGCCTGAAAACTTCTCTCATCCCCTGAGCACCGCCGTCAACCGTGTACTTGGCCGGACGCATACTCTCGAATCGCGGCCCGGTCGAGCCACTGGCGAAGCGCACGGACCGGGCAGGTATCCAGACTGGCACCGAAGGGCAGGCCTACCTCGCGTCCCGCGCCCTCCTGGTCTGTCTTTGATTTGCGGACGGTGACGACGACGCCGTCGGCGGAGAACTTGAGGTCACATAGATGGATACCCGCCAGCTCCGACCGGCGAAATCCGCCCGCGAATCCGACCAGAACGAGTGCGGAGTCTCGGAGTCCGAGCAGGTCCTCGCGCCGGGCGGCAATAATCCGGCGGATGTCTGTGGAAAGGAGCGGGGCCTTCCCTTGCTGGGCGGTGCCGATGGTGCGGCGGATGCCCTTGAGCGTCTCGCCGACGACGAAGTGGCGGGTCGTGGCCGGCGAATTTGTAAAGCCTGCTGCCTGATGCGCCTTGGTGATCGAGGTGAGCCGGCGGGCGATGGTTCCCGATGCCAATGTGGAGGCGCGGTCCGCAATGTAGAGGGCAACGGACTCCGGCGTCGAAGGAAGCGAGGGCGACTGGTGCTCGCGGCACCAGAACTCGAAGTCGCGCCAGTCGTTTCGGTAAGCCTTCAGTGTAGCGGGCGCCTTGGCTGCGGCGACGAAGGTCTTGGCCTTCTGGATCAGTTCTTCGAGGCTGGATGGTTTAGGGGCAAGAGAATATAGATGAGGTTGCATGGATTTCCTTTCGGTAGGGAGGCACACGAGTGCCCTATCCCGGGAGATCGGAATCGAAGAGTGGACATGGTGGAGAGCGGGCGGTGAAGTCGGGCTACCCGACTAAAGAGACTTAGTAAGATAGGGAGCGGAGGCAAAACCGATGCTGATCGTTCACGTGCATGTACACGTCAAGCCTGAATCGGTCGCAGACTTCCGGCAGGCAACCCTAAAGAATGCCCGCTCGAGTGTTCAGGAACCTGGGATTGCACGCTTCGATTTTGTCGAACAGCAGGACGATGCGACTCGGTTCGTGCTGATCGAGGTCTACCGCTCGCCGGAAGCAGTCGCCGCGCATAGGGAAACTGCTCACTACGCGAGGTGGCGCGATGAGGTGGCAGACATGATGGCCGAACCCCGTCAAAGAGCGACGTTCAACGCAGTCTTTCCCGATCCGAAGGACTGGTAGAAGATGCGCTTTGAATTTGCAACCGCAACGCGCATTATCTTCGGTGAGGGAACGGCTGCCACCCTGCCCGACCTGGCTCGTAGTTTCGGCACCCGTCGGCTGGTAGTAACCGGCGCGTCGCCCGAGCGCACTGAGAGCCTTGTCGCCACACTCTCAGCAGATACCTTCCGGGTGGCCGGCGAACCGACCGCCGAGTCGATCCGCGAGGGGGCTAGGTTCGCCAAGGACGCCGGCTGCGATGTCGTGATTTCGATTGGCGGCGGCAGCGTAATCGACACCGGCAAAGCGATCGCGGCAATTGCCACAAACGGAGGCGAGCCTCTCGAGTTTCTCGAGATAGTGGGAAAGGGTCGCGCCATCACGGTCCCGCCCCTGCCGTTCATTGCAGTACCGACCACGGCCGGTACTGGAAGCGAAGTCACGCGGAATGCTGTACTCGGATCAACCGAATACGGCGTCAAAGCGAGTCTGCGAAGCCCGCTGATGCTGCCGCGGGTCGCGGTGGTCGATCCCGAGCTGACATATGGGCTGCCGCCTGAAGTCACCGCATTTACCGGCCTCGACGCCCTGACGCAGCTCATCGAGCCGTATGTGAGCATACGAGCGAATCCCCTGGTCGATGCCATTTGTGTTGATGGGATCCAGCGCGTAGCAGGTGCGTTGCGACGGGCGTACCATAACGGCGCGGATCGTGATGCGCGACACGATATGGCCTTGGCGAGCCTGTTCGGTGGCTTGGCTCTGGCAAACTCCGGATTAGGTGTGGTGCATGGATTTGCGGCGCCGCTCGGAGGCCAATGGAAGGCTCCACACGGGGCACTCTGCGCTGCGCTGTTGCCACACGGCATGGCGGCCAACGTAGCTGGATTGCGCGCCCGCGCACCACAGCATCCAGCTCTCGAACGCTACTCTGCCATCGCGCGTCTGCTTACCGGCCGGAGTGATGCAAGCGCAGAGGATGGCATCGAGTGGGTAAGAGCGCTCTCCGAGGAACTCAGCATCCCAGCGCTGCGCGCTTGGGGTGTTACTGATGCTGATTTGCCGGGGGTAGCTGAGAAGGCAGCGAAAGCCAGCAGTATGCAAGCCAATCCACTGCCGCTTACGCAGGAGGAGTTGATTGCGGTGGTTGGGGCCGCGCTATAGGACCGTCGACGACAAGCACCACTCGTTAACCACATCGACATTTGTTCGAGGGGACCGAAGGACTCCTTCAATCTGGCTGGAATGCACATCCCGGAGCATCATGAAGGATGCATGTTTCATGAATATCTCTGGATTACTCCTGGCGACCGAGACCGAAAGTCTCGTTTCGATTCACGAACTGGGATCTGGGCTGACCTCTGAGAGCATGAATTTCTCAGAGGGCAGAAATGCGAATATGTCTGGAAGCGATTGCATCCTGGCCGACCAGGGTCGGGAAAGTGTTTCTTCTCGGTACTGGCCCAATATCCGAAACGCTGTGGGTAACGGCAATTGCCTTGCCATTCTTGCCAAGAAGAATGTAGTCGCTAAACTCTCTGGGACCGTTTTTAGGCAACCCTTCAGAGGAAGCAGAACTTGCCTCACCATTCCCATTTTCGAGAGGTGACACAAAGTATTCCTCGAAAACCTGCGTCCGATCAGCCACGTTCTACCCCGCCTCTTTAAGGCGCAAGTCAATGATTTCCTTGCGTGTTGTGGCCTCAGAAGTCATTTTTCTCTGTTTCCGAACCTTTCCACGTAACGCTGCTCATTCCCGTTCATTTCTGATTTATCTCCTGCTCCAACGCGGCGAGGACTTCCGTGATTTCGCCAAACGGCGGCGGCTCGCCAAAGATCATCACGCTCATACTGCGGTAGTCCCGTTCCAATGCGGCGCGCCGCTCTTCGGTCGGGACGAGACGCAGGCTCCCAACCCGCGCCAAATCGTACCTGGCCCAGCTTGATGGATAGAAGGTTTCCTTGTGGCGTACCACCTGATCCAAGAGGGCAAGGTCCGCCAGAGCTTCGCCGCGAACAGGGCTTTGCGCCAGCATCGCAAGATCGTAATAGTGCCGCGAATAGCGATCCGGCAGAGCCTTCTCCACTGGCCGGTGATACTCGGCATGGAGGATGGTCGCCTTTTCCCAAAAGGTGCGCTTGGCCAGAAGCGAAGTCACAGCCACGTCGGGGTCGGAGAACAAGGCGGGGAACTCTTCCGCTGCAAAGGCGCGCACGGTAAAGCGGTCGCGCGGCACAAATTCTGCATGGGTGCCGAGTTCCAGAATGACCTGGGGCTTGATGTAGTCGAGCGTTGGCGCGGCCGACGGATACTGAAAGCGGACTATATTCCTGTCCTGCTCGCTAACGGCCAGAGTCCAATTTTCTCCATTGCCGAGAATCTCTTCGCAGCGGCCCCGAAGAACTTCGATAAATTCACTACCGATATACAGCTGACAGACGGTCATCATTTCCGCCAGAATAGCGGCGCGCTTGGTTTTCGACAGTCCTTCCCGGCGCGGATCGCGGTCGCCCGTGAAGCCAAGGGCGACGTAATCCACGGCCAGATCGATGTCTTCCGAAAAGCGGTTGATTGCGTGATTGATTTTCGACAACGATGTGCCGCCCTTGAAAAGCAGGCGGTCTCTCAGGGCATCTATCGCAAACAACTGTTTCAGCGTCCAGCAGACCCAGAAGTCCTTCTCAACAACGGCTTCGGAAAGGTCCCGTCTTTCCGCCGTTTCAGCGAACAAGTCCGCGCGGTCGCGTTTCGTCATTCGTGCAACTTTGTTCACGCGGTCTCCTCTGCAATCCGGCTCGCAACTTCATATATCCAATCCACGCCGAATCGAGCATCCCGAACGAAGTTCTTCCTCTCGGACGGCGTGAGCGCCGCCCGCAGCACTTCCATCTCGCGCGTACCAACGTTTTCCTTGCCCAGATGACGCAATGCCTGGACGACGAGAGCGATCTTCCCCTCAAGCCCAGCAAGCACCTTTGGACGAGCGTGTTTGAATACAATGCTACGCCGCCCAATGGGTACTTCATTGTTCGGTCCGTCGGTCAGGTAGATGATTTTCGACGGCACCTGTGTCGAAAGCCCCAACAGGTTTGCCGCCCATGCTCCGTCCGGCACGATCTTCCAGCGTTGCCGTCGCGCAATTGCGCGCGCGGCTTCGTCGATGTCAGGGCTGAGCGTTCCACCAAGGGCGGGATTAACGCGCGGCATGTCGTAAAGACCTCGGCGGATGCGGCGCACCGTGCCCTTGCGCGCCAGTTCCGCCAGAGTCACGTCGATAGTCGTCCGGCTGGCAATGTCGAGGAAGTCCTTCGCCGAGAAGGCTTTCCCTTCGCCGAGCCTTTCGATTCTCGCAACTATCTGATCCCGCATGGTTTCCATGCGATAACCTCTCGTATGAATTAAGAAAAACTATACATCTTTTTCTTAACTATACCAAGGCTGTTCTTCACCCCGGACCAACTCCGGCACTCCCTTCAGGCTTTTCCCTCTGGATTTCGCTCATTGTCGAGCTGAAGAAGTGCATTGTCCTGCGAGCTGTCGAAATCGTTGGACATCCAGCGCTTAGATTTGGGGCCGGGAAGCCTCGCAGCAAGCATAACACCGGGAAACCGGAGTGGATGGAATCTCCTACAGAGAGAAATTGCAGGTTGATGGGAGTATGCAGACTGCGGGCACGCTCACCACGCGCTTGCGGTGCAGCCAGAGATAAAGCTATATACGGTTGGCCGGTTATTTGATGAGAACGGCACCTTCGAGCTCAACCTTGGAGAACAAGGCGGCTGCGACGTTTCCAATGCAAAGCACAGGCCAATAGCGTATAGACCAGGAAGTTACCTCCGTATCCTACGAATAGGACAACCCCCTTTCCCAAACGGTCTGACCAAATCTGTGGAGAGCCAAGTGAAGCGTTGAGGCAGCTAGACCGGCAGGCCAAAGAATGTACCAAAGCCGAGTGAGCAAAAGTTGGTCTGGAAGGAAGATAAGGAACGGCATTGCGAGCCCAATCTAGCCCCCGGTCCAGAACGCCCTCTCGAAAGAGACCTTGGCGGCGATTTAGCACGAAGCGACGGCTAAACGGACCAAAGCTGAAAGTGAGAACCAGGACGACAGCAGGGCCACCTCTACACCCGCACTGCTGAGCCGACGCCCATGACACTCCGGGAGTCTTAATCGCCTTGCTGCTGACGACCCCGGAATCCAGTGTTAATCTCAATTGACCAGCAAATCTAAACCTGAGGTTTCCATATGAAGCGTCTGGTAGTGACATGGGCCATCTTGCCCTCGGTAATCACTCAAAAGCGGCCATAGATTATCACTTCAAAAGCGGCCATAGAGAAACGGCCTAAGACATTAGCTCCGACGAGGGAAATTAGCCTCAGTTGGCATGGGTAATGTCTTGGAAAAAGCGAAGCAGGAACAGGTGATTGCGCTGGGGCGTCTTGGTTGGTCCTTGCGCAGGATCGAGGCAGCGACGGGAGTCCGTCGCGAGACGGCAGGCGGATACCTGAGGTCGGCGGGGATAGCTCTGCGCGCGCCGGGGGGATGGGGGCGCAAGGCGCCGGCAAAAGCGGCCACTTCGGTGACCACCGGCTCTGCTAGTTCAAAACCGGCCAACGAAGTGATTACCGGCTTTTTGCCGGAAATGAGGTTGCCGGAGCAGGGTGGCAAGCGCCCATACGGAGCCAGTGAACCGTATCGGGAGCTGATCGAGCTTGAGCTGTCGCGGGGCCGCAACGCGATGGGTATCTTTCAGCTATGCCGTTCTCGCCATAGCTGCCAGAATGCCGAGTTCAGTACTATGCCGAGTAGAGGCCATCTGGCACGCGGGTTCATGTTTCAACCCCTATTGCGGAGGACCTTTCTGTGGGGCCCGCTCAAGTAGGTCGTGATGTTCCGCTCGGCATAGTTATGTAGTTCCTCCGTGGAAGATGTCGATAGGAGGAATTTCATGGAACGATTCTTTAAGGACCCAAGAACAATCGGGAAATACCGAACAGGACCGCTCGGTCTCAACATCCAACATCTAGCCGATGAGCTTTTTTGCCACGGCTATACCCGGCTATCGATTCGAGTACGCGTCCAGGCACTCGCTCGCTTCGGTTGTTGGCTTAAGAAATGTGGCATTCCCCTTCAGGAATTGACGTTGGCGCATACCAAGTCCCACCTGGACCGTAGCGGCACGGTGAAGAACGGTGATGGGAAGATGTTGCAGATGCTTCTCGAACTTCTTTCTCGAAGTGGTCTTCTGGATCAACCAATTCAATCTCCCGCTGCTGAGAGCGGAACCGCAAGCATTGTTCAGGAATTCTCGAATTACCTCAGACAACAGCGTGGTTTGGCTCCAGGGACGATCAAGAATCACCGCATTTACACGGGTAAATTTCTTGAATATCGATTTTGCGACGGGCCGGTCGACCTACAAAAGATCGAGGCCAAGGATCTCGTCGCCTTCGTCCGAACCGAGGCTGCTAAACGAACTCCGATGAGCACCAAGAATGTGACGACTATTCTGCGTTCATTCACATCATATTTGTTCTCTGCTGGCATGATCGGCAGAGACCTTTCTGGATCAGTCCCAACTGTGCGCTGCTGTTCACTGGCTGGTATTCCAAAAGCTCTGGCACGCAAGCAGGTGGCACACATACTGGCCCGCTGTAACCGTAGAACAGCGACTGGAAGAAGGGATTTCGCCGTACTCCTCTTGTTGATTCGTCTCGGGCTTCGTGCTGGGGAGGTCGCTGCGCTCAGGCTGGAGGATATTGACTGGGCGGCAGGAACGCTCATCGTTTCTGGTAAGGGCGCGAAGGAGTGCAAACTACCGCTGCCTCATGATGTCGGTCAGCTATTGCTGCCTATCTATGCAAGGACCGACCATCTGTTCCGAGTAACCGTGTTTTCCTTCGAATCCCTGCTCCACATAGTGGATTCGAGAGCAGTCGGACTGTTTGTGTGATCGTGAAAAGAGCATTAGCTCGGGTGGACACGGTATTTCGTAGTAAAGGAGCACATCAGTTTCGGCATACATTGGCTACCCGGATGCTAGCAAATGGAGCATCGTTGTTGGACATCGGAAGCGTCTTGCGCCACGAGCAGCCCGAGACCACTTTTCTCTATGCGAAGGTGGACTTCAGGGCACTTCGGCCCATCGCGAGACCCTGGCCAGGAGGTGTCAAATGAAGCCCTTACGCAAGTCGCTTGAGGAGTATCTTGAATTGCGACGCGGCCTTGGAGCTAAGCTCCACGCAGAAGGCGTGCGGCTTCCCAAATTCGTTTCTTTTATGGAAGAACGACAATCCCCATACATCACCACCCGGTTGGCTCTCGATTGGGCACAGCAAACCTCCGCACGATACCCCACAAAACGGTTGACCATGGTCCGCGGCTTTGCCAAGTATTTAGCAGGCTATGATATACGGACAGAAGTTCCGCCACTCGATTGCTTATCTCGTAAATTCGCGCGTTCCCGCCCCTACCTATATAGCGACGAAGAAATCCAGCGTCTGCTCCGGGCGGCCTGGAGATATCGACGAGATAGACCACGAGGAACTTACTACTGCTTGCTTGGCCTCCTGACGGTGTCTGGACTGCGCATCGGTGAGGCCATCAAGTTGCAGATCCAAGATGTTGACCTCAAGAATGGGATTCTGACAATCCGGGACAGCAAGTTCGGAAAATCACGTCTGGTGCCCATTCATCCAACCACAGTGAGGGAGTTGCGATCGTACTGCAAGAGACGTGACGAGTGGTTGATGCTGGAGAACAAGTCAACGAATCAATTCTTCATGACTCGCACGGGGAAGCCACTCACCCACCACGCGATATACGTGGCGTTCCGATGTCTATCAGTGGAAATTGGACTCCGCAAGGTAACGTCGGGCTCGGGGCCGAGAATCCATGACTTACGCCATCGATTTGCGGTCAGGACCTTGATCAATTGGTACCGAGCGGGGAAAAACACCGAAGTCTTGCTCCCGGCCCTCGCAACGTTTCTCGGGCACGTTTCGGTCGAGTCTACTTACTGGTACCTTACTGAGTACCCAGAACTGATGAAACTAGCCATGAAGAGGCTTGATGATCGTTGGAGGGAGAAGCGATGACTGTTGCGCGTGATCTTGCCCCTCTCCTTCAGCGATTCTTCTCGGATCGCCTGATTAGACAAAAAGGCGTTAGCCCCCACACGATTAGCTCATATCGAGACACTTTCCGATTGCTATTGAAGTTTCTAGAGACGCGATTACGCAAACCTCCTTCACGATTGCTGTTCGAGGATCTGCAAGCGCCGCTAATTGTCGATTTTCTGGATGCATTGGAAACGGAACGCAATATCAGTGCTCGCAGTCGCAACCTGCGTCTTACTGCTATCCGTTCGTTTTTTCGATATGCCGCCTTTGAATTGCCGACGCACGCCGCACAGATACAGCGCGTGCTGGCTATTCCAGGGAAGCGTTATCCACGAACTTTGGTTAACTTTCTATCTCGTGAGGAGGCAGAAGCGCTGCTCAACGCTCCGGATATGGCATCGTGGTCCGGCCGACGCGACTGCGCATTGATCTTGCTCGCATTGCAAACGGGCCTCCGCTTATCGGAAATTATCACCCTGAAAAGAGATGACCTTGTTCTAAAGGCCGGCGCCCATGTAAGAGTAATGGGCAAGGGCAGGAAAGAACGATGCACACCCCTTGCAAAACGAACAGTGGCGGTATTGAAGCAGTGGTTAAAAGAGCCCATTCGAGGCACGAGTGATCTGGTCTTTACCAATGCCCGTGGCGGACAATTCAGCGCCGACGGCGTCCAATACATCTTTGCAAATCAGGTTGCAACTGCGTCCCATGATTGTCCGACTCTGGCATCCAAACAGGTCACGCCACACGTGTGCCGCCACACCGCCGCCATGGAATTGCTCTTAGCCGGCGTCGATCGTACCGTGATTGCTTTATGGCTGGGGCACGAATCGATTCAAACTACGCAGATCTATTTGGACGCAAATCTCGCAATGAAGGAGGAGGCCTTGGCAAAAGTTTCTCCATTTGGCAAGAAACCCCAGCGATACAAACCCGATGATAGCCTGCTAGCTTTTCTGAAGGCGCTATAAACAGCGAAAGAATACTGCAGAAGACTATGCCGAGCGGAACATCACGACCTACTTGAGCGGGCCCCACAGAAAGGTCCTCCGCAATAGGGGTTGAAACACGAACCTGCGTGCCAGATGGCCTCTACTCGGCATAGTACTGAACTCGGCATTCTGGCAGGATCTGGTCGACAAGCACGGGTTTACAAGCAGCTATCAGAGTGTTCAGCGATTCGTGCTCAAGCTGCGCGGAGCCGTATCGTCTGAAGCGCGGGCGATCATCGAGACGAAACCCGGTGAGGAGGCCCAGGTTGATTACGGCACGGGGCCGCTGGTGCGCGATCCGGACAGCGGCAAGTACCGGCGCACGCGGCTGTTTGTTCTGACCCTGGGTTGCAGCCGGAAAGCGGTTCGGCTGCTGGTGTTCCGATCCAGTGCGCGGGTGTGGGCCGAGCTTCACGAGAAGGCTTTTCGGCGGCTGGGCGGCGTGCCGCGGGTCGTAGTTCTGGACAACCTTCGTGAGGGGGTGTTGTCTCCGGACTTCTATGATCCGGGTCTGAATCCCTTGTATCGCGATGTTCTGGCGCACTACGGCGTGACGGCACTGCCGTGTCGCGTGCGCGATCCCGATCGAAAAGGCAAGGTCGAGTCCGGCGTCGCCCATGCGCAGAAGACGCCGCTGAAGGGCAAGAAGTTCGAGAGCCTGGAAGAGGC
>NZ_DATKQC010000344.1:0-13077 GCF_035532915.1 Edaphobacter sp.
ATAACGGCTAGCGTCAGCAGGGCGAGCGGCCAGCTCATGCGCAGCATAATGATGACGATGAAGGACAGGACGAAGATGTCCTCGAAGATGGCGAGGACGCCTGAGGTAAACATCTCGTTCAGCGCATCTACGTCGGAGGTGACGCGGGTGACGAGCTTGCCGACCGGGTTATGGTCGAAGAAGCCGGGATGCATGCTCTGGATGTGCCGGAAGATCTGGCTGCGCAGATCGAACATGATCTTCTGGCCGGTCCATTGCATCAGGTAGGTCTGGACGAATTCGAGGACGTAGGTAATCAGTAGCGCGCTGAGGTAAATCAGGCCAAGCTGGGTGATACCTGCCATCGGCTTCGCGTTGAGGTGGTGCGCCAGCCAGGAGAGCTTTTCCGGCGGCGTCTTCGTCATGTAAGTATCGACGGCGACCTTGACCAGATAGGGGCCGACGACATCGGTGGCGGCTTTGAAGACGATGGCAATGGCGGAGAGCACAACCTGCAGCTTGTAGGGACGCAGGTAGGTCAGAAGACGGCGCATAAGACGGCCGTCGTAGGCTTTACCTACAATGTCGTCGTCGTGCGCGGCCTTCTTCGCGGCTTCTTTTTGCGCCTTTTTTGATTTCTGTTCGTCAGCCATCTAAGTATCTCTATTCTAGATGCTTGGGGCGAGAACAGGATTCTAGTTATTGCCGCGCAGGCATGGAAACTGCGCCCACGACAGCGCCCTCTCCCGGACGCTGGGCAAATACAACAATCCGCATGGTTGCAGGCGTCGCATTTGCCGGGGCAAGGAGCTGTGCGTGCAACGAGCCGGATGCGAGGTCGTTCAGCTTCCCGATCTTTTTCAGCGATCGAACAACAGCAGCATGATGAATAACCTGCCCTTTATTTTCGCCACGTAGAACGTTTGTTGTGTCGGTCGGATCGACCAGGGCCGCATACAGGTCTGCATTCGAGAGAAGATTGTGCGGTCCCGAACTGGAGACCGTGAACGAGACGTGGTTTCCGTCCAGAGCTGGCTTTGAGAGTGCAAGGTTGATCTTCGCTGTGTGGCCCGCGCTGTTGATGGCGCGCACGATATGGGGTACATCGTTGCCGACGAATGGCTCGGTACCGTCAACGACCATCTGCGGTGTGTAGACATCGTCCAGATGGAAGCGGAAGCGGTACTGATTCTGCCGCTCCGTATATTGATGCGAAGAAAAGCGGTCGTGCCAGCCAAGCTGGTCCCAATAGTCGACATGCTCGCCAAGCGCGATGATCTCTGTACCGGCGACTGGCTGCGCCTGCTCCAGCTTTGCGAGCAGAGCGTCGGCAGGTGGGCAGCTCGAACAGCCTTCCGAGGTGAACAGTTCCACCAGCACGGGAGAGCGCTGCGGCGCGGTTTGAGCGGTGGCTTGTCCGGAGATCGGGACAAGAATAAAGATCAGGGCTCCAACGGTAGCGAGCGGGTGAAGTCGCGGCATAGTCTTACCTCTCAGGCGCCTCTTGCAGCATAGAAGGCTTATTGCCGTCTGAAGCAGCCTTCGTGAAACAATTGTTTGAGGCGTTTTCGGCAAAATGGTTACAACGGCTGGAGTCTACATCTCGGTTCCTTTCTGTAAGGCGAAGTGTACCTTCTGCAACTTCGCCTCGGGAGTGTTCGCCGCTGACCGAATGCAGCATTATGTCGACCGCGTATGTGATGAGATTGGCGCGGCACGGGATGCGGCGGTGAAGTCCGGGGCGCGGCTGCCGGAGCTGGTGGATTCGATCTACTTTGGCGGCGGAACGCCCAGTTTGCTGAGCGCGGCGCAGTTTCGCCAGATGTTTCAGCGTCTGCGCGGCGAGTTCGAGTTGGCGCGAGACGCTGAGATAACGCTCGAGTGCGCGCCCGGGCAGCTTGGCGACGAGACGCTGGAGGAACTGCTGCGGCTGGGCATGAACCGCGTCAGCTTTGGGGTGCAGTCCTTTGTTGACCGCGAGACGGCGGCGGTTGGGCGATTGCACACGCGGCTGGAGTGCGAGGCCGAGATTGCGCGAGTCCGCAACGCCGGAGTTAAGGACATCAGCATCGATTTGATCGCGGGGCTTCCTTACCAGACACGGGAGAGCTGGCAGTATTCGCTCGAGCAGGCGATTGCCAGTAAAGTGCAGCACATCAGTGTTTATATGCTGGAGGTCGATGAGGAGTCGCGGCTTGGCGAAGAGGTTCTCGCCAAAGGGACGCGCTATCATGCGTCGGCTGTTCCTTCGGAAGATGAGAGTGCCGATTGGTACCAGATGGCTTGTGAACAGTTCGAGGCTGCGGAGTTGGGGCAGTATGAGATCTCGAACTTTGCTCGACCGGGCCATGCTTCGCGGCATAACCTCAAATATTGGCAGCGGTTGCCTTATATCGGCTTTGGCCTCGATGCGCACTCGATGCTGCTGACCCAAGCGGGCGCGTTGCGGTTTGCGAATACGAGCGAGATGGATGCTTATATGGATAAGCCTGAGTCTGCGTTTCGTCAGATCTCAAAGAGCGCTGTTGAGCCGGATTTCGATGTTATTGGCGTTGAGCGGGCTTTTGAGGAGGCGCTTTTTCTTGGGCTGCGGCTCAATCAGGGCGTCAGTCTTCGCCTGCTGCGCGGACAGTTTGGTGAGGCGATGGTTCAGGATGCGATGCCAGCGTTGCTGGAGGTTCGTGAGGCAGGGTTGTTGGAGTTGGAGACCGATCACGTTCGCCTGACGGCACGAGGCCGCATGGTCTCGAATGAGGTCTTCAGCCGACTGCTGGTTACCTCGGCTGCATAATCTGAGATGGAGTAATGGAGTAAGGGCTACATGATCGATCTTCGAAGTGACACAGTTACTAAACCGACGCCGGCGATGCGCGAGGCGATGTTCGTCGCCGAGGTGGGCGACGATGTGTATGGCGAAGATCCTACCGTCAACAGACTGGAGAACGATGCCGCTGCCATGTTTGGCAGGGAGGCTGCTCTTTTTGTTCCGACCGGCACAATGGGGAACCAGATCGCCATTCGCCTGCATACGCAGCATGGGCAGGAGATCGTCTGCGAGGCGCGGGCTCATGTGCTGGACTGGGAGATGGCCATGGCCGCTGCGTTCTCCGGGTGCCAGTTGCGCTCAGTCGCGGGGGAACGCGGCGTGCTGACATGGGGCCAGATTAAGCAGGCAATCGGCCCGAAGCTCTATTACCGCGCTCAGACTGGTCTGGTTTGCATTGAGAACACGCACAATATGGCTGGTGGTACGGTTACACCGCTGGCCAGGATGCGCGAGATCTGCGAGGGGGCGCATGAGGCTGGTCTGCCGGTGCATCTCGATGGAGCGCGGATTTTCAACGCTTCGGTGGCGCTTGGCGTTGGCGTAGCGAAGCTTACCGAGGGTTGCGATACGGTGATGTTCTGCCTGTCGAAGGGGCTGGGCGCTCCGGCGGGCTCAATGCTGGTAGGCAGCAGAGAGGCGATGGAACAGGCTCGTGTCTTTCGCAAGGCGCTCGGCGGCGGAATGCGGCAAGCTGGGGTACTGGCCGCTGCTGGTCTGGTCGCTCTGCATGAAATGACGGCGCGGCTGTCCGACGACCATGCCAACGCTCGTCTGTTGGCTGAGGCGGTTGCTGCTGAACCGAATGCCGAGATCGATCTGGCAGGCGTCGAGACCAATATCGTCATCTTCAGGCTTCGCGGTGGCGATGCGGCTTCCTTCTGCCGTGGACTGAAGGAGAAGGGCGTGCTGGCGAGTGCTATCGGGTTGGATTCTGTCCGGTTCGTCACCCACTTTGACGTTGACCGCGAGGCTTGTGGGAGAGCGGCTGCCGCTGTGACGCAGGCGTTGCGAGCTTCATAGAGGGGCCCCTTCCTTGGGGTACCCCCTCCCTTGGGGTACCCCCTCCCTTGGTACATCTCCCGTATGTAAGTTCGTCGTTGTCGAACTGGTGGAACGCGCCGACTCAAAGCGCACCTGAACGACTTCCTCCGGGCCTACGACTTCGCCCGACGACTCAAGACCCTCAAGGGTCTCACTCCCGACGAAGACCTCTGCAAACTCTGGACACAATCCCCGGACAGATTTACTCTCAACCCAATCCATCAAATGCCGGACTATACACCTAGTAGACTGAATGCTTGAGCGACGCGATACAACGACAGCCGCGGGGAGATGGAACGGCCCGGGAGTGGGCTGAGTTCTGCGTTGTCCGTGTGTTTGTCGCGGCTTTGGGCATTCTTCCGCGAAAGCTGGCGCGAACGCTGGGAGCGGGCATTGGATGGCTCGCATTTCGTCTTCTGGGGCGGCTGCGCAAGGTGGGCTTGCGCAATCTGGAGCTGGCGTTTCCGGAGAAGACGGCATCGGAGCGCGAGACAACTCTGCGGGCGGTCTATCGGAATCTGGGTTGCCTGTTAGCCGAGTTCTGCCAAATGTCGAGCTATACGGCAGAGCGGGCGAGCGAATTTATTCGCTATCACGGGCTGGAGAACTATCTGGCGGCGCGCGAGCGGGGCAAGGGCGTGCTGGTGCTGACCGGGCATCTCGGCGCGTGGGAGCTGTCGAGTTTCTATCATTCGTTGATGGGCTATCCCATGGGAATGGTGATTCGCCGGCTGGATAATCCTCTGGTCGATGCCTTTGTGAATCGAATCCGGTGCTTGCATGGCAACCGAGTGATGCACAAGGATGATTTTGCGCGGGGACTGATTGCCGCGATGCGCGCCGGACAGACGGTCGGAATTCTGATGGACACGAATATGACCCCGCCCCAGGGTGTCTTTGTGCCGTTTTTTGGAGTGGAAGCCTGTGCCGCCTCGGGAATGGCACGAATTGCGCAGAAGACCGGTGCGGCGGTGGTGCCGGGCTTTCTTTTGTGGGAGCCACGGGAGAAGAAGTATATTCTGCGCTTCGGTGCGGAGTTGGATCTGATCCATACCGGGGATTCGGAATCGGATGCAGTTGCCAATACGGCGCTGTTTACCGGTGTGATTGAGCGTTATGTGCGGGAGTATCCCGAACAGTGGCTGTGGATGCACCGGCGATGGAAGACGCGGCCTGCGGGCGAGACGGGGATCTACTAATGGCGAAGATGAGCGAAGTCGCTGACTGGGTTGGATGGAGCGCCCCTGCCGGAGACGCGGAGATCGATCGGGTCTCGAGCATAGAGGCGGCCACGGGGAGTTCGGTGGTCTTTGCCGTCGATTCCACAGCGCTCCGGGCTGCCATCGAATCGAAGGCTGGGTTGATTCTTGCGGCGAAGTCATCGCAGTTGGAGGATGACCGGATCTGGCATGTGGCTGATGCGCGCTATGCTTTTGCGACGATTGCCAGACGATTAAAAGGGAAGGGGTTTGAAGCTGGAATTCATCCTTCCGCCGTCGTCGGCGAAGATGTTCAGATTGGCGCGGGGACCAGCATCGGGCCAGGAGTTGTGATTGGAGAAGGCGTTCGTATCGGCAAGGATTGCAATATCATGGCGCGGGTTACGCTTTATCCGCGGACGGTGCTGGGCGACCGTGTGGTAGCGCAGGCCGGGGCGGTGCTCGGCTCTACCGGGTTTGGCTATGTGCGCCACGCGGAGACGGGCGAGTACTTGGTCTTTCCGCAGCAAGGAAGTTTATGCATCGAAGATGACGTGGAGATCGGCGCCAACTCGACCATCGACCGCGGAGCTTTAGGGGAGACGAGAATCGGGCGCGGCACGAAGATCGACAATCTGGTGCACATTGGGCATAACTGCGTGATCGGGAAGAACGTCATCATCGCGGCGCAGACCGGTATTTCGGGGTCGAGCGTGGTGGAGGATGGCGCGATTCTGGGTGGGCAGGTAGGTATTGGAGAACACGCTACGGTGGGCGCTGGTGTGATTCTTGGAGGTGGGGCAGGAGTGTTGAGCGGGAAGAAGATGCGCGGGCCGGGACAAGTCTTCTGGGGCCGTCCGGCGCGGCCCTTGAAAGAGTATCTTCGAGACCTGGCGCGATTGCGCAAGGGCTGAGCGGCAGGCTGGGGAACAGGCGATGGCAATTGTGGTGGTAGGCGGGCATAGCCGGAACATCGGGAAGACCAGCGTGGTTGCAGGATTGATCGCAGCGCTGCCGGAGATGCACTGGACGGCGTTCAAGATTACCCAGTTCGGGCATGGGGTGTGCTCGGCCAATGGGGAGCCTTGCGACTGTGAGACGGCCGATCATACGATCGCCGTGAGCGAGGAGCGGCAAGGTGCTACCGGGACCGACTCTGCACGATATCTCGCAGCTGGGGCCGTGCGTTCGTTCTGGGTGCGAACCAGGCAGGGCAACCTGGCGGAGGCGATGCCTCGGATTCGCAAGGAGCTGGAGCGCGCAGAGAATGCGGTGATCGAGTCGAACAGCATCCTGCGGTTTCTCCGGCCGGATATCTATTTAAGCGTGCTCGACCCCACGGTGGAGGACTTCAAGGACTCGGCGCGGTTGTATCTGGATCGAGCAGATGCTGTGCTGGTGCCGGAGGGCGTGCTGGGAAGGCCGGAGTGGAAGGGCGTTTCGTTGAAACTGGTGGAGGGAACTCCGGTGCTGGCGATGCGACCACCGGTTTATGTGACGGAGGAAGTCGTGCGGTTTGTGGCGGCGCAGGTCGGCTCTCGACAAGGATTGCAGCCGTAACTCGGCAGAGATAGCGGGGGTTGCAATCGCAGGTTTACTGTGAAAAATTTTGCAGGTTCGATATATATCGAGTGTGATTCACGCAAGCAGACAACGAAGATTCGACTGGCGCAGTCAAGCGTTTAAATATATATTCGCCATTCGCCTGCGAAAGTACATTGGCGAGTGCGGTAAAAAGCGAAAAGACTTTCATGCACTGCAGTATTTGACTTGGTTTCCCAGGGCGAAACAATGGACACGCACACACTGGTTGTGATGAACGTGCTTTTGTATGTACTGTATGCGGGTGTCATCGCGTTGAATGCCCGCATGCTTGGATCGGCAAAGGGTGCGGCGTGGTTCGCGGGGGCGAATCTCAGCCGCGGTGGAGGGCTGCTGCTGATCCTTCTGGGCGGCGTGATACCGGTCGCCCAGGCAGTGAATGGTCTGCTGGCCGTGCTGGGGATGATGATGCTGCACTTCAGCTTCGACGAGCTGCTGGACCGCGGCCCACTGTGGCGGTCGCTGCAGTATGTGCTGGTAGGTGTGATGGCGGTGGGGACGATTTGTCTGCTGATTGTGCCATCGCACTATCCTGTGATGCTTCTGCTGGCGTGCGCGATCGAGAGTGTGCAGGTGGCGGCTACGGCAACGGTAGTCTTTCTCTTCGCAGGCGAAAACATTGGGCTGGCGGCGAGCCTGACCGGCGCTTCGCTCGCGGTCTATGCCTTTCTGCTGCTGATGCGGGTGATGGTGAGCTTGAGGTTCGGTACGCCGAACTATCCGGTGCTGGCCAATGAGATGTTGCGTTTCTGGCTGGTTGGAGCGCTGGTGACCAACAGCGCTATCGCCTTTGGCTTCATGTTTCTCTCCTCGGCGAAGCTGCGCGTGGAGCTGCTTTGGCATGCGCAGGTCGATGAGTTGACGGGGCTATTGAACCGGTGGGCGTTGACGCGGATTGCGCAGCGCGAGATCGCACGGTGCGGGCGGGCCAAGGGAGTGATTGCCGTCGTGATGCTGGACCTCGATGGGCTGAAGCGCGTGAATGATTCGCTGGGACATGCGTGTGGCGATGCTCTGCTCCAGGCGGTGGGGAAGGCTTTGCAGGAGACGGTGCGCGGCCAGGATGCGGTGGCGCGGATGGGTGGGGATGAGTTCTGCATTGTGCTTCCGGATACGGGCCTGGCAGAGGCGGGGATGGCGGCGGAGCGAATGCGATCGAAGGTAGACGAGTTGACGTTGCAATACCGGGGAGAGACGGTGCGCGTGCGGGCGAGCCTGGGCGTGGCTTCGTCGGAAGGGTGCGGGCTTTCGTGGCAAAGCCTTATCGATCAAAGCGACGCAGCACTCTACCGGGCCAAGCGCGGAGGGCGCAACCGGGTGGTGGCGGACGACCAGATCGAAGCGGCTGAGGGATAGGGATGGGAGAGCTTTATCTTGAAGAGAAAAAAAGGAGGCTGCCCACGGATTTGTGGGCAGCCTCCTTTGTTTTGCGGTTGAGATTTACTTGATGTTTCCGTTGAGGCCCGAGGGAAAGAAGACTCCCTTGTGGCTGGTGGCGCTGGGATCGGTCCCCGTGACGATGGCGAGGACCTGGGAGGTGGTACGGCCCCAGCCGATTGAGTTCGAGTCGCAATCGACGATGGTCGACGAGGAGTACGACGCCGAAGTGCCATTGAGGCTGACCATGGTTGTGGTCAGGCCGATGTCGTCGGCCTTGCTTCCGGTGTAAGTGGTTGTCGACGCGCTGGAAGGATTCGCCAGCATGGAGCGGGCTGCCGAGATCTTCTGCGTGATCGTGTTCAGGGTTCCGGTTCCGGCATCGAGAGCGTTGATGCTGGTGCGGACGAGACCGGCGTGGTATGCCTCAACGGCATGGATGCCGACCGCTGCGGGAAGGATGGTTTTCTTATCTTTGATAAGGCCCGCCGCTCCGTGATAGGCGCTGACGCCGACGTCCTCGAAGATGTAGGCACCGATCAGGAAGGTGGCATCGCTGGCGAAGGGATCGAAGCTCGACCCGAGTCCGGCCACCATTGCCAGCGCATTGAACGAGTTGTAGAGGTCGATGTCAGGCATCGAAACCGCCGCCGTGCCCAGCGCACCCTGAAGAAAGCTGACGTGCTTGCCTTCTTCGATGGCTGTCTCCATCGCATAGGCCTGGATCGGCGGCAGGGCGAAGGGAACCTTCATGAAGCTGGGCTTGAGTGTGACCGTTCCAGCAGCCGCACCGTTGACGCTGACCGGGATGGGGGTGGGCAGCTTGTCGATAGTGACGCCGGAGACGGCGAGGTTGTAGAACTGGGCCTCGAGGTACTCCAGGTTGAGGGCGAAGTTGAGGATGTCGGTATCGCTGACGGCGGATTGAGCTTCAGCCCGAGGTGCGAAGGCGAGCCCTGCCAACGCTGCGCCGCCAAGGGTCAGCAACGCACGACGGCTGGAGATGATGGAATCTAGCTGTTTGGTCTCTGTATTTGCCATGGTGATCTGTCCTTAGGATGCAGTCGTTGAGATGGAGCCGTTGAGTCCGTTGGGGAAGAAGCCGCCGCTCTTGACGCCCGCGCCGGGTGCGGTTGCGTATACGATGTGAAGCACCTGGTCGGTGGTGCGGGCGAAGGCGATGGCGTTGGTGGTGTCCGCCGCGACGATGGAGCTGACGCTGAGCATCGTCTCGTTGCCCCCGCCAAGCTTGCCACGCAGAGCGGAGACCTGGTTGGCATAGTTGACGTAGGTTTGGTCCTTGTTGGTCGCGGCCATTCCTACCAGCAGCGTGCGAATCTCGGCGGCGTGATACGCTTCGACGGCCTGAATTCCGGCTGCGGCAGACAGGATGTCGGTGTTGGTGATGGCCGGGGCCGCGCCGGTGTACGCCGTGACGCCTACGTCCTCAAATACGAAAGCGCCTACAAGGAAGGCGCTGGGGCTGGAGAAGGGATCAAAGCTCGATCCGATGCCTGCAGCCGCGGCGAGAGCGTTGAAGGCGTTGGTGAAGTCGATGTTGGGACGAGCAACAGGAGTTCCGCTGTTTTTGGAGATGGTCTCCTGAATGGCGCGGACGTGGTTGAGCTCGTCCTGCGCGATCTCAACGGCATACTGCTGCATGGCAGTCGAGAAACCTTGAACCGCTGCGCCACCGGTGACGGTACCAGCGCCGGAGAGAGCATCTGTAGAAGAGAGGCCGCTGCCAGTCGCCGCGCGAAGGTAGAACTCGGCTTCGAGATACTCAAGGTTAAGCGCGAAGTTGAGAATGTCGTTGTCTGGAACGTCCTGGGGCGGCGGTGTCGTTGTTCCGCCCCCACTGGACGGCGGTGTGGAGGATTTGCTGCATCCGGCCAGAAATGCGGCCGCTGCGGTGGTTCCGGCCCCAGCCATGAACGTTCGGCGGGAGACTGCTCTCTTAATAAGTTCGTTGACTTTTTCCACGATGGACCTCTCCTGAATGCAGGTTGCGTTGCGCCTTCACTCAGGAGTACGGTCACGCGGAAGAGGTGGATGTAAGTGGATTCAAAAAAAATAAATTAATAAATAGATTTGCTTGGAGTCAAACTGGTTTAGCACTAAATTATTTAGTTCTCAACTACTTCGTCTCTAAATTGATTGAACAGGAAGAAGCATCAGGTCTTCGATCAGGCCGACTTCCTTCTGCACGAAAGGCTCGGCATAGCGCACGCCTGCGAGCAGGCCGTAATGGCGCGCTGTCGCGAAGGTGCGCTCGCGGATATCGTCTTCGCGAACGAAGATGGAGTCGCCCGTGGATTGGGACGCATATTGCGAGCGATAGGCTGCCAGCGCCTGGTAGCGCTGCTCGATGTGCGGCGTGATGTCGACGACGAAGGAAGGCCGCACATCGGCGTAGAGCGAGGCGTAGAGGATCTTGTAGGGGCGGTGAGGCTCGCCAGCGATATCCATCTTGGCAAGGCCACTGATGAAACAAGATTCGTAGCCGAGCGTCGCGCTGGTGTAGTGGTCGGGGTGGCGTCCCTGCCAGTAGGGCAGGATGACCACGCGGGGGCGGAGGCGACGGAGGACCTCTGCGACCTTGAGTCGATTGGGCAGCGTGTTCTCGACGTTGCCATCAGGCAGGTCGAGGGCTTCGCGGTGGGCGACGTTGAGGATGCGGGCGGCGGCGATGGCTTCGGCCTCGCGCTCGGCCGCGGTTCCACGGGTGCCGGACTCGCCGCGGGTGAGATCGAGGATGCCGGTGCTCCAGCCACGAGTGTGCATGGCCAAAAGAGTGCCGCCGCAGGTCTGTTCCACGTCGTCGCGGTGGGCGGCTATGGCAAGAATGTCGATGGAGGGCATGGTGGTTATGGTAGCAGCGGGTACGGTTAAAGAGTGAGGCCCTATCCGTTGCGGTGAGCTGCGAAGGATAGGGCCTGATTTGCTGCGAGGCGAAGCTCTAGTTATCGGCGTCCGTGACCGCATCCAAATAGGCGACGTCGAGGGCGGTGCCCTGCACGGTGACGAACTCGTTGTCGATCTCAGAGCCATCGACGGTGCTGAAGACGTGGACCTGTCCGCCGTACGCGGTATAGATCTTGTTGAAGCCCTGCACCCAGCAGAGGCCCGTGAGATCGCCGTAGTAATAGAGGTTCTGGTTCGTGTTGGGATAGCCGACGGTGGCACCTGCAGCGACGCTGCCGGGGGTGACGGCAGGGACGATCTGAGCGGTCTTGGCACCAAGGTCGAAGCGGGTCAGGCAGTTGTAGTTCGTGTTGAGATGCTGACGCTCGCCCGTGGCGCAGTATTGCGAGCCGATCCAAAGAGTGTTGTTGTCGGCGAAGAGCAGCTTGGTGTGGGTGCCGTCGGAGATGCCGTACTTGCCGGTGACCGCAGTGGACGGGCTGCTGGCGGCGGCGGCAAGGTTGACTGTGGTGAGATAGCCGGTGAAGAGGCCGTCCGGCATCTGCTGCTGGCCAGCCAGGTATAACGTGGTTGCGTCTGAGAGCGCGACCGTGGCCCCCCCGGGAATCGGCACATTCGAGACGAAGGCCGAATTGTCAGGAGTCGTGTTGGGGATGGTGTTCACGTTGAGCGGGCTCTGGTTGAGCACCGTAAGGCTCGATGTGGTTCCACCGCACTCCGGACCGCAGTTGAGAATGTAAGCGGAGGTGCCGTCGAGTGAGAAGTAGGCTCCGACCGGGCGGTCGAAGGTGTTGGAGCCGCCTGCGCCTACGCCGGTGGAGTTCACCGGGACGACGCAGTAGACGGGCAGGTTGAGAGGCTCGCAGTCCGCAGCGCCGGTAGACTGGATGGCAAGCTGAGAGGTGGCGAACTGGTTGGAGTTGAGCTTGACTAGTCGATAGATGATGTTGGAGTTACGCACCATGGCGAGCACCACCGTATCGCCTGCGTTCACGGCTACCTTATCAATATTAGGCAGATTGAGGCCGTAAGAGCTGCCGGTGGCATTATCGATGACAGCCAGCTGTCCGGAGCCTTCTTCGGCGGCATAATAGTGCAGGAAACCGGGCGGAATGGCGATGGACGCCGCCTGGGGGAACTTGCCCGCGGAGCCGGACGAGGATTCCTTGCTGTAGTCGATGATGCCCAGGCTGCCGTCGGTGTTGGAGTAGACGTAGCCGTGGACCTCCGCCGGGAAGTTGAAGATCATGCTGGGGTAGCCGGAGTTATAGCCGGAGATCGAGAAGCTGGCGATGGTGCCTTCAATATTGCTGCGAATGTCGCGCTTGGCATCGACGATCGCCAGGGCGCCATTGGCGCTGGTCGATGTGCTGGAGCCGTTGACCGTATAGGCGATCATGACCCGCTGGGCGAGCTTGCTGGGCGGAACCGGCCGATCGGCAAAGGTATATTGCGGGAACTTATAGTAGTAATACTGGGCGCTGTGGCAGGAGCTGAGGGTGAGGCACGCGACGGCGATCAGCAGGCCGCAGTAGATCTGGGCGCTGAGGGACTGGGCAAAGAGACTTCGATTCTTCAACGTGGACAAACTCCAACCTGAGCGCTGCGGCGTATTTATGCGGGCCACGGCTATCCGCTGAGTATAACAAAGGAGAGGGGGGGACTGGGTTGACGGGCCTCGGGTCAGACCCCTTTGGACGGGTTTGGAGCGCGTCCGGCTGGTGGCTTAGGATGAGAGATAGATCCGGAGAAGACGATGAGCGACGGCGTTGGCGGTATTGGCATACATTATGTGGCGGAACCTGCCGCCGTAGACAGGCTGTTCGCGGGGGGAACGGTGCTGTGCGATGGCGCGATGGGGACGATGCTGTATGCGCGTGGCGTATTCATCAACCGCAGCTACGACGAGCTGAACCTGTCGCAGCCCGAGTTGGTGCGCGAGGTCCACGCCGAATACCTGCAGGCGGGCGCGGAGGTGGTGGAGACCAATACCTTTGGAGCAAACCGGTTTCGGCTGGAGCACTTCGGGCTGCAGGATAAAGTCCGCGAGATCAACGTGGCAGGGGTAAAGCTGGCACGGGAGTGCGTGGACCAGATTCGCGAGAAACAAGCCAGCGAGGCGTTCGT
>NZ_DATKQC010000345.1:0-15218 GCF_035532915.1 Edaphobacter sp.
ATCAAATTTTCCCTGCCGAAGGTAGCTGGTGAGGGATCGTATTCGGTCGTACAGGAGGGCATCGAGACGGTATGCTTCGAGTGCTATAACCTATCGACCATCATGAGCCGGAACGGCGATTCCTGCATCGATCTGTTGAAGATGGATATTGAAGGCTTTGAATACGACATCGTCAATCAGCTTCTTGACCAACACATTCCAGTGCGACAGATGTGCGTTGAGTTTCATGGGTGGCTAAGGCCTCATCAGACCTTCAGGACCATTGCCCGGCTGTATAAGGCAGGCTACCGCATCATCCACAAACGGCGAGGTGACTACACCTTTCTGCTCAAAAAACCCCATCACGACAGGCCCCAGGTAAGTCATCGTTCGCACTTGGCCGCTTAGATGGGCCGGTCGATTATTTTGTCGGCTTCTGGAGGAAGATCGACCATGCCAGCGGTACCCGCCGCAAACGTCGCAGCTTCGTACTGAATCGCAAGCAAAAAAACACCCCATCTGCTGAACACCCTTCCCGCATCGGTTGATCTGCAGAGGTCGGATTGTCTTTCGACGAGTGCCTGTCAGATTGACCCGATCTTCGACAGTCCAGTATCGTTGCCCCGAAGGACTTCCAGTTCACGCAGGAAAGATTTTGCCTCATGCATCGGTGCGCGCTGCTCATCCTCTCACTTGCTTTTAGCATGGCTCTCCCCGCCCAATCTCCGGGACCACTTTCCGGCAAGGATCTTGCGCGTCACGATTTTCTCTACGCCGGCGAGGCGAAAGACCGGCAAATCTTCATGGTCCGCCAGGGCAAGATCGTCTGGTCCTACGAAGATCCCGCTGGCAAAGGCGAGATCAGCGATGCGGTTCAGCTCTGCAATGGCAACATCCTCTTCGCTCATCAATTCGCTCTCACCGAGATTAGCCCCGATAAAAAGATCGTCTGGAACTACGATGTGCCTGCCGGCCACGAGGTCCATACCGCCGTTCCCATCGGCAACGACCGTGTTCTCTACATTCAGAACGGCTCGCCCGCGCTTCTTCGCGTCGTCAACGTCCGCACGGGCACCATCGAAAAAGAACTCACCCTCAAGACCAGGATTCCCGTCAGTGTCCATGGCCAGTTTCGCCACGCACGCCTCACCCCGGCCGGAACGTTACTCGTTGCTCACATGGACCTCAACAAGGTCGTCGAGTACGACTCCAACGGCAACGAACTCTGGTCGTTCCCTGCAAAAGGTCTCTGGAGCGTCGCGCCGCTCGATAACGGCAACGTCCTTATTACCGATAGCTTAGGTGTCCGCGAGGTCACTCGTCGCGGAGACGTGGTGTGGTCGTTCTCGCCCGGCACGGACGCACCCGCATACAAGTTCGACAACCTGCAGCAGGCCTGGCGTCTGCCTGACGGCAACACCGTCATCAACAACTGGGTCAACGAGTGGAGCGCTGTCGCAACCCCCAACTCGCTGCAGGCCATCGAAGTCACTCCTGCCAAGAAGGTCGTCTGGGTCCTTCGTTCCTGGGACGACCCTCCTGCCAACCTTGGCCCTGCGACTACCTTTCAGTTTCTCGATCAACGCTCTTGTCCTGAGAACGCCCACTTCGGTGACATTAAGTAAGGCCGATTACTGTCCTAAGATCGATACCCCGCCAATTTCTTCGGCGATGCGGCGCGACCACTCCGCTGGCCCTGTGTTGTGGACGCTGGTTCCCTGCGAGTCCACAGCTACCGTGACGGGCATGTCTTTTACGTCGAACTCGTAGATTGCTTCCATGCCGAGGTCTTCGAAGGCCAGCACACGCGAACTCTTGATGGCCTTTGAGACGAGGTACGCCGCGCCGCCCACAGCCATGAGGTAGACTGCCTCGTTATCGCGGATTGCCTCGATTGCCGCCGGGCCACGCTCGGCCTTGCCGACCATACCCAGCAGGCCGGTGGACTCGAGCATCTGGCGGGTGAACTTGTCCATGCGCGTGGCGGTCGTGGGGCCTGCGGGGCCGACGGCCTCTTCGCGCACGGCATCCACCGGGCCGACGTAGTAGATGAAGCGATTGGTGAAGTCTACAGGCAGCGTCTCGCCGCGGTTCAGCATGTCGGTCATGCGCTTGTGCGCGGCGTCGCGTCCAGTCAGCAGCTTGCCGTTCAGCAGGACGACCTCTCCCGGCTTCCACGTCTTTACCTCTTCGCGGGTGACGGTATTCAGGTCTACGCGGCGGGCGGTGCTGACATCGTAGGTCAGCTTTGGCCATGCATCGAGCGATGGCGGCTCCAGCATCACAGGCCCGCTGCCATCAAGATGAAAGTGCGCGTGGCGGGTTGCGGCGCAGTTCGGAATCATCGCCACGGGAAGGTTGGCCGCGTGGGTCGGGTAGTCCAGAATTTTGATGTCGAGCACCGTCGTCAGGCCGCCCAGCCCCTGCGCTCCAATGCCGAGCCGGTTGACCTTGTCGTAAAGCTCGATGCGCAGCTCTTCAATCCTGTTCTGCGGCCCGCGTGCCTTTAGCTCCTGCATGTCGATGGGGTCCATCAGCGACTGCTTCGCCAGCAGCATGGCCTTTTCGGCGGTGCCGCCGATGCCGATGCCGAGCATTCCCGGCGGACACCATCCCGCGCCCATGGTCGGGACGGTTTTGAGTACCCAATCCACAATCGAGTCCGAAGGATTCAGCATGACGAACTTCGACTTCGCCTCGGAGCCGCCGCCCTTGGCCGCGACGATGACGTCCACCTCGCCGCCCTTGACCAGCGAGACCTCGACGACGCAGGGTGTATTGTCCTTGGTGTTCTTCCGCGTAAACGCCGGGTCGGCGAGGATGCTGCCACGCAATTTGTTGTCGGGGTCGAGATAGGCCTTGCGCACACCGGCGTCGCATATGGCTTGCAGGTCAAGGGTGGCAGGCCCGCCGTTCGGTCCCTGCCAGACGACTTCCATTCCTACCTTCAGAAAGATGGTGACGATGCCGGTGTCCTGGCAGATGGGGCGATGCCCTTCGGCGCACATGCGCGAGTTGATGAGGATCTGCGCTATCGCATCCTTGGCTGCGTGGCTCTCTTCCATCTCATAGGCCCGCGCCAGATTCGTAATGTAATCCACCGGATGGTAGTAGCTGATGTACTGCAGAGCGTCCGCTATGCTCTGAATCAAATCGTCCTGGTTGATGATTGCCATATTGTTCTCTCAGCCTAGATTCTAGGATGTCTGACATACTGTTGTCCCTGATGCCGCTCGATAACTGGCGGCATCTAAGGTTCAGGGGAAGATCATGTCCGATACTCGCACCGAGTCCGATTCCTTGGGCACTATTGAGGTTCCTGCGGCCGCTCTCTATGGAGCGCAGACTACCCGCGCCATCGCCAACTTTCCCATCAGCGGCCTCAAGGCCAGCCCGTTCCTTATCCTCGCTCTCGCGATGATCAAGCAGGCTGCCGCTGAAGCTAATCAATCTCTCGCTCTTATCTCAGAAGAGCAGGGAAGCGCCGTAATAAAGGCCGCGCAGGAGGTCATCGAGGGCAAGCACCATGACCACTTCGTCGTGGACGTCTTTCAGGCTGGAGCTGGAGTCAGTTTGCACATGAATGCCAATGAGGTGATTGCCAATCGAGCCGGGCAGATTCTTGGTGAACCTCTTGGTACTTACAAAAAAATCCACCCTAACGACCACGTTAACTACGGCCAGTCCACCAACGACGTCTTCCCAACGGCCATGCGGCTCTCTGTCTTGCTGGCGCTCGAAGATTTCTACCCTGTACTTAACGATCTGGCTGCCAGCTTCGATGCCAAGGCGCGTGAGTTCAAGGACATTCTGAAGGCTGGCCGCACCCACATGCAGGACGCCGTGCCTATCACGCTGGGACAGGAGTTCGCGGCTTACGCCGTTGCCGTCCGGAAGTGTCATCAGCATCTGGCGCGCACCGCTGAAGCGTTGCGGGAACTGGGCCTTGGTGGCTCTGCTGTTGGGACTGGGCTTAATACTCATCCCGACTATCGACAGCGGGTCATTGAGAACCTTAGCCGCATCTCCGGTCTCGAACTTCTGGAAACAGAAGACCTCCGCTATGCCATGCAATCGAATGCTGCGATGGCTGACGTCTCCGCCGCGCTGCGCACGCTGGCGCTCGAACTGATTCGCATCTCCAACGATCTGCGGCTGCTGTCGAGCGGGCCCAATACCGGCTTCAACGAGATTCATCTTCCCAGCCTGCAGCCCGGCTCGAGCATTATGCCGGGCAAGGTAAACCCTGTGCTGGCAGAACTGACTGCGATGGTTGCGTTTCAGGTTGTGGGCAACGACACCGCCACTGCGCTCGCGGTGCAGGGAGGGCAGCTTGAACTGAATGTGATGATGCCGACGATGGCCCACAATACGCTGCAGTCCATCACCATTTTGACTAATACGCTCCGCGAGTTGGACCTCCACTGCATTCGTGGGATCACGGCGAACCGCGACCGCTGTGCGCACTACGCCGCCAGCACCATTGCGCTGGCCACGGCGTTGAACCCCTACATCGGCTATGCAAAGGCTGCGGAGCTGGTAAAGGAATCCATCACCAGGGGACAAAGCATTGTCGCCCTTGCCCGTGAGAAAAAGCTGCTTACTGAGGAACAGATTGGAGAAATTCTTGATCCCAAAAGCATGACGGAACCACACGCCAGAAAATTCTGACTGTTGGGTTCCGTCTGGTGAGATCGTTTCTGCTCTAAAGGAAAGACAAAATACAGGGGTCGGCGTGCTTCTCTGGTTTTACAGAAACGCTAAAAGTTCTAGTTTTTCCCGAATCGGTAGAGAACCCCCATGTTGAAGCCAGCGTTATTCTGCACGGTTCCGCCAAAGGTGGTCCCCAGGTAGGTCGGTGTAATCCTGAACGCCAGGTTGGGGTAGAGGTTGTAATCGAGGTTCAGGCCGACTGAAAACGCGGCCCGGGTCTCCGATGGCCACGTTCCTAACAGGGACGAAGGGATGCCCTTCGAGCCGGTGTCAAACTTGCCGACTCCGGCGCCGCCTATGGCAAAGACGCTCGCTGCCATCTTCTCTTTTGCATAGAAGCGGTAGTTGGGGCCAGCCATGAAGGCGTACTGGGAGATCTGCGGATTGAACTTGAGAAACTCGTTGGTGTTGATCTTCGCGTTGCCGAAGGCACCCCGGATATCAGCCTCGACGCCGAGCTTGGGATTGAAGTAGCGTGTCCCGCTCAGCCAGAAGGCGACCTCGTTGTTGCGCTGCAGGCCCTCGCCTGAGCGATAACGCAGATAGCCGCCGCCGCCGCCGACCTCCCACTTGTGACTGTAGGTGTCCTTGACGATTCGCGCGATTCTTGCCTGGCGGTTGGCGTTCGACTCCCGCCGCGTCCGCCGCATCGACTGCGCCTGCATGGTGCCTGCTCCGCTGGCCATCAATCCCGCCAGCAACATAACCGCTACACACTTTTCCTTCAACTTCAAACCGAACATCAACTGTTACTCCCGCACAAGCTGCGCTTTGCTATTGTTGGAACCTGGAGCGCACGGCTGTCAGACTGGCCGCGGCCATCCCTTATTAGAACATCCGCCGCCGTTTCCGGGGCGGCTACCGGTGAAGGAGCGTATGCAATGGCGAAAAAAAGTGGAAGCGGTGGCTTCGGTAAGGTCTTTCTGGGTTTTCTTCTCGGTATCGCCGCGGTTGCGGCTGGCCTGTTTCTCTATCTGCACTTCGGAGCGCTGCCGGTATCCGTTGCCGATGCGCCTTTTCCCTATGAGAAGCAGATCGTCCGGCTGCCTATGAACGCCCGCATCGACCGCGAGGTCAAAACCCCGCCCTTCGGCACCAGCGAGGACGTATTCGAGTCGGGAGCGCACGTCTATCGTGCGCAGTGCGCCAGTTGCCACGGTGTTCCTGGCCACGATGTTTCCTATGCTCGTTATATGTATCCTAATGCGCCCCAACTCTGGAAGGCCCATGGAAAGTCCGGTGTGGTTGGTGTCAGTGACGATACGGCAGGAGAGACCTACTGGAAGGTTGCCAATGGCATCCGCCTCACCGGGATGCCTGCCTTCAACCACGTCCTTACGGACACGCAGATGTGGCAGGTCAGTCTGTTGCTGAAGAACGCAAACACCGAACTGCCTCTGCCAGTGACCCAGATTTTGACGAAGTAGTAAAAAGACGGGAACGGCAGTCCCGGCTGGCTGGCCGGGACTGCTCGTGCTTATTTCAGGTTGTAGACGACAGAAGTGATGAACTGGAGGCTGTTCTTCTTGTATCCAGTCGCCGGCATGTTGAGGTAGTTATCAGAGGCGCTCAGCCCGAGGCTGATCCGCTTGTAGGTGGGGAGAGCCAGCCCAGCCGCTGCGATTGCCGAGTAGGCGTCGGGGTTGTTGAACGCAGGCAGAATGCTGGCGCTTTCGGTAAAGACGATCTTGCCTGGCAAGTTGCGATGATAAGCCTCGCCAAACGTAGAGCCGATCAGGTTCTGGTTGGGGACGCGCGGAGTGGCCACGGTGATGGGGTCGGGTTGGATGAAGGACTGCATCTCGTAGTGGACATCGGCCTTAAGATCGAGCTGCTGTGCCGGAGTCAGGATGGCGGTCCAGCCGAAACCGCCGCCGTAGACCTGCTGCATGTTCAGGCCCTGCGCGAAGTTGTGGTCGAAGGAAACCTCCCCCAGCGCGTAGAACCGGGGAGTGAAGTAGATGTCATGCTCCGCATCCGCATGAAAGATGCTGGTCTTCGCCTCTGAAGGGGGGGTCGGTATCGGCGTCGTCTGCGGAATCACTGGCTGGGTCAACTTGCCGTAGCTCTCCAGCAGGTTAAAAGTGGTGCGGGTTTTGGGGGGGAGGTAAGGCACGGTCGGAATCGATCGAATCAGCGCAATGCCAGCGTTGAAGCTGGTTCCCGTCTGGGTCGAGCGAATCAGGGTCGCTCCTCCCGAAACCGATCCGTTCCATCCATGAAGGAAGCTCGGATTGTGGGCCACCTGTTTGTCGTAGGTGGTCTGGTCGATGATGAAGGCGAGGTTCTTCACCGGCACCGTCTCGGGCGCTCCCGTCTTGGTCTCCACGGTTACCGAGTTGTCGGCATAAACGAGGCTTCCCGGACGTCGCGTCACCTTTGTCGGCTTCTCATCTTTGCGGATGACGACGAAGCTGCCGTGGGTTCGTAATTCCTTCACTTTGCTCATCGGAACCGTGATCTCGCCGACCGTGTCGCTCTTGAAGACCACACTGTCGCCGACTCCGCGTTCCATGGTTCCGGTCAACTGGTCGCCATTCGTAAATACAATCACGTCGGACTTGGGTGCCGCGGCCGCACTCTGCGCCACGGCGGTGACGCTGTGGGCCATGATGCCTGTCACCAGGCAGAGGATGGCGAAACTCCAGACTCGTTGGATGCTGGGCGTGGAATTGTTGAGTATGCTCATGTCTTTAAAATAGCGTAGCCTCAAGCCCCAGGGAGAGCAGAAATGAGTCCGGTTGTTCGTGTCAGTGGAAAGATGTTGCGTATGGTAGGCATCTCCAGCCCTGAAGACAGCTTGCCTAAGGCCAGAACCGAACAGGACCCGACCTCGCCCACACCGGACGACTCAAACCGGCACTCAAGCTGAAAATCTTTGGCCGATCGTCTCGCAGAGCGAGCCAAAGCTCCGCGTTCGTGCGAAATCTTTTCGTGCCGTATCAATTCAGGAGCCGAAACGATTGCGCAAGCTCAACTCTTTTAGAAAGAGTAGCTTTGGCATTAATCATAGTCAAAGATGATGATTTGAACGGAACACATTCGGTTAAACTATTGAACCTACGCGGCTTGAACGGATTAGTCCGTCTCGTAGCCATCGTTCCCGAATGGCTCCAAAAGAGACGCTGCGGGAAAAAAGTTCACGAAATGTCGTAGATTTGACCGTCATTTGTTTATTTTAAATCAATAACTTAGCCGAAAGGTTAAGAAATTCTTGCCAATCGTCTTCCAATAGGCATACTATCCGTTTCGCATTCAGTCGAGGCCGCTAATCGCGCACCTTGTCTGGATCGAAATCGTTCGGAAATGCAGAGTATTCAATCAAACTTTCGAATCAGTACGAGTTCCATAACCCAACTTCCTGATGGGGCGGTTAGACCCCTCAGCGCGCATAAGGAAGGTAAAAGATATGGCATGGTACGCCTATTGCATCGCAGAACGGCAGTCGTTCCCGGAACTTTGCCGGCACCGTCGTCCAATGCCCCTTACCGGAGTCTCAGGCCTCTTCGGTAATCAGGCATTCTTGTTTCCCGCCAGTGATTTGGCCGTCATCGTCTCCGAGCACAGCAACGAAGACCATGAGCGGCTCGACCAGCAAGCCGCTAAAGACCATGCCCGCGTCATCGCGGACTGTTTCAAACTCTCAACCGTTCTGCCCTTTCGTTTTGGCACCACCTTTCAGGATGACGACGCGCTTCGCCGCTCGGTTCGCTCCAATCAGCGTCACTTTCAGGCCAATGTCGAGCGCCTTCGCGGCAAGGCCGAGATGCACCTCAAGGTCCTCGTCGACGATACCTGCCCGGGCAACTCCGCCCGCGACATGACCGTTGGCCAGCAATATCTGACCAGTCTGCGGGAGAGCGCCAGCCGCCAGCGGGAACGCCAGTCCAAGGCCCGCGCACTCTCCGTCCAGATGCATCGCATGTTCCTTCCTATCGCCGAAGAGATTACCTGCAAGCGCATGGAATCGGGCAAGATGCTCTTGGATATCGCACATCTTATTGATAACAAGACGGTTGAACGTTATCAGAGCAAGTATTCCTCTGCCACTTTACAGATGAAAGAGTGCCGGATGCAGCTCTCCGGTCCGTGGCCGCCGTATCACTTTGTGCATCGCTCCGGTGCCCAGCAACAGCACTCGGCTTAGCTTTTTCACTGCCCCATTTCCTGCTAGATCGAAGAAAATGGGGCAGTTCTGCGTCCGAGGACTACCTTTGCTCACTGCCGGGCATCGAAAAGTACCAAGAGAATGATTGGCCTGAAGTTTTTGCCAGCGCATTCCGGAACGCCAGGAGAGATCATGAACCGTACGATCGAAAGCTTTTCCACGCGGGCGCTGTCCGCGTTTTTATTTGCAGGCGTCACGTTATCGGTCATGCCTACTGCCATTGCCCAGACGACCAGATCGACCACCACGACCGAAACCACCAGCCCCACGCAGGATACGACGACCATCACGAAGAAGAACGGGACCTACTTTTATCAGGTAAAAGTTGTGCATCGTGATCTGGATGCAGTGAACTACCTGCACCGCAGCAGCAGCACCAAGATTGCATTCAAGGGAACCTCACTGCTTCCCAAGGCCAAAGGCGAGGCCAAGGTACAGAGCGAACGCGGTCGCATCACCATTGACGCCAGCTTTCAGGGCCTTACTCCCGCCAATGGCTTCGGCCCCGGCTACCTGACCTACGTTCTCTGGGCCATTACGCCTGACGGCAGGGCAACCAACCTGGGAGAGGTGCTGCCAGCCGGCACCAAGAACAACATTCATGTGACTACTCCGCTGCAATCCTTTGGAATGATTGTGACCGCTGAGCCTTATTTTTCGGTCACTGAGCCGAGCGACGTGGTCGTACTGCAAAATGACATTATCGAGAACAAGACCAATGGCGTCCTCGAAAAGGTGAACGCGCATTACGCGCTTCTGCCGCGCGGCTTTTATGCGCCGACCGACGGTTCCAAAACGAACGACAATCCCATTACTCGCGACGAGAAGGCACCGTTGGAGCTGTATCAGGCCTACAACGCCGTACGCATCGCCCAGGCGAACGGCGCAGACAAATATGCCTCCGACATTCTGAACGAAGCGAAACAGGACCTTCAGAACGCCGCCGATATCCAAAGCAATAAGAAGGGCGACCGCAAAATGGAGATCACCTATGCGCGGCAAGCAGTGCAGCGCTCGGAAGATGCGCGATTGGTGACATTGCGTAAAAAAGAGGAAGAGCGCCAGTTGAATGCGCAACGTGCCGCACAGCAATCGCAGTTGGCGGCGCAACAGTCGCAGCTTCAGGCTCAGCAGTCGCAGATGCAGGCCCAACAGGCACAGCTTGAGGCAGAGCGGGCTCAGGCAGCAAAGGCAAAGGCAGATGCAGAGGCAGCGGAGGCCCGTGCCCGTGCGGCGGAGGCTAACAAGAGCGCCGAGAGCGCCAATGCTACCCGCGAACGTCTGCGCAGCCAGTTGAACAGTGTGCTGGCTACCAGCGAGACTGCTCGGGGACTGATCGTCAATATGTCCGATGTGCTCTTCGACACGGGCAGATATACGCTGAAGCCGACGACCCAGATCAGCCTTGCCAAAGTGGCTGGAATTCTGCAGGCATATCCAGGACTGAAGCTTCAGGTTGAAGGATATACCGACAGCGTTGGAAGCGACATGATGAACCAGAAGCTCTCTGAGAATCGCGCCGATGCCGTCAAGGCATTTCTGATTGGCCAGGGGGTGCAGCCGGACAACATTACGTCGACCGGCTACGGCAAGAGCAATCCGGTTGCGGACAACAGCACCGCGAAAGGGCGCGCACAAAATCGCCGCGTGCAACTTGTAGTCTCTGGCGATGCGATTGGCGTGAAGGAGTCCAACCCTGACGCAACCGCTCAACCTGCACCAGCCGCTACTCCAAATGACACCGGAACTGCGAATCCGCAATAAGTAGCCGGTCAACCAGTAGGTCAACCAGTAAAAGCGAGATGCCGTTTCACGCGGCATCTCGCTTTTTTGCTATAAGAAAGCTATGAAATCCTTACAGGGAAAGATCGTCTTCGTTACTGGAGCAAGCTCGGGAATCGGTAGAGCGACAGCATTGGCTTTTGCCCGAGAGGGCGCCAGGCTTCTGCTATGCGCGCGGCGTTTAGAGCGGTTGGAGGAGTTCAAGCAGACGCTCGTTCAAGAGGGAGCGCAGGAGGTGCACGTCTTCGACCTTGACGTTCAGAAGCGCTCTGCCGTCGAAAAAGCTCTTGAGGAGCTTCCATCCGAATGGCGGGAGATTGACGTGCTGGTCAACAATGCCGGGCTGAGCCGCGGCCTGACCAAGCTGTATGAAGACGACCCGCAGAATTGGGAAGAGATGATCGATACCAACATCAAGGGATTGCTCTACGTCACCCGCGCTGTAGTGCCGGGAATGGTCTCACGTCGCAGCGGACACGTCATCAACCTCGGATCGACAGCGGGATATATCACCTACGCCAACGGAGCCGTCTATTGCGCGACCAAGGCTGCGGAAAAGGCCATCAGCCAGGGGCTGAAGATCGATCTGATGGGAACTCCGGTACGCGTGACCTCGGTGGACCCGGGCATGGTCGAGACGGCGTTCAGTTCTGTGCGGTTTCGCGGAGACGAGGAGAAGGCGTCGAAGGTCTATGAGAACATCACGCCGTTGCAGCCTGAGGATGTAGCAGACGCGATCGTCTGGGCAGCCAGCCGTCCGGCTCACGTCAACATTCACAATATCCTGCTGACTAGCATTGACCAGGCGAACTCAACGGTCCTGCATCGTCACAGCTAGCGCCACTACATATGGATCGTCCAGCCGAGTTCGGAGAGCTTCTCTTCGATATCGGCGAGGGCGAGTTCAAGCGCGGATCTGCGATGCGGACTGGAGGTACGTTCCGAAAGAACGCGCTCCCGCTGCAGCTCCAGCGCCTGCCGCTGGCGTTTACGCTCGGCGGTTTCAGCACTGGTCTTTGCGGGATCCGGTGATGGAGCAGCGGCTTGAGATTGTTGTTCTTCCACGGATTTACTCTCCCATCCTCGCGACATAATATCCATTTTACGCCGTCAGGTATGATCTCGACGGAATTTGAACGTGAACATCCGCTCCGCACCACTGGCGAAGCCAATCACTCCGAAGCGCCGACTCGCTTAGCGCGGAGGTCTTCGGCGATGAGTTTTCCATGGAATCGACCATTCTCGATGAAGATTTCATTGGTGCGTTCCCCGGCGACGATGACACCGGCGAGATAGATTCCCGGGACATTGCTCTCGAGCGTCGCGGGATCGCACCTCGGGCAGCGATCGTTGGTCTCATCGAGACTCACCCCCAACCGCTCGATGAAGTCAAAGTCGGGATGGTAGCCGGTGAGCGCAAAGACGAAGTGGTTCGGCAGCGTTACCGCGCCTTCCAGCGTTTCGAGCCTCACATCGTCTTCGGAGATGTTGACCACCGTGCTGCTGAAGTATGCTTTGATCTCTCCGTTCTTGACGCGGTTGTTGATGTCGGGGAGGATCCAATACTTCACGTGGCGGTGCATCTCCGCGCCGCGATGGACGAGCGTTACTCTGGCGCCATGCCGCCAGAGGTCGAGGGCTGCGATGGCCGCCGAGTTCTTGCCGCCGATGACGAGTACGTCCAGTCCATAAAAAGGATGCGGCTCGTGATAGTAGTGGCGGACCTTATGGAGCTCTTCGCCGGGGATATCAAGATAATTGGGCAGATCGTAGTAGCCCGTGGAGACGGCCAATTTGCGGGCGTGATGCGTCAGCGCGCGGCCAAAATAGTCTGTGGTGTGAACGGTGAAATCGCCGTCACTTCCCTCGACTCGTTCTACCGTCTGGTACTGGCGGACGTCGAGGCGGTAATGCTCCGCGACTTTGCGGTAGTACTCCAACGCTTCGTTGCGGTTGGGCTTCTGGTTTGGACTGGAAAAAGGCATATCGCCAATCTCCAGCAGCTCCGGCGTGGTGAAGAACGTCATGTGCGCGGGATAGTGAAACAGGGAGTTGCAGAGACACCCTTTATCCACCAGCATCGTGGAGAACCCTGCGCGCTGCGCCTCGATGGCGCAGGCCAGTCCGGTGGGGCCGGCACCGACGACCATCAAATCAACTTTTTCTGAAGCTGCACCATCGCTCATGACTTCCATATCGTCAATCTTACTGAAGGTTTGCAGAGCTTGATAGAAGCTCAAGGAGTAAGGATGACCAACTTGTGCGCGATCGCAAACAACGCCAATTCCAGCCGGGTCGAGACGCCAGTTTTGTCGAAGACGTTCGAGAGGTGACGTTTTACCGTCTCCTCGCTGATCGCAAACTGTTTGGCGACGTCTTTGTTGCTGCAGCCTTCGACGATGCAGGTTGTCACCTCGAGCTCACGCGGGGTGAGGCCGTAGGTCTTTCGCTCGGGTACAGCGGCGGCCTTGTTCATCAATTCGTTCAGGGCGGTCAATAGATTGGCGACGCGCTCGCCACCGATCCAGTAATCTCCCGAGAGCACCGCCCGCAACGATGTAGCGAGGTCGCTGGCAACGGCATCCTTCAACACGATTCCGCGCGCGCCAATCTGAAGGGCTTCGATTACCTGCTGGGTCGAGATAGTGCTGGTCAGCATGATGATCTTCACCCGCGGCGACTTACTCATGATCGCGCGCATCGCCTCAAGCCCGGGAAGGCGCGGCATCTGCAAGTCCAGCAAAAGAATGTCAGGCTCCAGCTCGAGCGTCTGCGTGATCGCGTCATCGCCGTCCTCGGCCTGGCCCACAACTTCGAAGCCCGGCTCGTCCTCAAGCATGTTTTTGACGCCGATGCGGACTACAGGATGATCGTCGGCGACGACGATACGGATAGGTGTGATTGCGGTTGCGGATTTATCAGCGACTTTCACTGCGTCGTTCATAGGGGCTTTCTCCTCATTATGCAGTGCTCCTTCCCTACATGTTATGGCGCGCCATCAGAATACGACGCAGACGGTCGCAGGCAACCATCAATTCATCAAGAGAAGCTATATGATTAGCGCGCAGGCCGTCTTCTTCCAGCTTAGCTGCCAAGGTCTGCAACTCAATCGCTCCAACCATACCAGCGCTGCCCCTGATTGCGTGAGCCTCCTTCCGGAATAACGCATCACCTTGGTTAGATGCAAGTTGGCGCATGTGTGTGATTCGCTCTTCTGTATCGACGAGACACAGGGTGTAGAGCTGCTGCAGCCGTTCTGCCTGCATCGATGCCGCGAGCTTCTTATAAATAGCTTCATTCAGAGGGGTTAGGTTTTGATGAATGACGTCGTCCGCAGCTTCGGGAGGACTGCCGGCTGCGGCGATGGCTGCGGCCAGTTCTTTCATGGTGAAGGGCTTGAGCAGGAGTCCATCGAACTCGCGAATCATGTCGTCGTGGGGCCGACTCCCGCTCATAGCAAGCAGCAGACAGCGCCCGCAGCAATCGCGCAGGGCGTGCGCTAGTGCGCTGCCAGTGGTGCCGGGCATCTGGATGTCGGCCAGAACGATGTGGGGTTGTGCTGTGGGTGTCGAGCTTAGCTGACGTATCGCTGCGTCGCCGGAATCCGCGGTGCTGACGAGGTATCCCGCGTGTTCGAGTAGAAGGGAAAGGACCTCGCGGCTCAACGCATCGTCGTCCACAACCAGAACTCGCAGCGGCGGCGTAGATTTAATCTTCATCAGCGCAAAGAGTATCAATTGAGAGATTCAAGTGCCAATCCCTGCTGCAATGACGGTAAAGTATTGCCAATGGGACAAGAGGCCGAACCCGGGCAGCAGGATCGTGACGCGCAACTCTCCAGGGAGCTGTCTTCGTTGTCGTCGCGGGTGGAGGCGTTGGAGCGCGAGATCGCCCAGTTGCACGGGAGCGACCCGAGAAAATCGCTTGCGACGAAGACTCCGCCACCTCCGTTGATTTCGGCTGCTAAGGGGGATGCCGCGCCTGGACGCGGGTCGCTGGAAAATCGTATTGGTTCTCAACTCTTCAGCCGCATCGGGATCGTCGCTCTCCTCTTCGGTGCAGCGTGGTTTCTGAAACTTGCGATGGACAACCACTGGATTGGGCCTCTGGGTCGCGTCCTTACAGGTCTTATCGCTGGTGCTGGACTGATCGTGTGGTCGGAGCGGTTTCGAAGCCAGGGGTTTAAGGCATTTTCCTGGTCGCTCAAAGCAATCGGCAGTGGCGTGCTTTACCTTTCGCTATGGGCCTCCTTCCAGATCTACCATTTGTTACCTGCATCGGCGGCTCTCGCAGCGATGGTTCTGGTCACGGCGTGGAACGCCTTCATGGCCTGGTCGCAGGACAGCGAAGTGCTTGCGGTTTACGCTTTGGCCGGAGGCATGGCGACGCCGCTGCTGCTTTCGACCGGGGGCAATCACGAGGTATTTCTTTTTAGCTACCTGCTTGCGATCGATATTGCGACGGCTCTTCTAATTCGACTTAAGCCATGGCCGAGGCTGCTGCTGGGAACGTTTCCAGCAACAGTCGCCTACTTTATCGGCTGGTATATCGCATTTAACTCCACCGCGCAGCTTGC
>NZ_DATKQC010000346.1:0-16770 GCF_035532915.1 Edaphobacter sp.
AAAAGGGCAGAACGGTGATGTTTTGATGTACTCGTGGTCCGCCACCGGAGGCGACTTTGACCAACCGACCCAAGAGGCCACGAATTGGACTGCTCCTAAGACTACGGGAACATACACTGTCACATGCACAGTAAGTGACCAGGCTCAGAATAGCGTGTCCCTCGCGAAGAAGATTCCGGTTTCGACGTCATCGAATCTGTCGGTATCGGTGGCACCGACTACCGGCACGGTGAACTCGACCCCGTTCACGATCACCGGAACCGGAGCAACACCCAACGGAACGGTGACCGCGGCCAGCACCTTGCCGGACGGCACACAACAGTCCTTCACGACAACTGCAACAAGCAGTGGCGGCTTCACTTTCGGCCCCTTCAAGGCGACCGAGGTCGGCACCTACAGCGAGGTTTATAGCGACAAGACCAGCGGCGCGGTCAGCAACACCGTCACCTTCACGGTGAACGCGGCTTCGGGGGCGCTGACCGGGGGGATCACTCCGAGCAATCCGGTGGTGGGTGTAACGCCGGTGACCTTCAGCGGCACGGCGACGCCGAATGCGACGGTGACTCTCAACCAGACCGCGCCAGACCAGACAACAGCGGCCTACACCTATGCCGCGAACTCATCGGGGAACTATAGCTCGACCGGGACCTTCATCGTGACCCAGTTGGGCACCTACAGCGGCGTGCTGCACGATTCGATCAGCGGGCAATCGAAGACGGTGACCTACAGCGGCACGGGAGACTTCGGCGCTTCGGTGAATACCACGAGCCAGACGGTGACGGCGGGAGGATCGGCGAGCTACACGGTCACCTTCAGCAGTGTGGGGGGTTTCGCCGGGACAGTGACGCCGGGAGCGGTGAACGCGACTGTGCCTGGGGCGACGACTTCCTGGTCGCCCCAGCAGGTCACAGTGCCGTCGAACGGCTCGGTCAACGCCACCTTCACCATCCAGACCTCGGCCAGCACTACGGCAGGGACCTACGGCAACATCGATCTATACGGCCAGAACGGATCCATCAAACGTGCGGCCAACCTGGTCAGCTTGACGGTGAAGTGAATGCGGCTAGAGCATTTTAGGATATGATATAAACTGTAATTGGCGAGACTCCGCGGCGAACAGACTATGGGGCGACCCTATGGGGTTGATTTACGCCGTAAATTTCTCTCCGCCTACGATGTTGGGGAGGAGACGCTGGAAGAGTTGGCCGAGCGGTTCCTGGTGAGTGTGGGTTGGGCGAAGAAGATTTCCGCGCAGCGGAATCGCACCGGGCAGGCCGAGCGGGTTCCGTACCGTCCCGGTCGCAAGCCGCACGCCGGCCCCGAAGCGCAGCAGCAAGTGCGGGAGTGGATTGAGGCTAAGCCTGACCTGACGCTGGCCGAGATTCAAGCCAAACTGCGCAGCGAGGCCAGCGTGACGCTGAGCATTCCGCAGATCTGGTACCTGCTGCGCAAGATGGGCCTGCGGCTCAAAAAAAGTCACTCCACGCCAGCGAGCGGGACACCGAAGCCAACCGCCAGCAGCGCGCCGAGTTCGCCGCGCGGATCCGTACGATCGCGCCGGAGCGGCTGATTTTTCTGGATGAAAGCGGGGTCACCACTTCCATGACGCGGCTGCGCGCCCGCTGCGCCGGCGGAGGGCGCATTCATGAGGCGACGCCGGGCGGTCACTGGAAGATCATGACCATTCTGGGGGCCATGAGCCTGCGCGGGATGATCGCCGCAATGACCATCGAAGAAGCCACCGACGGCGACATCTTCCTGGCCTTTGTCCAGCAAGTGCTGTGTCCGGCTCTCAAAGCCGGTGACGTTGTGGTGATGGACAATCTCAGTTCGCACAAAGTGGCCGCGGTACGCACCAGCATCGAGAAAGCCGGAGCGGAGCTGCTGTATTTGCCGCCCTATTCGCCGGATATGAACCCCATCGAGAAGGCCTGGGCAAAACTGAAAGAACTGCTACGCGCCGCCCAGGCCCGAACCCGAGAGGCGCTTGACCAGGCCATCGAAGACGCCCTCAAACGGATTACCCCCGACAATGCAAAGGCTTGGTTCAGGCTCTGCAACTCCGTCTACAGCATTTCCGAAACAGCTCTAATTGCGCTTGACACCTAAAGGGATACCAGATTACTGCATAATCGGATCGTTCAGAATTGCTGGCACGTGCTTTCGCAGGAGCGAGCCTGAATAGGATCGCAGGTCTTGCTCGTTCAAGGCCCTATAAAGCCGAAGGGTTGTGACCCATAGATTCTTGATCATTGAAGCCGCCTCTTTCTGCGGCTATGAAAACCAAGTTGGATCAACTCCATCGAGTTTGTGCTGATTCAACAGGCACAAGCCACATTGATATGCAACGAAAGCCTTAAGGGTCCGGTCGGGCGATGTCTCCTCGCCGACTAATTCCATACTCTTGAGGTAATGTTGGACTGCTTCTGCCCGATTTCCGGCTCTTATGCTTGCGTGAGCCATATTGAATTGCTCGGTTGCCAACTGGCGCCTTCGGCGGTTCACTTGTATTGGACTTATCACTCAGCCTGGCCCTCCCACCGCCTTGACGCTGGCAGTGAAGGAGAACGCCTCACGGCATTCCTTTTTGTTAAAAGACAGGAGGTACGTTGTCTCGACAGCTTTCAACCCAGCCGCTACCAGCTACGCCGATGTCGATAGGCTACTGCGCACGGAAGCGCAGGTCCAGCTCACTCCTTTCGTGTTGAACAATCATCCAAACAGCTTCAAGTCGCACGCCTGTTCATGCCCCGCAATCCCTGCCCCTCGCATGGGCGAAAGGAAAAGGTAGTTCCACCGAATTTCTTTCTCGCCTGAGCGCCCCCGCTTCAGGCAACGGTCTAGCTGAGGCGGGAAGAACCCGTCAAGGGTCTCCGCTGCGCTCCGATGAACGGGCACCGAACGCCCGCCCTTGACCGAACCTCCCCGCCTCCGCCCGTTGCGAAAAGCCATGAAGCGGGAGCACTCAACGAAAAAAATTGGTTTGGGTGCTCTTCCGTTTCGGACGCCAATCCGCCCCACAGCGGGCAACCGAGGAGCATCAAAATGTCATTTCCCATCGCAGCAACGACAGCAGCCAGCGCCGCCAGCAACGGCGCAACCCACAGCCGCAATGCCGCGCCGCACAGGAAAAATGCGGCGCAGCAGAGCCGCAGCGACTCGCCCTATCAGCAGCGGACCACAAAGCGCGATAACCCCCCGCAACTGCTCATCAAGCAGGCTGTGGATTACCTCATCCAGCAGCTTGAAGCGGGCAAGAGCGAAACCCTGACCGCCTACCTGAACGCAATGGCCCGTTTCCATTCCTACAGTTTCGGGAACATTTTGCAGATCGCCAGACAGCGCCCAACGGCCTCGCGGGTGGCGGGCATCCGCGCATGGAACGAGATGGGCCGGTTTGTAAAGAAGGGCGAGAAGGGCATCCGCATTCTTGCGCCCATGATCGGATTCCGGCGGAGAAATGCAGAGGCCGCGCGGACCAGCGATGCGGACAGCAGCACCAAGCAGCCGCCGGTGCTCATCGGTTTTCGCGCTGTGTATGTGTTCGACGTGGCGCAGACCGAGGGCGAAGACCTGCCGGAGTTCGAGCACAACATCTCTGGCGAAGTGGGCGAACAGCGCGACCGGCTCAGAGATTTTCTTGCGCAACAGAACATTGCGCTTGAGTTCAACGAAAGAATTGCTCCGGCTTTGGGCGTGAGCTACGGCGGCAAGATCGCGCTTCTACCCGGCCAGTCGAAGCCGGAGGAGTTTGTCACTCTGGTTCACGAAACGGCGCACGAACTCTTGCACAAGGCGGAGCGCCGCACCTTCACCACAGCAACCGTGCGCGAGACGGAAGCCGAGGCCGTGGCCTTCATCGTGGGTCAGGCAATCGGCTTGGAGATGGGTAACGCTTCGAGCGATTACATCCGGATGTACAACGGCAACGCTACGCTGCTGGCCGAAAGCCTTGAGGTGATCCAGCGGACCTCCGCTGTAATTCTCGCAGCAATCCGCGACGACGAAAGCGCGGAACCGGCGACGGAGCCTGAGCAGGTCGCAGCGGCCAGCTAACGCACACATCCTCATGCGGGTGCGCTTGAGAGTGTACCCGCTTGCGTCCTCACCAAGATTCAACCGGAATAGGAGATTCCCCATGACAACTACAGTTCAAACTCAGTCCGACTACCGCGACCTGCCACTCGATTGGCTGGTTGTATCGCCCACCAACCCACGCAAGACCTTCGACGAAGATGCGATGCGGGAACTCGCCGCCAGCATCCGCGAAAACGGCGTCTTGCAGCCTTTGTTGGTTCGTCCCCGCGCAGAGCGACGATTCGAGATTGTTTTCGGAGAACGCCGCTATCGCGGCGCGGCAATGGCCGAGAAAGAAACAGTCCCGGTGTGCATACGCGAAATGACCGACGCTCAGGTGTTGGAGGCGCAATTAGTCGAAAACCTCCAGCGCCAGGACGTGCATCCGCTCCATGAGGCTCAGGGCTTCGCCGCGCTCTTGCGCCTTGAGGAGCCGAAGTATTCCATCGAACTCATCGCGGCCAAATGCGGCAAGCAACCGGGGTATGTGGCCTCCCGGCTTCGCTTGACCGAGCTTGCCCCCGCAGCGGTCGAAGCCTTCACCAAGGACGAGATTGGCGTGGGTCATGCCTTGCTCTTGGCGAAGTTACAGCCCGAACAACAGGAGGAAGCGTTAACCGCGTGCTGGCAAGAGAGCTACACGGGCGGCAACAAGGCGAAGCGCATCCTGCTGCCCGTTCGCCATCTGCGGGAATGGATCGAACACAACATTCTCTTGGAGCTTGCCACCGCGCCGTTCTCGAAAGAGGATGCAACGCTCGTGCCCGAGGCGGGTGCCTGCGTTGAATGCCCCAAGCGCACCGGCCACAATACGTTGCTCTTCGAGGGCATCGCGGCCAAACACGATTCCTGCTCCGATCCCGGTTGCTATACGGCCAAGGTGGACGCGCACGTAAAGCGGACAGTAGCGGCGAAACCGAAGCTGGTACAGATCACGTCCGCCTACGGTAAACCCGCCGAAGGCAGCACGATTGTGCCCCGCAACCAGTATGTCGAAATCCGGCATGAGCAGCCCAAGAACAAATACCAGCAGGAAGCGCCGGAATACAAAACATGCAAGTACACCACCGAAGCCATTGTTGCGGATGGGACGGACAAGGGCGAGTTTCGCAAGGTGTGCGCGAACCCCGATTGCCCGGTGCATCACCCCAAGAAACAGCAGCGGCGGACGAATGCCGATGCCGAGATGAAGGCCGCTCAGGAGAAGCAGCGCCGCGAGGAGGCGACGGCCCAGGCCACCGGGATGCGCGTTCTGAAAGCCATCGGCGACGCGGTTCCCGTCCGGCTGATGAAGCGCGACCTGCTATTTCTGGCCGAGCGTCTGACCGCGATGCTGGATGAGCGGCGCTTGTCCGTTCTCATCCGGCAGCATAGCATCGGTAAACCCAACAACGCAGCCCCGGCAAAACTGCTGGCCGCGTTTCTCCCCAAGGCCGAGGAGAGTAAGCTGGGCCGCATTTTGGTCGAGACGGCCATCCTCCTGTCCATGCACAACCAGACCGACGCGGCAAAGATTCTCCGCGATGCCGCGCACGCCTACAAGGTGGATGTGGACGCCATCTCCGCGACAGTCAAGCAGGAGTTCGCGGCGAAGGAAAAGGCCAAGAGCGCCAAGCAGCCAGCACCCAGGCCGCAGACGAAGGCCGCAAAGAAAGCGGCTGCATAACCATCAAGCAATCGCAGCAGTTCGCGGAGCCAGCAAGACCGGCTCCGCATTTTTCGTGTCCTGTGCGCGTTTGCCCGCCCTCACTCGATGCCCGCGAACGCGGGCGACCACACTGGCCCGCCCGACGCGCACGCGGCGAAGCCCTCGGCCAATGTGGTTGTATCGAAGCCACCTAATCGATAGGACGGGATGCTCATTGGGCAGACGCCAGTGAGCTTCGCCGCAGAGAGAAACGCGGCCGGATTGGGGCGCTATTGGACGGTCTCCGGCCCGCGCCAGATGGAGATCGTGGAGATCGTGAGGGCCAGGGGCCAGCCGTGGCGTCCGTGGGCCGTCGCTGGCGTCGGAGGCTCAGGAGCGGGCGATGTGGCGGATGGCGTCGAGCTTGTCCGGGGCGAGGCGGAGGAGATCGTCTTCGGTAAGGCGACCGTCGCAGAGCAGGCTGGCGAAGACGTGAGGCAGGACGGAGTAGCGGTAGTCGAAGTCGCGGTCGATGCGGCGGCGCTGCTCGCCGAGCCAGGCTTCCAGCTCCCACAGGCCCGAGGTTTCCGTGATCCGCGCGGCGCGTTCCTTGGCTTCGCGGACGGTGCCTTCGAGTTCCCGGCTGAGGGCCAGGTGGAAGGCTCTGCGGGCGACGGCCTTCTCCGCCGGTGTCCATTTCCAATCGCGCGCCGACTCCCGCCTAGGGGCGACTGCGGGGCTGTGTATGCCGCTCATACTCGCTTCTCCCTTGGCGGCATTTTAGCTCCGGCTGCGCCCAGTGAGCTTCAGCGGGCCGTCGCTGGCGTGGCAGCAACCCTCCATTCCGTGTCCCGGCCCGTCATCCCAAGAACGGCGCTGCCTTCGGCATCGGCTGTACGCTGCGACACGTCATCCCCAACGGGGTACTGATTCGTAAACGCTCGTTTGCGTTTGTTAACGTGTGCATTTTCAATCATTTGCAGTTTTGAGTTTTCGCGCGAAAACATTGGCGTTTACATCTGCAAACGACAAAGTTAGCAGATGTGAACATGATGATTCAGAATGCTTTACGGAAACCGCCCTCAATCACCCGGCATCAAACGAAATGCAAGCCCAAGTCCTCGCCGGGGTCAAATCTTCTGTGGCTACCGCTGACCCGAAGCCGACTTCGCTGATTCCGCCAGCCATTTCCCCCGCACGGGAATCCGAGAATTACCGCGTCAAACAAACCGGCACCCGGTTGACCGAGGCTGAGTTTGCCGAAGTCGAGGCCGCTGCCGCCGACGAAGGCACGAACATTTCCGCCTGGATACGCGAGGCAATACTCGCCAGATTGTCTGGCGCTCAGGGATCGAATACCGACCCAATTCTGTTGGGCGAACTGATGGCGATTCGTGCCCTCATCCTTAATCTGTTCGCGGCAGCTTCCAAAGGGCCATTGTCAGACGAATCGCTCCGCAAGATGCTCGTATACGCCGACTCCGTTAAACAGCAAAAGGCTGACGAGTTTCTGGTGAAACTGAGGGCCGGTGGCGGAGCCAAACCACCAAAGGGTACGCCATGAGACCGCTGCGTTTCCCAGGTCGTTTCCGGTGGTGGATCGTGGCTCTACTGGCGGTGATCTTCGGCTTTCCGCTATTCCCATTGGCGGCATGGTTGGCACCAGAGATGCCGCCGCTCGAACGGATTCTCTTCGGCTTGGCATCGCTGATGTTTCTGATTGCGGGCGGGCTTCAATTGAAAGAGTGGTTGGGCTCCGCCGGATCGCGACGCGAACAACGGCATGGACGCCGCACCCGAGGGCCGGAACTGCTGTCCTCCTGGCGATGGAATTGGAAGATTAAGCCCGACGGTATCCGCTGGCAATTGCGCTGGCAGAATTTCCTGCTCGACTGGTGCAGCAAGCAGTTGCCCAGTTGGGCCAGTCCCACTTTCCGCATCCGGCGCAATCTCGAAGCCAACCATATCCTATTAATGGGCGACTCGGGCAGCGGCAAATCTTCGGCCATCCGGCAAATCCTCCGCCAGATTGCTCAGCGGGGAGAGACGGCCATCGTCTACGACCCGGCGCTGGAGTTCACGCCGGAGTTCTACTCGCCCGAGCGCGGCGATCTGATTCTCAACCCACTCGACACACGGTGCCCTTATTGGGACATCGCCGATGAGGTATCGACGGCGGAAGTGGCGACGGCGATGGCGGCGGCATTGTTTCCTGAAAAGGACCACGAAAAGGAATTCTTTACCGACGCACCACGGCGCGTCTTCGCACGTCTGATGTGCCGGCGGCCCACCCCGCAGCAGCTTGTGCAATGGATGAGCGATCCAGCAGAAATCGCGCGCATGGTGCAGGGAACTCCGTATGCCGCTTTTCTCGATTCCAGCGCGCCTGCCCAGAGTGCCGGAATCATCTCCAGTTTCAACATGATTGCGGACAGCTTCGAGCTGTTGCCCAGGGAGGATGACAACCGGCAACGGTTCTCCACTTCGCGCTGGGAATTCGAGCGCAACAAATGGGTGTTTCTTACCTCCAGGCCGACCTTCCGTGAGAAGCTATTGCCGCTGCATAGCGTATGGCTTGACATGCTGATTCTCCGCATGTTGGCGCCCTGCGTGAATCCGGCGAAGCCGGTGTGGTTTGTGCTGGACGAACTGGCCAGTTTGAACAGGTTGCCGCAGCTCCATACGGTTGTCACCGAGAGCCGCAAATCCGGCAACCCGGTTGTGCTCGGATTCCAGGGCCGAAGCCAGCTCGAAAAGCGTTACGGCAAGGATGCCGAAGTCATCCTCTCGCAACCCGCGACAAAGATATTCCTGAAGACCTCCGAGCCGCACTCGGCGAAGTGGGTTTCCGATGCGATCGGAGAGGTGGAGCTTGAGCGTTTGAAGGAGTCGCGCAGTGGGGGTCTGATTGGTGGCAGAAAGCAGTACACCCTTGAGATCACGACCCAGCCGCTCGTCATGGCCTCGGAGATTGCAGGACTGGAGCCATTGCACGGCTACATTAAGCAGGAGAACTACGTCGTCCAGGTACGCTTTCCGTATGTTGCTCCGATAGAGAAACAGCCGCGATTCATCGAGCGAGCCGTAGCGGTATCGTCGCGTACCGTTGCCGTGCAGCAGACGGCGATCAGCTCGCAACAGGCAGCGAGTGCAGGCTCGAACGAACCGCCAAAGAAGCCGGCCCTAAAGCAAATGGTATTCCCTGGGTCTGCTCGACAAAAGGCCGGAAATGAAAAGCCACGTGACTGGGATGAATCGGAGTGGATTGAGTGAAGCCGTAAAAGAGGCCTCCACAACGGTCCATTGCCCCACAAGCCGACGGGTCGATACAAACCCAATTCTCATCGAGTGACTCGCGAGTCCTCACAACTGTGTGTCAGTGCTGCAACGTTGCGTCGCTGGCGAGCGACATTGCTTTGGCCAGCAGCGGATCACGCAGATTCACGTAATCGTCGAAGGTGTATGGCACACGGATATCCGGGGCGAACGAGGCAACATGGGTGGGAAAGAACAGGGTAGTCCAGAAGCAGTGCGGTTGTCCCCAGCATGGCTTCGAATAGTCCTCATACCCAGTCGCGAAACCAATGTCGAGCTTCGAATGAGGAAGGGTGATATATCGGCCCTCTGCCCAGATGCGCACACGGTCGCCTGGCGGCTCTCCGATGACAGTGACCTTGCGACCTCCGTGGTCCTTCACTAATGCAAGATCGATGTCACCGGCGGAGAAGGTCCACGCACTAATCAGCACGTAGACGTGTTGGATCGAATCAGTAAGTGTGGTGATGTGCTTCATCAGTGCCGCAGTCGTGACAAAATCGCCTCCCTGATCGAGACGCAAATCAAGCACGATGCAACGTGGCCGAGTTTCGATGATCTGGCGCTCCGCGTGGCTGACAAACGGGCCGATCGGATGCCCCTGTTCGCTCTCATTGCTGCGGAACTGCACGTAATACACGCTCTTATCGGGCCAGTACGTAGCTTGGAACGGATTGGCGTAGCCGCTTAGAAATAGTGGCAAAGCGGCATCGCGGGCCAACAGAGGCGACCAGTCCGCCGCCTCGCCGTCGATGCGCTGCGGCGACAGATAGGCGTCGGAATATACGTCCGGCGCATCCGGGTTGGGAGGATCGGCATGCATCGCCACCTCCTGCAAGGAACCGTCTCGCAATTGCACCTGCAAGGTGAGTTGATCGGCCTGCGTCACCAAGCCCGCAGCATGCAGAAGGGCGGGTGATTCGAGGAAAAACACCGAGACATATTGATCGTAGTGATTTCGGGGGCCACCCGAGTACTCGAACATAAGGTCAACCAATTGATCCACAGGCAGTGCGTCGACAGCGATCAGCTTTGCACCCAGCAATGCCGAGCATGCTGGCCGAGTACGGATGACATAATAACCATCGGCGAAGTGATATAGACGACAAGGAATGCGATTGTTAGCACTCGATAACGATCCCTTATAGACCTGAGAATGACCATTGTCGGCCAGTGCGACCATGCGCAGAATCGACAGTGAAAACGCAGCGGGCGACAACGCGCCGACTTTCGCATACGTGTCTCGGAACAGTCGCTCGGCTTGGGCACGAGCAGTCGGCGTGTAGGAACGATCCAGCGTGAAATAGCGCTTGAAGTAGTCCAGGTCCTGACGTTGCGCCGTGGCGAGATCGTGCGTCGGCGGGTAGTTGGCAGGTCGCACATGCGGATAAAATGTGTGAAAGAACGCAAAGAGTACCAGCGCACACGCCAGCAACAATGTCAGCAAACTGCCACCGAGCCACATCCCGATCCGATGCGCACGTTTCACGGGTCCTCCTTTTGCATAATACCGGCGAGTGTCCGAACCCAATGTGCGGGTAGGGGCTCGACCGCTGAAAATGTGCGCCGCGATGTCCTTCGTGTGTGGCACCGCAAGTTTGTAGCAGGCGCAGGCCATGCAAATTCAGTTTATGCTCGGCGGGTGAGAATGTAGTTGACGGCAAACCTGGCGCAGATCGTTGCCGGGGTTTCACTGTGCTGTGGTCCTTGTTCTCGCGACGGGTTTTGGCTTCGGCACTGCGATTTTCGCCGCGGTGCGCGCTGTGCTCCTCGCGCCCTTACCCTTCAGAGATCCTTCTCGGCTGGTGCAGATTGTCAGTTGGCCTCCCAAAACCGGCGAGCAAAGCGATTGGAGCGCTCCCCTGCGCGACGCGATTGACTGGAAGTCCACCGTTCCCGCCTTCCAGGATGTGGCGATGTATCGCTACAACTTGTCGAACCTGACCGGAAAGGGCCAACCGGAGTTGGTGTACGGGCTGCGGGTCACCGCCAACCTGCTGCCCATGCTGGGCGTTCGGCCGCAGCGCGGTGAATGGTTCGCCGCGGAATTCGACCGCCGATCCAGCAAGCACGTTCTCCTGCTAAGCGACGACCTTTGGCGGCGGCGCTGTCACGCCGATCTGACTGGTGCTCGAATGCCGAACCAGACGAGAGCGATCAGCACGACCAGACAGAGCCACGCGAGCCAATTCCCTAGCAGCGAGTAGAGAGTGCGAACACCGCGGGTCGGAACCTGCGCCACCATGGCGAGTTCCTGGGCCTGATATTGATCCATGTGGGCCAACTGATGCCCTTCATAGTCGTAAGCCGCAGACAGACCCTGATTGGTTTGTCGCGCCAGATTGAATCCCTGTTCAATGGCCCGAAAGCCGGCCATCTCCGTATGGCGGGGATCGATGGCCCGCCAGTCTCCGGCCGGGCTGATCACCATGTCGGCGCGATCCGCACCTGCCTGCGCCATCAGGGAAGGAAAATCCATGTCATAGCAGATTGCGCCGACGATTCGGCCATAAGGCGAATCGATCCACTTCAGTTTTCCATCGGACGGAATGGCCGCTGCCGCTTCGGGTCCCGGCGTTGGATTCGCCTTTAGATATTGCCAGGCGATGTTCCCGTCCGGCTCGATCATGACGAGTTTGTTCTGGAGTGGCTTCGGCGCGCCGGGCGTCCAGGTGCCAAGCGTCATCCCAAGGTAAACTTGATCGGTTCGTGCGAGCTCGCGCCCTTTCGCGAGCAGCACAGGCTCATCCTCGGCGAGAACGTAGACCGCGCTCTCCGACCAGAAGATGATCTTCGCCCCCGCAGAGGCCTCCAGAGCTGACCTCGACAGCAAATCGTTGGCAACCGCGGCCGACGCGTTTCGGAAGGCGCTTACCTGAGCGCTGGTGGCTCTTCCCGCGACAATCGCACTCAAGTCATTGAAGGCAGGTTGTTGTGGTTGCTCTGCCGGAGAGAGCGAGGCGACCCGCACCGCCGGAGACGACGGAGGGAAGAAGGCGAGCCGCGCCCCTCCTCCAAGAATGACCGCCAGGTATACGAGAGCAAAGACAGCGAGCGGTCGCAGGTTCCGGGGACGGTCCAGAGCCTGATTGACAACGGCTGCAAACCAGCCGATGAGGAATGTCACTCCCCAGATCCCGGTGACAGATAGAAGCTGAAGCAACGGCAGGTTGCCCGCCTGCGTATAGGCCACCGTGCCCCAACTGCCCTGCGGTCCGTGGGAATAGAGGAACTGCGCGGCTACCAGAGTGCACGGGAAGACAAGCGTACCGGAGAACTTCCCGAGGCGCCTCGCCAGCAGCCGGTCCGCAAGGTAGGGCAGGAGGGCCGAGATGGCCGATATCACCGCAAAGATGTAGTAGAAGACTCCGGGGATGGGCACCATTCCACGAAACGCGACGCCCCGCGTGATCACCAGGACAACGTAGGCGATCGCGAGTCCGCGGAGCGCATCCTCCTTGCGGACGAACCGCAGCAGACATGCGGGCGCGAGCCATGCCGCAAGCGCAATGGTGTTTCGCCCGTCGGCGACCAGCAACAAGGCGCAAGCCGCGACGAGCCAGCCAAGATTCGCCCTAAGCGCGCCCCGCGACCCTCTTGGGGTTTCGCGCTGCGGAGATTTTTTTGACGTTGCGATTGTCATTTTCGCCTCCCAGGGATACTGCTTGTGGATGGACGAGCAGTGCATTGACTGCGCTGTCAATCACGCGATCAACCAACTTGCTTCGCGCCACCCATGGAAAGGATGGCCGCTGAACGAGCAGTGATGTAACTCCATGCGCCGCGGCCCACAGTGACTGCGCCAGCAGGTCCGGATCAACCGGAAACATCCGGCCGCCGTCGATGCAGCGCTGGATTCTCGCCCGCAGTGCTTCGTATGCGGCTCTGGGCCGTTGAGGCCCTTTTGCCGCTCGTCCGCCGAGGAGAAATGCAATCCGGTAGTGGTCTGGATTTTCGAGACCAAATGCTACGTATGCATGTATGCCTCGCTTCAAAACGGAAACTGGATCTTCATCCGGTTCCGGAACGACAGCGGACGAGGCCTTGATCAACAGATCAAAACTCTCTGCAGTCAGGCAGGCAAAGATATCGTCCTTGCTTTTGAAGTACCGATAGATCGCCGCGGGGGAATAGCCAATCTTCTGCGCCAGACTGCGCAGGGAGAAATTCTCATAGCCTTCCCTGACGAAGCTTTTCCGGGCGGTTCCGAGGATCAGGTTTCGGATTTCAGATTTCTTCTCTTCGCGTATGCGCTGGATGTTCATAGCTAACACCAATCACACTAGTGAACACTGTTCACATTTGTCAAGGGAGAAAGTGTCCGGCGTGTCCCGATTTGTCTGATCGTCCGATGGAAGCCAGCTTTAGCCCGCTTGAGGATTACTTCCTATATTCTTTCGGTCAGCGATAGAATCTCATCAGGCAGAAGCGAGATGCTGCCGCGCACTTTGTGGAGTACATGCGCATGTTGACCATCTCCAAATCCTTGTCAGCGGGCCAGGCGCGGACGTATCACTCCCGCGAGTTCACTTCCGAAAAGCAGAACTACTGGAGCCGCGACCAGCAGGCGCATAACGAGTGGCAGGGAAAGCTTGCGCAGCAGTGGGGTCTCGATGGCGAAGTCGGCTCCGAGCACTTCGCCCGCCTGAGTGAAGGCCAGCATCCCGAACGCGGCTTGCAGCTCGTCAAGCATCAGCCTGCGCGCACCTACGAAAACGAGCACGGCAAGGAAATCACCAGCGTGGAGCACCGCGCGGGATGGGATGCGACATTCTCTGCACCGAAGTCCGTTTCGCTTACCGCCCTTGTAGGACGCGATGACCGTGTCCGGGAGGCGCACCGTGAAAGCGTCCGCGTCGCTCTCGGAGAACTGGAGCGTTACACGCAGGCGCGCATAGGTAATGTCCATGCACCGGAGACGACTGGCAAGTTCATCGCAGCTACCTTCGAGCATGACACCGCCCGTCCGGTGGACGGTTATGCTGCGCCGCAGCTTCACACTCATGCCGTCATCTTCAATGTCACCGAACGCGAGAATGGCCAGACACGTGCGCTCCAGGAGCGCAGCTTGTTCCAGTCCCAGCACTATGCGACCAGCGTATACCGTTCCGAGCTCGCCATGCGGTTGCATGGCTTGGGTTACGAGATCGAGCGGGGCAAGCATGGACAGCCGGAGATCAAGGGCTACACGCAGGAGTATCTCGACGCGTCAAGTCCGCGCCGGGAGCAAATCAAAGAACACTTGCAGGAGATCGGCAGAGACGGCGCTGGCGCGGCGCAGGTAGCGGCCCATCGCACGCGGGACAGCAAGGAGTTGCTTTCGCCGGAGGAAGTGTTGCAGCGGCACCGTGAACTCGCCGCACAGTTCGGCCATCAGGCAGATCGTGTTGTCGCGCAAGCGCGCGAACAGGCACACCACCATGCGCAACAACCGGAGAAGACGGTGCAGCAGTCCGTGACCTATTCTCGCGTTCACGTCTTCGAGCGTTCGGCAGTGCAGGATGAGCGAGCCATCCTGCAGGCAGCGATGGACCGCAGCATGGGGCAGGCGACCTACGGCCAAGTGCGACATGAGTTTGAGCAACGGGTGATGCGAGGCGAGTTTCGCGCGATTGAGCAGACGGATGGCCGCGCCGCGCCCCAGTACACCACCGCCGAAATGATTCGCATGGAGAAGGAGATCGTCGCCCAGATGCAGAGAGGCAATGAACGCGGCTATGGCGATCCGATGCTGGTTTCACCGCAGTTGCGAATTTGGACAGAAGACCGGCACCCGGAGTTGAGTCCGGCGCAACGAAGCGCGGTCGATGAGATATTTGTGAGCCGCGAGAAGATTGTTGGATTGGATGGAGTCGCCGGCGCTGGCAAGACGACTACGCTGGCTGTGGTCCGTGAGGGCGCGGAGGCGCAGGGATACACGGTCGAGGGATTCGCGCCGACTTCCCGCGCGGCGCATAAGCTCGCCGAGGCCGGTATAGAGACCTCCACGCTCCAGCATCATCTTGCCAGGGGCGAGCAACCGGACACCGGCGAGAAGCGATTGTATGTGCTCGATGAATCATCGCTTGCCTCAACGCGCCAGATGCACGAGTTTGTAACCCGCCTCCATCCGAATGATCGCGTTCTACTGGTAGGCGACACGCGCCAGCATGAGGCCGTCGAAGCAGGCCGGCCCTTCGCGCAGCTACAGGAAGCGGGAATGCGCACGGTGAGGCTGGAGGAGATCGTGCGGCAGCGCGACCCGGAGCTGAAGAAAGCCGTCGAGCAGTTGGCGCACGGTCAGGTTGGAGCCGCTGTCGAAAGTCTTGACCGGCAGGGCCGTGTGCATGAAGTGAAGGGCCATGAGGAGCGCATCTCCGCTATCGCGCGCGAGTATGCCAAGGCTCCTGAAAGCACACTTGTGGTTTCGCCGGACAACCGTTCGCGTTCGGAGATCAATCAACGGATACATGATGAGCTGCAATCGCGCGGCGTTGTAAGCCAACGGGAGCACTCCATCAACACGCTTGTGCCGCGTCAGGAGATGACCGGCGCGGATCGCAGTTGGGCGCAGCAGTACCAGATCAACGATATTCTGCGCTACTCGCGCAGCTCGCAGGAGACTTGCATTGAGAAAGGCGAATATACTCGCGTTGTCTCAGTGAATGCACGGGAAAACACGCTGACGGTTCTGCGCACGAACGGAGAACACACGACCTACGATCCGCGCCGCCAGATGGGAGTCTCGGTTTACCGCGAGCAGGAGAAGGCATTCTCCGTTGGCGACCGCATCCAGTTCACCGCACCGAACCAGGAGTTGAAGATAGCGAACCGGGAACTTGGAACAGTGGAGGCCATCGCGCAGGATGGCACGATGCGTATGAAGCTGGACAATGAGCGCAGCATGAGCTTCGATCCGCTGCGGCATCCGCATCTGGATCACGGCTACGCCGTGACCAGCTACTCCAGTCAGGGGCAGACCGCAGACCGTGTGCTCATCAATGTTGATACTGAACTGGGCGCGAAGGATCTGCTCAATAACCGCATGGCCTATGTATCAGTTTCGCGCGGGCGATGGGACGCTCAGATATTCACGAACGACCGAGAAAAGCTGTCGCAGGCTTTGGGCCATGATGTTTCACACCAAAGCGCCCACACGCCCGACTTGAAACCGCCGCAACATGAGATAGCCGAGACTCCCAAACAGGAAAAGAGTCAGGGTATGGATATAGGGCTGAGCCTCTGAAGGCTCCGACGACGGACGCGATTATCCGTTGCATGAAGCTCATGGCTGAGACTTCGACTGGCGATTGCGGCATCAACATTCGGTTTCATCGCTTCTGTTCACCGAACATGCGGCGAAGATGCGGTCATTGCTGCGATCATTTATCGTCAGCAGTATGAGCAGCAGGAACCGACATCGCGCATGGACTTGGCTACTCTGTGCGTTGCTGTTCTGACTTGGCCTTCGGAAGAAGGGGCGACGCACCCCGGCTCCTCGTGCCCAAGGGGCCTGCAGCAGGCAGAATTGGCTGGAATTTGCACAGCTTGCCTGCACAGTTACTACACAGCCAAAAATTGGCGTGTTATGTGCAATGAAAACAACGTGATGTAAAAAATTTATCACCCGCTCAGGATGACAACATTGAGTGAGGAGGAGAGCGTGGACCGGGAGGTCCACGCTACAGCCGGCCGGGGGGCCGGCGCTACAGGCAACCGGGGGGCCGGCGCTACCAGGCAACTGGGGGGCCGGCGCTACCAGGCAACCGGGG
>NZ_DATKQC010000347.1:0-4372 GCF_035532915.1 Edaphobacter sp.
GGCAGGCACCTCAACTCAATCGTGATGCAGCCTGAGCGATACCTGCGAGGCCTCGCATGGCTCTTCCCTCCCGAAGAAATTCTGGAGGAAGACGAAATCACGTTGGCCAATCCGATAACGTTCATGAAGTCGGTGATCCAGAGGGATTTGAGGCTGCCGGTCGCGCACTGCCTTACTTTGTTCAATGTGGCCGAAGTCTACCACGATGCCCAATTTCCACCTTATGTTCCGGGATCGTTCTATCGCGATCCTTTCTCCGACATGATTCCGCGTGAGCGGATTTACGAAATATGGTCGCTGGAACCGCTCGTCAAAGTTGGAACCACCCATAGAACGCGGTCGCAATGCATCACCGACTACAGCGACGCTGTGAAGCGACAGGTGACAGGGTTGCGCGCCGTGGTCTGGAAATTTGGCGCGGACATGGCTGGGAGGCTCCATTTTGACGCCAGACCCCTCAAGATCGGTGTTCCGTTCAACTTTCAGAACATGAGCGAAGATGGCCGGCTCTGGTACGGATGGGCGTTGCTTGAAGAGGCATGCAAAACCGTTGAGCTGCGAAGGTCGTGGTCATCTGAACCGGAAGAACTGGAAGCAAGTTACAGCATCCTGCGCTTTTCGCAGCTTCACGCAACGCAGCCGAACGGCGATCTGGTATACGACGTGCGGCCTACCTCGCGCGACTGCAAATTCAGAGACAGTGAATCTTTTCTGGCGCTGCAGGACGAGAGTATCGCAGGGTTCCTTGATTTGCGCCCCCGGAACTTGCTCGACCAGGCCGGACTGCAACCAATCGGATTCGAGGACCGGAATCGCAAGATGGCAGATATTTTCTCGGGCGAACTGGTTGAGCTCGATCGGACGGCTCTCAGGGCTCAAATCCGGCTCTCAACCTTTCGCGGAGCCGATGCAATCCGGAATATTCTTGCTGCGGCCGGTGCGGTGGACATTTCGCAAAACGTGAGTCTGATTGCAAGAGACGGCCCACCGATGGCAGAACGTGTGAGGGAATGCCTCCTAGCCATTGGAAGACCGCCGATGGCCCAGGCCGCCCCGGCGACCTACGCCGCTTTAGGACACGCACCGGCCACCAATTTACCCCGCAACGATGCCGTCACACCCGTGGCGCGCATTCTTTGGGACGCCACGGCTCTGGGCGTCGAAGAAACAGGGCTGGCCGACGATCTTATCAACGGTGCGATTGATGCGATTGCACAGGCAAACTGGCCGCTGAACACATCACAAAGAGATGCAGTCTCTAATTGCTTGAGCCATCGACTCTCGGTCGTCTGGGGACCTCCGGGAACCGGCAAAACGACAACGGCTGCATCGCTTGTGGCGGCGCGAATCCTAGCCGCGCGGAATTCAGGCCAGAACATCCGCATATTGATAACGGGCCCGACCTACACGGCGTGGGAAAAACTTTTTGCGGAGATCCTTGAACTGCTGGAAAGAGTGCACATTGCCGGTGTTTCATGCTACCGGATTTACGCCGCCACTCACCCGGATCGCGGCTCATTGCCGGCAGGAGCGAACGTTGTCCATGACATCGCGGCCAGTCGCAGCGACCCTGGCTTTCAGGGACTCTGGAACGAGCTTCAAAATCCTGGAGCAATAGTTTTAGTGGGGACTGTTGCCCACCAGTGCTATCGCATAGCAAAGCACGGCAACGATACTGCCATGGCTCGGCTGTTCGATTACCTCGTGATAGACGAGAGCTCGCAATTGGATGTCGGAAAATCGCTGTTTCCATTGTGTCTGCTGTCAGCACAGTCCGAAGTGGCACTCTTCGGAGACCACCTGCAAATGCCTCCCGTGATCACTACCCAACCGCCCCGCAACGCAGAATGGCTGGTGGGCAGTATTCAGAATTATCTGTTGCATCGTCACGGTCTAACTTCGCAAAACCTCCTAATCAATTACAGGTCTGCGTCGGCCTTTGTTGGATTTGGCAAGCGCATCGGATATCCGCCAGGACTTTCGGCGCATTCCGCCGACCTGAAGCTCCACCGTATTTCTGAAGCCGCAAACATGCCCGCACACTGGCAGAATACTGTGCCGTGGTTCTCTGGCGTTGACGAAATCCTGAAACCTGAACGTACGCTGGTTGCTGTGACCTATGAGGATGGAAGAGCAGGGCAGGCCAATGACTTCGAGGCCGACATCGTATGCAGCATGGTGCAGCAACTTTTTCTCGCCTTCTCGCAATTTCTCGACGGCGAGAAGGACGCGGCAGGCCAAGAGATAATCCCGAATCATCAGGCGTACGACCCAACCGTTTTTTGGGATCGAGGCGTCGGCGTGGTGACGCCACACCGGGCGCAACGAGCGTTGATCGTCCGGCGATTGCGCGAAATATTCCCCACTCATGATCCGCAAAGGATAGATGCGGCCGTGGACACGGTTGAGCGATTTCAGGGAGGACAACGCGACACTATAATCATCTCGTTCGGAGTCGGCGACCCCGATCTGATTTCCGAAGAGGAAAGCTTTCTGCTTCAGCTTGAGCGCACCAACGTCGCCATCTCCCGCGCACGCGCGAAATGCATTCTCGTAATTTCAGAGGATCTGGCGTACCACCTGCCATCCGACCGGGAGACGATCCTGACCTCAAAAGCGGTGAAGACCTACGTGTCGGATTTTTGCCGTGAGCTGCTTCCGCTCCAGGTCAGCGTAGGCGGCAATGCGCAAAGGCAACTAACCTTACGCTGGCATAATTCAGGACATTGAAATTTCGTAATCGTACTCCGCAATCGCCGACGACTTGATCCTGCTTCCCATGTGGCAGGCCTGCCGCTTACCGGACGCAGCCGATTCGGCTCGCCGGACATGACGAATCTCCCAAGAGAATCGCGAATGTTCCAGGGACGCGTCCATGATTTCCCGAGGGTCCCCCTTTCGCGACGGAATTGCACCGAATCGAATGAACATCCGCCCGTTTCCCGAAAGTCGCTCGCCGACGCGATCCCACACTTGCGACAACGATTCTGCAAATGCGTCAGGACTCTGGTGCGAAAGAAAACACTGCTCGCCGTAGGGAACTTTCGAAGGTCCGCCTAAGAACCAGTTCCGCAGCCATTGATCGGCGATATAGGTTTTCATGCCGTAGTATGGCGGCGAGGTAATCACCAAATCAATTTTTGCCGGGACAGAAGAGTACCCTCGTGCCAACCGCGCATCGGCCGTGGAAATCCTGGGCGTGCCTACGCAGTCCGGCAGCGTGTCGAGTTTAAGCCGGGCTACCCGACGCTTGATGACCTGAAGAACATTCGCCGGCGTCGGCCGCAAATTGTGCGCGCGCCAATACCGGACCGAATAATCTGGCTTCGATGCGAATGTGCGGGGCATCTGATTGGAGAAATAGCCCCGCTGTTCAGGACTCTTACTCAAGGGGCCATGCAGCGCACCAAGGCATATCGCGCGCAACATCCCCGCCACACCGCTCCGCAGGCCACGAAGTCCTTCACGCAGGATGCATACTTGTCTCAGCGTGCCCGGGGCATATGCCCACTCCCAAAACTCTCTCTTTGGCACCGTGACCCTTACTGGTCCCTCCAGAATTCTTTCGGCCAGTGCTATCACCTCAGCGTCCGTTGTGTGCGCAAGTTTTGCACGGGCAATGGCGATTGCGATGGGAGAGCAATCTATCCCGAATGCCTTATGGCCCTTGATTCGTGCGGCAAAGATCGTTGTTCCACGTCCGCAAAACGGATCAAGAACTCTGAGTCGGACCCCGCCGAAGCGTTTGAGAACGGAAAGCGGGAATGTCAGTGGAAACATGGTGTAGTAGGGACAGATGGCATTCAGCGCTACTGAAGGCTCAGTACGCTCGTGATCCTTGCCTGCGATTTTGTGGTCGGCCATCATCCTGCCTATGGAAGATTTGATTCTACGGGTTTTTGTGCACGAAGAAAGAGAGAACTGCGAAGTGTCAGCCTCTTCCGAAATACGAGATACGAAGCCCTCCTGCAGCCGTCACACTTCCGTCGAGTGCCGCGCCATGCGGATTGAACGTGAACTGCGCCGTACCCAGAGGCGTCAGATCTGGTGCGCAGATTGTCGCTGACCGATCATTTCCGGCAATAATACGGACTTGGCTGTTTGCCGCGGGCCGGTCACCTGTCCAGTCCACAGCAGCGGTGTAAGCTGCGTGATTCCACGGCCGAGGATGTTCTGTACTCGTAGGCGAGGAGGCGTGTCTCCAAAGCGCGTATGAGTCGTCTGACTCCCAAAAGTCGCGGGTCGAAAGCAAGGCGTCGTGCTGCCTCAACCAAGCGCGCAATCCATTCATATCCGAGAATGATGCTGCGAGCTTACGGACAACCCAGGCCGCGCCCACACGGGACGAGAAACCCATCTGGCATAAAAGGGC
>NZ_DATKQC010000348.1:0-13450 GCF_035532915.1 Edaphobacter sp.
TCCCTCTGCATCAAACATCCCCTACGATAACGATACGACGTTTTATAGCGCTTATCCTGCTTCTATAGAAGACCGCAATGGGAATACTGTTACATTCAATGGTGCTAACTATACAGATACTCTGGGAGCCACCGCTGTATCCTTCGGGGGGTCTGGGATGTCAACCGGATCGGGCACAGATACAATCACAGTGGCAGGACTCTCGGCGCCATATAATATAGTCTGGGCCAGTCCAGTAACCCCACACTACTATATCGATTTTACATTGGCTCCCACCAATGACACTAACTGTCCGGGTCTGCCACCGATCTATGTGGGCGTCCCCATTCCCCATATCCAGAGCATTACACTACCCAACGGAGAGCAGTATCAGTTTTCCTATGACTCAACCTACGGGACGCTGAAGACAATCACCTATCCTAATGGCTCGAGCGTAAGCTACGATTGGGCTATCATTCCAAACTTTGAACCCGGCTACTTCCACTTTACTCGAACTATGGGATCATATGGCATAAACTATCAGTATACATCGTATTGCGCCTACAACTACGATATTGTGGGAATCGTCGGACGGCATGTCTTCCAGGGAAGTACCGAGGTGCTTACGCAAACGTTCTCGTACACTCCAGCATCCTCCTTTGCCGGCCTAACGACTACGGCAGTAACAACAACGGACAATGTACGGCATAACAGCACGACCACGACGACTACTTATTATAAGAATACTGAATATGCCAATGGCTACGTTCCCTACGCAGAGGAATACACTCCTGGCTATATGTCCATGGAGTCGACGGAGTCGACTACAGACTACAGCGGGTCAGTGCTACAGACCACCCAGAAGGCATGGTACAATGGCTCGGAATGGTACGAGCGCGATCTTCTGCAAAGCGACAAAGTTACCGTAGGAACCAACGGTCCTACGTCGCAATCAGCTTATAGCTACGCTATCGGAGGGACCGTCGCCGAAAAAGATGAGTACGACTACGGTGCCTCCTCGCCAACGCGAAAGACTATCATCCAGTACCATACCTTTGGTTCAACTCCGATCTATCCATATGGGTCCTCTATCTTAGACCGGCCATCCAGCGTGATTACCTATGATTCCGGTGGAAGCGAGGTCGCTGAAACAGACTACGCTTACGATCAGAATGCTGCTGCTGGGGTATCTGCTACCCAGCACGACGAGACCAACTACGGTCCATCCTCGACGGCGCCGCGTGGCAATGCAACGTCGGTTGTACAGAAATGCTTACAGAACTGCCCCGACGCGGTTACGCAGCTCAGCTACGACGAAACGGGCCAGGTCATTTCCACTACCGATGCAAAAGGCAATCAAACCACCTATTCGTACGCTGACAACCCTGCGGGAGGCAATCCAGCGGGCAATTCTGACGCTTACCTCACGAAGATTATCTATCCCTTCACAAATGGCATTCAGCACGTCGAGAAGTTTCAGTACGATTATGGAATTGGCTACCTAACTGAGGTCATCGACGAGAACGGCCAGCCAACCGATTACACTTACAATGACCCCTTGAGACGGCTGACGGAGGCGCAAGGGCCTCCGGACCCAAGCGACGGGAATCAACGCCCGACAACAACGTATTCTTACAACGATTCGGGCTCCTCCCCGAGCATCACAACAACTGTACTCCAGGCCCCGGATCCGGCGAAGACCACTGTCCAAGTGATGGACGGGATGGGACATACCGTGCAGACCGAGTTAACCTCGGATACAGAAGGAACGGACTACGTGACCACTGCCTATGATGGTATCGGCCGCGTGTACACCGTCACGAACCCGTATCGCTCCACTTCGGATGCGACTTATGGATTGACAACGTACACATATGACGTGCTGGGCCGAAAGGTACTTCAACAGAACTCTGACGGCAGCATGGAGCAATGGTGCTATAACGGGATTCCTGACTTCTCCGGTCAAACGAACTGCGTCGCACAGATCGGTCACGTGAATCCGAGCTTCTGGGTTGATTTCACGGATGAAACGGGGAGGCACTGGCAGCGAAGCAGCGACGGGCTCGGACGTCTCACAGAAGTCATCGAAGACGCCAGCAATTCGAAACTGGAAACTGATTATCAGTACGATGCGCTCGACGACCTGGCGCGGGTCGATCAATGGGGTGGAGCATACGGCGGCAGCGGGGATCGCGTGCGCACGTTCACGTATGATTCGCTCTCGCGACTGCTTTCGGCCCAAAATCCGGAAACAGGAACGACCACATATAGCTATGTCGCCAGTGGCTCATTCTGCTCGGGCGACCCGGCCCTGCCGTGCAGTAAGACGGATGCGAACAACGTGACGATCAACTATAGCTACGATGCGTTGGATCGGATAATCCAGAAACAATCGCCTTCGTGGACTTGGAGTTACACATACGATCTGGCCTCCGTCGGAAACGGCGGCGCTTTTCAAGCCGCCTATCCGATAGGAAGATTGGTCGAAGCCTCAAATAACGTGAACGCTTCGGAGCAATATTCCTACAACTCGCGCGGCTTGGTCGCCTACCAGGCGAACTGCATTCCGAGTAATTGTACGCAGACGGGAAACGCGTTCTATGCGCAGTACGATCTGGCCAACAACCTGACCTCACTGACTTATCCCGACGGACGGGTGGTTCAGAATAGCTGGGATGGAGCAGGACATTTGACAGGCGTGAACTATACAAGCTGGAACGGCCAGTCGGTTGGCTACAACTATCTGTCGTCGGCCTCCTACTGGCCTGACGGTGCGCCGATGACGATGAGTAGCGGCAACGGGCTAACCACGACATGGTATCGCAATGATCGTCTCCAGCCGGTTGAGACTATTTTGCAGAACGGCAGCGGTGCGAAACTCTTCGACCGGGAGTATTGCTACGGTCCTGCGGCGCCGGTTTCTGGGGCATCCTGTAGCTCACAAAACACTGCAGATAATGGCAACATCTTTCAAATATTGGACGTGCTCAACGGCAACAACTCGCAAGGATTCTCCTATGACAATCTGAATCGCATTGTGGCATTCGCCAACGGCGGCGGCAACATGCAGCAGACCTACTCCATCGACCCGTGGGGGAACCTGAGTCAGAGCGGAACGCTCAGTTCGGGGCTGTTTTTTACTGGTGCCGCCACCAACCGCGACACCTCGGGCACGCTCGGTTACGACAACGCGGGCAATGTAACCGGCTGGGCCAGCGACTACCAGGGCACCCTGAACCATTCGTATGCGTACGATCCGGAGGGCCACATTACCGGTGTGGACAACGGCGCGGCCACGTACACTTACGATGCGGAGGGGAACCGCGCGCGGAAAGATTCCGGCGGCTCCTGGACGGAGTATGTATACTTCAACGGCCAGCCGCTGACCGAGAATAACGGCGGCGCAATCTGGATCGACTACATTTTTGCTAACGGAGTCAGGTTGGCGCAGGGGAGCAGCATAAATGCACCAAACGACTCATCTGCGACGATCTATTATCACAGTGATCAGCTCAGCTCGACGCGGCTGCTGACCGACAGCGGCGGCAATGTTGTTTCTTCCTATGAGTTTTATCCATTTGGGCAGGGGCCGCAGCCGAGCGGGCAGAACCACTACCTGTATACCGGCAAAGAACGTGACGCCGAATCAGGTAACGACTACTTCGGCGCCCGTTATTTCGGAAGTTCAATGGGGCGTTTCCTTTCGCCCGATCCCTTCATTCCGTTCAATCTGAAGAAGGATCAATTCCAGGCGTGGATCGCAAATCCACAGCACTGGAACAAGTACGCCTATGCCCTCAATAACCCGTTGAAGTACACCGATCCAACGGGTATGACGGAGACTATCTACTACTTCCTGAACAGCAATTTGACCCAAGCGCAGCGAGACTTTATCAACAAGCATCTCGGCCAGATTGAAAATGCGATTGCAGACAAGCTGCACAAAGCGGGGATAAAGGACGTGGTCTTCAAGGATGGAAGTCAATTGAGCGCATCCGAGATTCACCACATGGACCTGCAGCATCCCGAGGGGGTAGCACGCCTAAACTTCGCCAATCAGGGCTATGGAGGGTGGAATTCAACGAGCGCAAATGGAGGAACGATGGGGAACGTTTCCGCAGTTCTGATGGGGAATTTTGATGGTGGGCATCCCCTCGCTTCAGACCTTATACAGGCTCTCGGAAATGTTGGCGCTCATGAGTTGGGCCATGGGATGGGCTTCGCAGCGCATACCACTGGATGGAGCGCAACGGATCAGATATATAACCTTTTCCATCCGGATCTGATGAATGAGAACCAAGGGAACTTCGGAATCTCGAAGCCTAAGTACTTCGACATGTCGATCCCGCAGAATCGTCAGGCCGTCGAAGAGATCAACAAACAACCTGAATATCAGCCTTGGTAGGGAGCAGTTCACATGCAAATCACGTCTGCCCTGTACAAGTTCGCGTATTGTGTGACGTTGGTGATAATTCTGGCTATTTTGCTCCAAGGGGTACCCTTTGGCAGTGTAACCACCACACCGAAGGCGTTGCTTCTCTGGGCTTATGTTGCCGTTGTCATTCTTACGGGCGTGGTGGCTGTGGTTTTCCGGAGGCTGTCGCGAAGCTTCGTGTGGGGCGTGGTGGGTATCTTTTGCGCCTTCTTCACTTGGCAAAACTGGTTCGGTCCTGGAGGGTTCTTTATCCAGACCGAAACGCATTCGTTTGATCCGACTGCTGCCGCCGCTGAGAGCGCACGCTTTAATCGCCAGGCAGCTATTTCATATGTTGTGATAATGATCTGGTTCCTGTCCCTTCCGCTCCTCAGGCAATTCTCCAGGAGAACGGGAGCCAAAAATCTAGGCGCTGCAGTTCCGCCGAAGCCCCAGTGAGCCTACGACGTGAAGTCGTATATCTATGACGCAACCCGCCTTTTGTGCATCGAACGTGGCGGGTGGCCCAGGTCTGACCAGCCCTAAGAATGGGTGCCCCATGTCTGGATTTTCAGACATGGGAGACCACGAACCCGGACCGGCCGCCGCTCGTTCTTTCCGGAGGATGTACTGGAGATATGGGATGTTGGCATGACTGCGGGGCTGCTTCGTTATTTGCAATCCGGTGGGAGTTTGGGTGATGCTCCACCGCTGTGATCAGTAGTAGCAATGAGGGAGAGCAGCATGTCGCGCACGTTAGGCAAGGTGATTCTGCTGTTGGCGATTGCGGTGGGACTGGTTAGCCGGGCGCAGGCCTCCTCCACGGCCACGATCACGCTAAACGGCGCCGAGCAGCAGGGGGATGCCAATACCATCACGGTTTCCTTCAACGGCTATGTGGAGACGGTGCACTACGGCCAGTATTCTACGATCGCCTCGATCGCCTCGGCCTTGGGAGGCATGTTCACGCGGGACTACGCCCAGGCGGGCCTCTCGGCACAGGTCCTCTGCGGCGGCTCCACGAGCACGGTCACCTTCAAGCTGCAAGGCACGGCCACCTTCGGCGCGCTGGACGTAACCGGCTCGACCACATCGTTCCAGTTGACTTCTTCCGGCTTTTCCTCCCAGGGGTCGTCGATCTCGGACACGGGCACGGTGACCCTGAGCGTGGGAGGGATGGTGGCGGCGTCGACGAACTACGGCGCAGGAGCGACGCCAAGTAGCGTTGCCTCAGGGTTGGCCGCAGGGGTCACCTCTGGCTCTCTTGTAAACGTGACCGCGACCGGCGACGGCGTGTACCTGCAAGCGAAGACCACTGGCTCGGGAACCAATTACGGCTATACGGTCGAGACCACGAGCTACGACTCGGCGGACTTCGGCCAGCCCTCGTTCGTCTACCCGGCGGTGACGGGCAACCTGGACGGAGGGGCGGACGCGGGTTCCGGCTCACCGCAGACGGTTTACAGCTACGCGGCCGGCTACGACGGCGCGGGCAACGTGACCAGCTACAATGACCTGGTGACGGGCAGTTGGACGTTCGGCTACGATGGGCTGAACCGGCTGTCTTCGGGCACGCCGGGCGCTGGAGCACCGGGGGGCTACGCGGGCATGCATCTCTGCTTTAACTACGACGCCTTTGGCAACCGCACCCAGGCCGACCTGCAACCGGCGGCGTGCAATCCGGGGAGCGACCCCACGAATGCGAGCTACAACGCGGCCAACCAAGTGAACGGCCTTTCGCACGACGCGGCAGGCAACGTCCTCAACGACGGCAGGAACCAATACCTCTACGACCCGGAAGGGCGCATCTGCGCGGTATCCACCAGCTATAACGGAACGACGATCATGACCGGCTATCTTTATGATGCCGGCGGCGCCCGGGTGGCCAAGGGCAGCATCCAGACCTGGGGCAGTTGCGATCCGGCGGTCAACGGCTTCCATACCATGACCGCCTATGTGCTCGGACCTGGGGGCGAGCAGGTGACCGAGGCCAGCGTGGACGCCAACAACAATCTGACATGGGTGCATACGAACGTGTGGGAGGGCGGCGCAGTCCTGGCCACCTATGACAACAACGGACTCCATTTCTATCTCAATGACCCCTTGGGCACGCGCCGCGTGCAGACGAACTACGCAGGTGTGACCGAACAATCCTGCCAGAGCCTGCCTTACGGCGATGGCGAAACCTGCTCGCCTTCCGAACACCTGTTCACCGGCAAAGAACGCGATTCCGAATCCGGAAACGACTACTTCGGGGCCAGATACTACGCAAGCTCAATGGGGCGGTTCTTGTCGCCTGATTTCGGCGGTCCAATGCCCAATATGCCGGATGCTGTACCGTGGGCTGATTTTGAAAACCCGCAAAGCCTGAATCTGTACAGCTATGTGGGCAACAACCCGCTGACCGGAACAGATGATGATGGGCACGATTACTACCTGATGGGCGGCAGCCAGTGCGGACAGAATGGGATCAACTGCGATCAGCAGGGGTACGTTCTGGGGGCGGATGGGAACCGCTCTGTGGTCACGGATCAGGCGTTGGCAAACGGGACTTATGGAGCTAATTTCGATTCCAATGGCAATCTGACCAGCATCACGACAGGGCAAGGAACGTTCGGGGCGCAGTTCTTCGATGCAAGCCCGAATACGCCGAGCGCCATAGTGCCAGCCGACGAGCCGATTTCCGGTTGGTCTCAGAGCTTCATCCAGCAGACCAATGCCTACAACCAGGGCGCAAAGCCCATGATGGATGTGTTGGCTCTGAATGCCGCCGCAGGGATGGGTATTACGGCTCTAAGCGAACTGACGCTGGAAGGCGGCATGACAACCCTGGGGAACATCACTGCGACTCCAACTTCCGGTGAAGTTGCGAGCGCGCAGAACACTCTCGCAACCGGTGGTCGTAAAGGTGTGGAGAGAGCCATCAGAGCCCTGGCTAAACGAATAGCTGAACACCAAGAAAAGCTCAAAACCATCAAGGGTAATCCTGGCTCGATAGAGCGGGAACTTGCAACTTGGCGGAGACAAATCATCGCATTACAACAGGTGTTGAGGTGATCTATGAGCGAACTTCTTCTGCAAAAACAAGAACCCTTGGATGACCTGCGGAAGCGGCTCGAAGGTTGCGCGATGATAGCCAGGCTTGGCCCGGAGGAAGCCTCTACGCTCGTTCATGCCTTCTCTGACCTAGAGGAGTCGTTGCGGCTCTTCCTAGACGAGCAGTTGCCGAAGCTGGCCGATCCTGCCATGCAGGGCGAAGGGCTGGAGAACTTGTTGTTGGACATCCGCGAGGAGTTCAGGCATGTTCTCTATCACCTGCATGATCCTGTGTTTTTCCGTGCGGTGGAGCCAACGCATGACTGGTTGGTTCTGGCCGAGACCGTCAAGAAGTAGTTCCGGCACTCAGGGTGTCGAGGCTGGAGTGGCAGCCTACGGAACGGGTGATGCGTACGCGAAAGCGAGGATGGGATGCGCCGCTGGGCACTAATTGTTTTGCTTCTATCAGCCACCGCTCAGGTGCAAGCTCAGGCGGCGAAGTCCGCGCTTGCGACCCTGAAATTTAGCCTTGAAAACGGACGGGGATGCGAGGCAAGTATTCGCGAGATACCTTCGTCAGCGCCAGAACAGCAGTTCGCCATTTCCTGTGAAGGCAAGCCTCTTCTGACCTATTCTACCGGCGACGATCTCGTTGACCTCTCAAGGGACTCATCGGCAGGAGATCGGATCGTAACTCGATGGGAAGGCGGCTCCCACTTTCGCATGGCCATATTCCACGTGAGCGCAACCGACCGCTCGACGACGGCCCAAAAGGTTTTCGATGAGACACCGGCGTTTGCTCCAGACTTCCTCGTTGCTCCAGATGTTGTGCTTGTTTATAGAGATAAACGCTTCGTCGGTTCAGAAGCCATCCCAAGCAGAACTGACGTATATCAGTGGAAAGATGGCGAGTACGATCTGGTCAAGAGTTGGAAATGGAAGGACGATATGCGTTATGCGGACCGGTTCTGTGTTTTGGATGTCAAAACATTGTCTTGCCCGGTGACGCCCCTTCCGCTGAAGTGACCCGATATGCTTATGATGCGGCTGACCAACTGTACGGAAACACCTGTTCCCAGTTCATCCCTGTTCACCGGCAAAGAACGTGACTCCGAATCTGGTAACGACTACTTCGGGGATAGATACTTCGCATCGTCTATGGGAAGAATGCTTTCACCCGATCCTGGGAATATAAGCGCAATCTTCCACATGGACGATCCGCAGTCGTGGAACGGGTATGCGTATGCACACAACAACCCGCTCCGCTTCACCGATCCGACGGGCGATACCTATCGGGTTTGCGATTCGAACGGGCAGAATTGCAGCAACTTAGACGATAAGACCTTTGAGGCAGACCAGGCCAAGGATCAAAAGAACGGGGAGTATTTTCAGAACGGCACAATGTTCCACAAGGATGCCAACGGCAACAACGTAACAGACGGCACATATAAGCAGACTGACGTTGATATGCCCGGCGATGCAGGGACAAACATCGCAGCAATGGGGCGAATTGCCAGCGACGGCAACGGCGCGATCAACATGATGTTGACGAACTACGCAACAACCATCGCAACGGCAGGGGTTGGCGAGCTTGTCGGGCCTGCTGTCTCCGGGTACATACAAGCCAGCAAGCTTTCAATGCTCAAGCCGTTGGTCACGAATCCAAAACTTGCTGCGATCGTGGACGAACTTTTTCAAGCCACGGACAAGATTCCAGGTGGTACAGCAGGCGCGGTTCGGTTCGAGTCTGAATCGGGAATCATGCTATCTCCCGCAGGTCATGCCCAAGATGCGCAGAGCATCGTGGGCCAGTTAAACAATCTGCTAAAAAATCCAAATACGGGTTGGAGCTCCCGTGATCAGGCAGTGGCAAAGGAACTGATCCGCGATCTTGAGAACTCGCTGAGGGGAAGATGACCGGTGTGGAGATTACATCGCAGAATCTTGTAGAGCAGCTTCGGTTGGCGTTCCCGGAGATCGAGGATCGCTACCTGGAAGAACTCCGCTCATGGAACGGAGAGTTTCCTGGCAATTACAACGTGTTCGCGTTCGTCTTCAAGCCATTTTTGCAGACAGAACTTGCCAGGGAGCACAACGACGATTTCATCGTCCGCTTTTGCGGGTTCATGGAGCAAGTCTGCACGTCTCAGGACAAAGAGGCGGTCAATGTCCTCTGGCTCAAAATATTTAAGCTGCTTCTGGCGGATGCCGCGACAGTGAAACGTCTCTGGCCCTTCCTCGGTACTTCCACAAAAGCGAACTTGGCGGATGCTGCCATCCGTTGGGGCTTGGTTCGCAGAGTCCCGGCAGTAGGGCTGATCGACGGCCTGAAGCACTGGGCAGGTCTGGAGTAGCGACAGGCCGCCTCCGGCGGCCTTGTCGTGAGAGTAGAAAGAAAGCCTGATGAAGTTCTCTGAGATCGCAAACCGTCTGACAGGCATCTCGACTCCGTTCGGCGGGGCGTCGTGGCAGCCTGCGGAGATGGAGATCGCCACGGCGCGGCGAGTCATCGCGTTCCTTGAAGATCGCCGTGTGCTCTACGAGCCAGGTCAGATGGAAGTGCCTTCGCACTGCGTTCACTCCGTGATCGAAATCCGGCATCGCCTCAGCGATGAGTTGGGCAAGCTGGACAGTAACTCAGAGTTGGGCGCAAGCCTGCGGGCAATGCGGGCGGCTTGTCACAAGTTCTTGGAGCGAGTCGGCACCGATGGCGAGCGAGTGATCCACTTCGCCAACGATCACGGCCACTATGCAAGCTGGACCTTTTACGGAGCGCTGGGAGAGCTGCGCGGGACGTTCGGAATCCATGTAGCCAAGATCGCCGCTGCGTTCAAGCTGGACGTGAAAGACGGTCTGGCCTCCATCCTGCCCGCCAATGCCGAAGCCGATGTGGGCGATGATGATCGTCTGTTGCGCAGACGGCGAGTGATCGAGTGACGCATCGGGCCGCTCTTCGGAGCGGCCTTACTGTGTCTGCGCTTCTTCTGCCTTGTCGTTGCCGGTGGTCTGCCCTGCCATGATTTATTTACAGGGGCGTATCGAACCGCGCGAAGCCGCCTGTTCGTTGCATCGCGGCTCCAGGCGCAGGTTCCTGAGTAGGAACCGCGTTGCGCCCGTGAGCCAGTGAAGCCGGTATCGTGAGCCCCTCTAGTCTGCGTGCGAATAGTCGCTCTCGCGGCTCATCATGTACTCCATATCGGTCGGCTCGTCCTCCGTGCGAACGAAATTTTCTTCAAAGACCTTGTCGAAGATGTCCGCAACTTGTTCGAGAGAAATGGTCTTCAGATGCTTCCGACAAAAGGAGCAGTGCGCCATTCGACCCATATTCTTGATTTTTGCTTTAAGGACCTTCTCGCCTACGCATCGGTGACATAGGCGCGAAGACCCGTCTATGGGCTCAGTCATTTCTCACCTTCTGCTTCACTGGGAGCGAACCGCGGGTGGGGGCTTCCGTCCCTTATCTTAAGGGGGTGGGGCGCTGAAACCTCGTCCTTTATTCATCAGAACAGATCCCCCGCAGCCGCCTCTTCGTCCCGGAGATAATCGACTCGGCAACTTCCGTCGGATAGCCCTCTGGCAACTTCGCTGCTTCACGATCTATGGCCTTTTCCGCCGTCTCGCGCAGTTCGTCGAGGATCGAATCCACGACCTCTTTGCCGATGCCGGCGCGGTTCGCTGTTTGGATGAAATGACGAGCAGCGATCGTCTTCATAATGTAGTGCCGGTTGTCCCCGACCGCCATTGCCAGGCGGAATTGATTGTGGCGAATCTGCTTGGCATCGACGCTCGGCTGTGCCGAAATCACGTCATACAGTGGCGCCAGGTGGTAGCGGCCGCCGGGTAGCAAAAAGACGCTGAAGTTCTTCGCATGCCCGTCCGTCGCGCCCAGCAGCCAGAGCGCAATTACCGCCTTGAGAAAGATCCTCTGATCCTCCGCGGGGGTATCGCTTCCGCGCAACAGATGAAGGATCGCTTCAATCCCCGCCCCACCATCGCTCTGATACTTGCGGGACGGAACGACGGAAAGAGCCTGGCAACAGTCCTCTTGTGGCAATCGCAGCAAGCGCCCATCCTGTGTCCACAGCCGATCGAACCGCTCCACAATCAGGACACGCCGCTCTCCATTCTTCCGCGCTCGATACGCGAGATAAAAGCGCGATCCATCGTGGCTTTACGTCCAAGTTCAAGTTGAGTCAGGCCGGTCTGAGCCCGCAGGTATCGGAGTCTCCGGCCCAGGGCCCGCGCGAGTTGATTCCCCTGAGAATTCACTCGGGAAATTGGTTGACGGTTGGACATTGCGAGTTCCTTTCTTTCCCCGCGTGTGGGGCTCTCGATCGGTTTCTGGACCGACAGCGGCCTAAGAAGCAAGACACCGACGGATAACTCGAGTTATTGCCGGGCACATTGGAAATGAACGTTGATCCTGTTTGCTCTTTTTCAGTGATCAGCGAATTCGAGGAGCCGAGACAGGCGATGCGTGCAGAGAGCTTGACCGGCTCGAAGCCGACCTGCACCGCGGATTGAAGTGGCCTGAAGCCGTTGCACTTCGTGGCCTCAAACCGGTTAGCCTAAAATCTCGAATCGTCTAGCTGTCGAGCAACCGAGGTGTATCGCCGGAATCCTCCGCTGTGGCGAAGGCAAATGCGCCGAGTTCAAACGAGGAATCGGCCAGCAGTCGGCGCGCGAGGAGCAGGTTTTGTACTTCGGAAGAGCAGCAGGCACGGTGGTACGCCTCGGTGCTCTTCCAGAGGTCGAGGCAGAGATAAATCGCTTTGGGAACGTCCTCCATATGCTCAAAAACGTCGAGCTCAATTAGTTCCGGGGCGATGCGGCAGGCAGCCGTCTGCCAGCTGCCGCCCCGCCGGACGGAGCGAACAAAGAGGTCCCGCGCGTCGCGATTTGTGACAGAAAAGAGCGAGGCTACGAGGAGCATGGCGAGTCCTTTCAGAGTGGTTGGAAATGGAACCGGCGTAGCCGGTTGCGGAGCGGTAAGGATGTTTAGAGGGAGGTGATTCCAAAAAGGTGGGGAAAGGGTTGGCAATGCGGATTGTCAACAAATGCAGTCTCTCGGGGCCTTTCTTTTCCTGCATCGCGGACGCCGGCGAGGGGCGTCAGCACTTCTTCTCAAGCGTTGCCGCATGCCGTCCGATCAACCACGCCGTCAGCGAGCCCCACACCAAACACGACAGGAGTTCATGTGCGGCGGCCAGCCCGGCCGCGAGAACGGTTACGGCGAGCGCAACGGTTTTCGACGGATGCCAACACTCGCCGATGGCGATGCCGGTCAGAAAAATCGTAAAGCTGCCAAGAAACACACCCAGTGGATTGCTGAGACTGACTTTCATCTGTTCGCCCACGATCTCTTCTCCTTAAGAACTACGGCGGTTAGTGCGCTGATTTCGGATTGACGGCGCGTTCATTGTTCTACCGGCGGTCCGCCCAGGAGTTCGGCCAAGTTGGGCCAAAGCAGTCCGAGCAGCCGGAGCAGTGCCCGCCGATACTCGGGACCTTCGAAAGTCTCGTCGCCCGCGAAATACGCGTCGATCTCCGCCAGGGCGCCGCTCTCGTCGCCTTGGTGTGCGTCGATCGCCGCCATCAAAAGATCTTCAAGTTCGTCGACGGCCAGCCAGCCAGGCGGCGTAAAGACCTGGCCCTCCGGTGTGGAGTTATTTCGCTGCGGGAACCTGTCGTGCATGGGGTCTCCTGTCTGTGCCGCCTGAGGGTTGAAGGCCCAGACGCGGCGCGGGTTGATCGGGTGAAAGGTTTTGGGGCTCGTATGATGTCCGGACGCTTCTCGACTGCTTCCAGTGGGGACTCGGAGCCGCCGACACACACCGGCGCGGGCGCGCTGTTGAAGTGTGCAGATCAGGGATGACCAAAGAGAGGAAAGTGGCTGAACAACGTGCCGCCGGTACCTGAACCTCGTACGTGCGCGATCCCGGAATATCGATTCTCCGTCATCATTCCCACGGCAGACCAGATTTTCATAAGGGAACGAGCAGAGAAGACACGCCTTCACCC
>NZ_DATKQC010000349.1:0-5154 GCF_035532915.1 Edaphobacter sp.
CTCAGCCGGCAAGATGCGCTACCAGATGAACCGACTGCGCCGCCTGGCCGCCAACTTCCAGATGCAGAAGGAAGCCTCGCTACGCCGCCACGCCCAGGCCATCGGCCAGGCGCTCTACCCCGGCGGCCACCTCCAGGAGCGCGTCCACGGCGCGGCGTGGTACTTCGCCCGCCACGGCTTTGCGTTGGCGGAGACCCTGGTCCAGCACGCCGCCGCCGACTCGTGCCCCGGCCACACCGCGCTCTGGCTGTAGTTCATGGACCAGGTGGAGCAAGGGGAAGCGGAGCTGGCGGAGCCAAGGTGGGCGGAATCCTGCGTGAATTGCATGCCGCTCCAATTGCCGTCGGCGGCACTGCCGATCCTTTTCACCTTTTGATACTCCTCCAGGCCGATCCTGCCGCCGCGGATTGCCTCCGTGTTCTAAAGACGAACTCTTCACGTTGGGCCACTCGCCGACCAGATACGATCAGATATTAGAGCCGTAAGACTTGGGCGTTTCCGGCACGCAAGCTCGCTTCAGCGTATGCTTAAAGCAGCCTCAGTTGTTCCCTCTCGCCTTCGGCATTCCAGGCTCAGCTCCAGACGAGCGTTCCTAACGCAAGAAAACCAGCAACAGGAGCTGCCATGAGCCTCATCAAGAAGACCGACGTAAAGAATCGCCTTTCTGCTCGCCATCGCACAGAGATACATCTGGAGCCGGCCATTCAGGCAGATGCAACCGGCTTTCCACATGACCATGACCAGGACGCTGGCGAAGGCCCACGCGGGAACGATGAACCGGAACACGCTGCGAGTGTGCCTCTCAAAAGCGTATAGACTCTGACGCTACGTTCCATTTTTCTGCATAACACGTGCATCCTGCCGAACCATCTCGGCGTCCTCCTCGAGCCCTTTCGTGAAGGCTGGACGAATGTTGAACAGATACAGTCGCGGGTATTCGATGCGATGATACGCCGGGCGCAATGTCAATTCATGTGGGTGCAGGAATCTTATTCCCAACCAGGGTTGGCTGGACAGAGGAATCGGCAATTCACCGGGCTTTGGAGCGCGCTCTCAGATCGGTCAGCATGCAATTCAACGTCGCGGAGTTTGATTCGCTCTATTCTCCCGCTTTCCCCTCTTCTGCATCGCTTCCGTAACGATGCACGCTCGGCACATCCGGCAAAGCACATCCTTGGAAATGGCCGCTGACAGTGATCTGCCGAGCACACTATAGGCCGGTCGCCGAGATAACTATTGCTGAATGCCAAGCATCGTATCTCCTCGCAGTCGGTGTACGCGATAGGCACTGGGCGCACACAACTGGAATCAGGACAAAATGCTCTTCAAAGACATAATCCATCCTCCGAGACCCGCTGATGGTCTGCTGTCCCCAATCAATGACCAGTCGGAAGCAGGGACTCTTCCTCTGCCAACCCGCATTGCATTTGTTGGGAACTATTTGCCACGGGAATGCGGCATCGCGACTTTCACGACTGACCTGTGCAACGCCCTGGCAGACGAATTTGGACAAGGCCGCCTCTTTGCAATTCCGGTCAATGACCCCGATTCGAGCTACGATTACCCGGAGCAGGTTCGCCTCGAACTGACGCAAGAGGATCTGGGATCGTATGAGCGCGCGGCGGAGTTCCTCAACTTCAATGGCAACGACCTGGTTTGTCTTCAGCATGAATACGGCATTTTTGGAGGAGCTGCAGGCCGCTACATTCTGGCCTTGTTGCGCAAGTTGAAAATGCCGCTGGTGACAACACTGCACACAGTTCTCCGCGAGCCGGATGCAAATCAGCGCATCGTGCTCGAAGAGATCGCACAGCTCTCTGACAGGCTGATTGTCATGAGCGAACTGGCAGCCCAGCTCCTTCGCGATGTGTATGCGGTTCCGGGCGGAAAGATCGATGTGATCCCGCATGGCGTGCCGGATCTTCCCTTCATGGATCCTAACTACTTCAAGGACAAGTTCGGTACCGAGGGTAACTTCGTGTTGCTCACGTTTGGACTCTTGTCTCCAAACAAGGGAATTGAGAATGTTATTCGGGCGCTGCCTGCGATCCTTGAGCGCCATCCGAACGTGGTCTATTTCGTCTCCGGTGTGACCCATCCGCATATTCGGCGTCGCGAAGGAGAACGATACCGCGAAAGCCTTCAGAGGCTCGCAGAACAGCTAGGGGTAAGCGATCGCCTGATCCTCAACAATCGTTTCGTCAGCGAAGAAGAACTCGTGGAGCACGTTGGCTCCGCGGACATTTACATCACGCCGTACCGGCAAGAAGCCCAGGTGGTCTCCGGAACGCTGGCGATTGCGCTCGGAGCGGGAAAGGCGATCATTTCTACTCCCTATTGGCATGCCAAGGAATTACTGGCTGAGAAGCGAGGAATCATAGTTCCGTTTGAGAATCCCGGAGCCATTTCAGGAGCGGTCATTGCGTTGCTGGAGAACGATGCAGAGCGTCATGCCATGCGTAAGAGGGCTTATCTTCACTCCCGCGGAACAACTTGGCCCAGGACGGCGAGAGCCTACATGGCGAGCTTCCAGCGAGCACGCTTCGAACGCTCACTGCAACCCAGGACCGCCATCCTGGATGATCTGAATGTTGTCTCCACCGAGCAGGTCGATCAACTGCCCGAACTGAATACTCGCCACCTTCTTGCGATGACAGACGATACGGGCCTGTTACAACATGCAATCTTCTCTGTGCCCAACACCCGCGAAGGATATACGACGGATGATAATGCCCGCGCACTCATCGTATCGACGCGGCTGAATGAGAGTTCGATCGATGACGGCAAAGTAGAGCATGCCGCTCTTTCCCGCCGGTATCTTGCTTTTCTCTGGCTTGCATTTGACGCCGATACGGGCCGATTCAGAAACTTTCTCGGTTACGACCGCACATGGTTGGAGAAGGCTGGCTCGGAAGACAGCCATGGACGCGCCCTGTGGGCTTTGGGAACTGTATTGGGCCAGTCACAAGATGCAGGCTTGCGCGGAGCCGCAGGAAGACTCTTCGAGGCCGCCGTCCCCGCCGCTTTGCATTTCACAAGCCCTCGCGCATGGGCGTTCACTGTGCTCGGAATGCAGGAATACCTGGAATGGTTTCCTGGCGACAGGACGATTCAAGGCTACCGTAATACATTAGCCAATCGTCTCCTCGATATCTACGAGCGAAATGCAACCGGCACCTGGAAATGGTTCGAGAAGAGTCTTTCCTACTCGAACGCGAGATTGCCACAGGCGCTCATCCTTGCCGGTTGGCACAGCAGGAACAAAAGGATGGTTGCGGCGGGCACCGAGGCGCTGCAATGGCTTCTCGCCGCGCAACACCGCGATGACCATGAGATCTTTGTGCCGATCGGTTCCAACGGAGTCTATTGCGAAGGTGGAGACAGGCCTCGATTCGATCAACAACCGGTGGAAGCCTGCGCAACAATTTCTGCCTGCCTCGAGTTGTACAGGTTGACACAGGACGACCAGTGGCAGACGGAAGCGAGTCGTATATTTGGTTGGTTTCTTGGCAGGAATGACCTCAGAATTTCCCTCTACGATGTCATAACCGGCGGGTGCAAAGACGGTCTTCATCCAGACCGCGTAAACGAAAACCAGGGAGCTGAATCTACGCTCTCTTTCCTGATGGCACTGCTGGACATGCAACCATCCAAAGAAACCCATGCGGAACCAACGTGCCAGGAAATGAGCGTCTCCAATTGAACCAAAAACCCGTTCCAGTTGCATTTCATCCTTCGGCAGTTGTTAAACTCAACGGACTGAAGCCGTGCGCCGAGGTCCCGCTTCTCCTGCGCTACGCTAATAATCCGATTCTCAGCAGAGAGAATTGGCCATATCCGATCAATAGTGTGTTCAACGCTGGGGCTGTTCGCCTTGCCGACGGAGACACGCTGCTTCTGTGTCGGGTGGAGGATCGGCGTGGCATTTCGCATCTCTGCGCCGCACGTTCCGCAAACGGTGTCGATGGATGGCGAATCGACACCGAGCCAACGTTTCCGTCCAGTCCGAGGGAATACCCCGAAGAAATCTGGGGGATCGAAGATCCCCGCATCACCTATGTTCCCGAGCTCGAAAAATACGCCGTGGCGTACACCTCGTTTGCTCGCGGCGGTCCTGGAGTCTCACTTGCCCTCACCAGGGATTTCCGGAGCTTTGAACGATATGGCGTGATCATGCCGCCGGAGGATAAGGACGCCGCCCTCCTGCCACGAAGAATCAATGGCTACTGGGCCATGATTCATCGTCCAGTCACCACACTTGGCGCCCATATGTGGATTTCTTTTTCCCCTGACCTCGGACATTGGGGAAGCCACAAAGTGATTCTGGAAGCGCGCCGCGGTGGATGGTGGGATGCGAACAAGATTGGGTTATGTTCCCCACCGATCGAGACTTCAAAAGGTTGGCTAACGATCTATCACGGGGTGCGGCAGACAGCCTCCGGGAGTATCTATCGCCTGGGCCTCGCGCTCTTCGATCTCGAAAGGCCGGATGTCTGCCTCCAACGAGGAGAATCATGGATGTTCGGCCCCGAAGCTCCATATGAGCGCAGCGGAGACGTGAGCGACGTAGTGTTTCCATGTGGACAGACGATCGACGCGGATGGAGATACGATCAACCTCTACTATGGCGCAGCTGACTCCTGCATCGCCCTTGCCACCGGCAGTATCCGCGCCCTTCTTGCCTGGCTGGAAGCGAATCCAAGTTCGGGAGACGGAGTCGCGCGCTGAGGAATGGCCATGGCGTTCGCCCTCTGTTCGGGCGGGACGGGGTAACTTGCGGACTGGCTGAGGCGGGGTGGTTACCTTTGGAGGGGAGGGTGGTTCTCGGCTGGCGTGGCTTTATGAGGGGAATCGCGGCGAAAATAAAAACGAAGATGTAATGCGGAATCATGGAGATACATGCTATTTCTGCACACATTGCGTACGCCCGGCGCTGGCCGAGGAGCAGAAGTGGCGAAATCGACGGTGCCAGCGGAGCCCTGTCCGTGGGGGTTGGCGGAGGTGGATTGGTTACCTTTGGAGGGGTGGGGGGTGCAGAGGCAGGGAACCGGGAACAGGGAGTAGGGATCAGAAAAACAGGGATTGAGGGACCAAGGGACCAGGGGAGCAGAGGGCCGAATGAGTGAGGCGGCGGGCGGCTGCCCGTTCCCGCTA
>NZ_DATKQC010000350.1:0-4440 GCF_035532915.1 Edaphobacter sp.
TCACCAAATCAGACCTTATTCTTCTCGCGGGGAAGGCAGATGAGGAGTTGCAGCAAGCCAAAATAGATATCGACGATACGCCGCCTTATGTCGACCGGTTCCAAATTGATCAGCAGGCGTTTGAACAGGTTTTAGATGATGGAGTGTCATATTTTAATCCGCGCGCTAAGCAATACGATGTCAACTCCGTTCGCAGCATTTACGTCCTGCGCGGGCACAGTAATCCAGCATCTGTTGAGAAGTCGCGCGCCACGCTAGTCACAAGCAATTCAGGATTTGCACGAGCAGCGTACGCGTATGGGCAAAACGTTGAACAAAGCCGAGACGTCTCCAGTGTAATTACTGATTTTAGTCTAGCGAACATGGCTTGGCTCAAAGCCCCCATCGGTGCTCCAGGGCTACCGAGGATCGAGGTTTTGGCATTCTCTTATGCTGCTCTTCAGCCATCACGCGAACTCCTGGACAAATTTCTGTCAGAGGTCGAAAAACTACAGAAGAATAATAGAATCACTGAGCGCGATCATCAACTTTTGCGAAGTACTTCGCTTGCTAACGAGGAATTGATGAAGCTGACGCTCGGAGACGACTCGGCTCTAACCGAGGAGACAGTGATCCAAACGCTAGGCCGCGTGACTGCTGAGATCAAACGAGAGGAAGCTACGAAGACGGCTGATGAAGTACAGGCCCATCAAGGAACCAAACAAGAGCTCAATGCTGAAAGTGAAAAGCGAAATCGCCTACAGGAGCGCCTGTACTGGAAGTGCGACAAATCCGCGCGACGGATTACGCGAGGCATCGGAGCCTTTATTGTGCTCTTGCTCGTCATTGGGTTGCTCGAAGGGGTTGGATTGAGATCTACGAACCGGTTGGGTGGATGGATTCTGATGGTAGGGTCTGCTGCATGTCTGCTGTTCAGCATTGCGAGCTTTCTGATAGGAGCCACCGTGAAAAGCTTGCAGGATAAAGTCCACGGATACCTTCTTAGGAACTTCATTACAAAGGAATCCAAAGCCACCGGCGTGGCCTTGAGCAGTTAACGTTAGTTGCAAATCGGAGTAAGCGGATTGCTGGAAAACAAGTTTACCGAATCCGTTGTCGAAGAGGCCGCGCTCGAATGGCTAGAGGCCAGGGGCTGGACGATTCTGCATGGGCCGGAGATTGCCTCCGGAATGCCCGCTGCCGAGCGCACCGATCCGGACTTTCGCGATGTGGTGCTGGAGCGCAGGCTGCGCCAGTCGCTGCAACGGCTGAACCCTGTGCTCTCGCAGGACGCCATCGAGGCCGCGCTGCGCAAGCTGACCATCGTAGATGGGCCGAGCCTGCTGGAGCGCAACCGCGCCGCATGGCGGATGCTGACCGATGGCGTTGCGGTGGAGATTGCGCGCCCGGACGGAACGCTGGGCGGCTTTCCCGTGCGCGTGGTGGACTTCGACCATCCCGAAAACAACGACTGGGTGGCCGTGAACCAGTTCACCGTGCGCGAAGGCCAGCACGTGCGGCGGCCCGACATTCTGCTCTTTCTGAACGGCCTGCCCATCGCAGGGATCGAACTGAAAAACGCGACCGACGAGAAGGCCACCATCTGGGCCGCCTACGACCAGTTCCAGACCTATAAACACCAGATTCCGTCGCTCTACGTCCACAACGCGCTGCTCTGCATCTCGGACGGCATGGAGGCCCGCGTCGGCTCGCTGACCTCGCCGCCGGAGCGCTTTCTGCCGTGGCGCACGATTGAAGGCGAGAAGCCCGCGCCCGCGACCATTCCTCAGTTGCGCGTGGTGATCGAGGGACTCTTCGACCGGCAGCGACTGCTGGACTACCTGCACTACTTCATCGTCTTCGAGGAAGAGAAGACGGGTACGGTGAAGAAGGTTGCCGGATACCACCAGTTCCACGCGGTGAACCATGCCATCGACGCGACGATTGCCGCAGCGGACAGCCAGGGCGACCGCCGCGCCGGCGTCGTCTGGCACACGCAGGGTTCCGGCAAGAGCCTGACGATGGTCTTTTATGCGGGACGGCTGGCGCTCGATCCGCGCTTGCAGAATCCAACGATTGTCGTCCTGACGGACAGGAACGACCTGGACGACCAGCTCTTCGGCACCTTCTCCCGCTGCCATGAGACGCTGCGCCAGCCGCCGATGCAGGCTGCGAGCCGGGAGCATCTCCGCCAACTGCTAAGCGTCTCTTCAGGCGGAATTGTCTTCACGACGATTCAGAAGTTCGCTCCGGACGCAGGTGACCAGCAGGAGGAGTTAACAGACCGACGCAACGTGATTGTGATTGCCGACGAGGCGCACCGCAGCCAGTACGACTTTATCGACGGTTTCGCGCGGCACATGCGGGATGCCTTGCCGGGGGCCTCGTTCATCGGCTTCACCGGAACGCCGATTGAAAAGACCGACGCCAGCACCACGGCGGTCTTCGGCGACACGATCTCGGTCTATGACATTCAACGCGCGGTGGCCGATGGCGCAACGGTGCCCATCTACTACGAGAACCGGCTCGTCAAACTCGATCTGGATGAGACGTTGAAGCCGCAACTGGACTCCAGCTTTGAGGAAGCTACCGAGACGGAAGAGCTGAGCCACAGGGAGCGTCTGAAGACACGCTGGGCGGCGGTCGAGGCCATTGTTGGCACGGAAAAGCGAATCAAGATCATCGCGAAAGACCTGGTGGACCACTTCGAGGAGCGGTGCGAAGCGATGGAAGGGAAAGCCCTCATTGTCAGCATGAGCCGCCGGATCTGTGTGGAACTGTACCGCGAGATCGTCGCGCTACGGCCAAAGTGGCACAGCGAAGACGACGCAACGGGCGCAATCAAGATTGTGATGACGGGAAGTGCGACCGACCCGCTAGAGTGGCAATCCCACATCCGCAACAAAAAACGGCGGGAGGCCATTGCCGAACGCTTCAAGAAGCCCAACGATCCACTCCGTCTGGTCATCGTCCGCGATATGTGGCTGACTGGGTTCGACGTGCCTTGCCTGCATACCATGTACATCGACAAGTACATGCATGCGCACGGCCTGATGCAGGCGATTGCCCGCGTCAATCGCGTGTTCCGCGACAAACCTGGCGGCTTGGTGGTGGACTATCTCGGCATTGCGCAGGAGCTGAAGAAGGCGCTTTCAACCTATACGGAAGGTGGCGGGGAAGGCGACCTGACGCGGCCCCAGCACGAAGCCGTGGAGTTGATGCTGAGGAAGCACGAAGAGTGCTGCGAACTCTTCGATGGCTTTGACTGGTCAGGGTGGAGCACGGCAACGCCTGCGGCCAAAGTGGAATTGCTTCCGGGAGCGCAGGAGCACATCCTCGCACAGCAGGAGGGCCGGGAGAAGCTAAGCAGCACCGTTGCGGAACTCTCTCATGCCTTCGCACTCGCCGTTCCACACGAAGAAGCCATCCGCATCCGGGATAATGTGGGATTTTTTCAGGCCGTGAAGTCCGTACTGGCGAAGACGCCAACGCAGCAGGTTCGTCCCGTGGACACGGAGCACGCGATCCGCCAGATCGTATCGAACGCGATTGTGTCGGAAGATGTCGTGGACATCTTTGCCGCTGCTGGATTGAAGAAGCCTGATCTGTCGATTCTGTCGGACGAATTTCTTGCTGAAATACAGTCGATGCCGCAACGGAATCTTGCTGTGGAACTTCTGCAAAAGCTCCTCCGTGGAGAGATCAGGACGCGCTCAAGGCGCAATGTTGTTCAGGCCCGTAAATTCTCTGAGCTTATAGAGGCTTCGCTCCGGCGCTATCAAAATCGGGCGGTCGAAACGGCACAGGTGATTGAAGAACTGATTGCCTTGGCGAAGAATCTGCGTGAAGCAGCGAAACGCGGAGAAAATCTCGGCTTAAACGAAGACGAACTCGCGTTTTATGACGCATTGGAAGTCAACGACAGCGCGGTTCAGGTATTAGGAGATGATTCTCTCCGCACCATCGCGCGAGAGCTGGTCGAAAACGTCCGCAGGAATATCAGTCTTGACTGGACACAACGAGAGAACGTGCAGGCCAGGCTCCGTGTGATCGTCAAGCGCATCCTGAAGAAGTACGGCTACCCCCCAGACAAGCAGGAGCGTGCGACACAAACTGTTCTGGAGCAAGCCGAGGTGCTATCGGAGGCTTGGGCAACCGCGACGTAGGATTCGTCGATATCGTAGTCTGATGAACTTCGGGACCCACGGCCTCTGCCGATCTGCGGCAGAGTTTGGAATGGAATCTACATTTATTTGGAAGATTTTGGGCAGAGATTTTGCGCGAAATCGCCAGCATTCCTGCGGCGTGGGCAGAGGTCTCAAGGGCAGAGGACGCGGGTTCGATAAGGGTCCAATAAGCGTTGCCAAGGGTGTCTCAGGGCGCTCAAACTGGCCATTCGTGCCCCTGATTTCTATAAGTTACGCGTGGTAGGTTTGCTGTCACGGCAGAGGTCGCGGGTTC
>NZ_DATKQC010000351.1:0-4550 GCF_035532915.1 Edaphobacter sp.
AGCCCGCAAAAGACACGCTCGCCACCTTCCTCCAAATCCTCAAGCAACTAACCTCCCGCCAACTTAAATCCCCGGAGCGCAAAAGCGCGAAGGATGGGGCACCCGAGCTTTGTCATTTACACTGTGACCACCTCAAACGCGATCCGCATCGCCGTTCCAATCGAGTTCATAAGCATGCCTCAGAACCATATCCAGGAACAGATAGATCTGATTGCAAAGCACGAACAGGATTTCCTGACTCGTCGCACCGCAGCCGAACGCCTGGGCGACTGGATAGCCGGATTCGCCGGAAGCCTCTCTTTCGTCTGCATTCATCTGACAATCTTCACGGCCTGGATAACGTTCAACACGATCTCGTCTCCCGGCCTGCGGCACTTCGATCCGCCGCCGTTTCCCCTTCTTGGCACGATTGTGGCGCTTGAAGCAATACTGCTGGCGAGCATGATCCTCATGCGCCAATCCCGCATGAGCCGGCGCGCCGAGGAGCGAGACCATCTCATGCTCCAGATTCTTCTGCTGACCGAGAAAGAGATTACAGCCGTATTAGGGATGGATCGGCAGATCGCGGGAAGAGTTGGTCTTCCCCATGTAGCCAACGATAGCGAGATCGAGCAACTGAGCCAGAACACTTCCATCGACGATGTAGCGCAGACCATCAAAGACAAACTGCCGCACGATTAACATTGCCTGACGTTTCGCCTTGTGGATGGACGTTCCCGGAGATGCTGCACCAGCAGAAGCTATCAGCACCCAGCCTGGAAATCGTTCGCTCGGTCATCGATGAAGATCCAGAAACGGCGTCGGCACGTCACAGTTCACGTCACACGGATGCCGCGTGACGATACAAAAACGCTCTAAGTACTTGAAAGGGAATGGAGCCGATGAGCGGAGTTGAACCGCTGACCTACTGATTACGAATCAGTTGCTCTACCAACTGAGCTACATCGGCCTGCCTCATCCATTCTAGCGGCACATCCCCTGTACCGCCAAATCCAGCCTTAGCTTCTATTGCATCGGCACAAACTTCCCATCGCAGCCGAACGCTGTTCCGCTCCCTGCAGCTCCCTTGGAAGGCACCCCTTTGATCGTCGTCCCGCTGAAATCAAGGTTCGTCCCTCCCGCTCCGAGAGTCACCGTGGCAAACCGTCCATGTACCTGCGCCGGTGTAATTCCCTCAATCGTCACGCCATCCAGCGTGACCTCCGTAGTGTGTGCATCGTCCAACCCCGCCAGCAGAACATCGCCCGGCGTGGTATCCACTACATTGCGAATCGTAATCGCCTTATAGTCAGGAATCCGGTCGCCCACATACTTCGGATCGGCAAATCCCTCGGTCGTCTGGTTCGTGTAATAAGGGCTGATGGCAATAGGATTAGCGACATCCTTCATGCAGATATTCTGATAAACCAGATCATGCACCAACCCGCCGCGGGTCACATTGCTCTTGATGCGAATCCCGCTGGTCGTATGGTCCTCCGTCAGGCCATCCACCAGCAAATCGCTGTCCCCGGTATACGTCTCGCTACCGATCGACATCCCATGACCGTCGTAAAAATGGTTGTCGCGCACCGTCATGTGCGAGACGCCGGTCTTGATCGCAATATTGTCGTCGCCGTTGTCGATCCAGCTATGCGCAATCGTAATATTCGTCGAACTCCCCGGATCGATCCCATCCGTGTTCCGCGCATCCATTCCCCTGGTCGTCGGAGTCTGTAGATGCACGTCCCACGCGGTAAACCCATCTGTGTTGTTGACGCTCACGTGGTAGTTGGTCGAGTTGTGCAGCGTGATGCGGTACAGGATCAATCCATCCGCATGACTGGCCACAATCATCCGCGGGTTAAAGTAGCGCTCGTTCTTCGGCTCCGCCCTCCGCGCCATCTCCCACCAGCTATAGTCCTTGCCCAGAATCTTCGCGTATCCCCTTCCATCGATCACGCCGTTGCCCATAATCCCAACATCTTTTGCATTCACGCTGATGAACGGCCGGCACCCGCCGCGTACCTTGAGCTGCCGCTGCGGAGCCGGAAAGACCGTAGGCGTTCCCGGCGCAATCGTCCCGCACAGTCCGGGAGTCACGCCTTCGCCCTTCATCTCATACAACCGGGCATCCCTCGAACCGAACAGCGTCACGCCCTCATCGACCAGCAGGGTCACTCCCGTCCGCATCTCCAGCGGCCCGCTCAAAAATGCATTGTTCCCGCTCGACGGCTTCAGCTCGACCGCCATACCCGGCTTGCAGGTATCCAAAGCGTTTTGAATCCGCTCCGTGTCCAGCTTGCTCTCATCCGCAGGGCTGAGCATGTTGTTCATCGCTCGCAGCTGCGCCGGCAGTTGCACGCACGAGTCCGGAATCTTCGGCTCCGTCACCTGGCGCGTATCCTGCGCATGCGCGCATACGCCCATCAATATAGAAACTCCCACGCAGATCGCTGCCACCCCAGCCTGCACGTCTCTCCATCGCAAAATCATTTGGTCCAGCCTCCGAGCCATTCTGCCAAACTAGCACAAAGGAACCAGCCAACATCACAACCCACACCCACAAAGTGCCTCTCTCAAAATTTCGGAGCCAAGTAAAATTCCGTGACCATCTCGAGCCACGCTATACAAACTCACGTCATCCCGACCGGAGCGAAGCAGAGTGGAGAGACCCTGTATTTCGCCTTCCTCTCTGCTGTTACCGGTCGGTGCGATCGGTGCAAATCGATGTGAAGCCTTCAACTTTTAAAACAGATTGCCCACCCAACGAAAACTCGTCACACCACATCCGCACCACACAGATATCACCCATCGGTAATGCATCACAAAAGCGAAGAGGCCACCCGGCAACAGGGTGGCCTCTTCTTTAGGGAGAATAGTTCCAACGGAGGCAAAGCCATCAGAACTTTCTGGCGAAATACTAAGTTTGTCAAAATCAGGTGTCAAGGCTTAAAGATCGCAAGCATAAGTCGTTATTTAGTAATTAGTTACGGGGGTTACTTCCCATACAACATAGCATAGCATATTCGCTATTTATTCGCCTAATATGGCGTGGCCAATTTATAAACCACCCTCAAATCAGCCGCTTAGCCTCCAAGCTGCACCATCCCCGGTGCAGGCACGCTCATCCTTGCGACGGCGGAGGCTCCCCTTCGAGGTGAATCTTCTCAGACCGCCCGCTCAGGTCGATCCGCAGAAACTCCGGCTCCGTCGCCGCAGGCTTGCCCTGCATCACCCGGATTGCCGCCCGTCCAAACCCCAGCACCAGTCCCAGGATGACCGCCGCCAGCGCCAGCAGGCCCGACAGGATCGCAATGCTGGTCAGCAGGCTCACCGTCTTGTGAATCTCTGCGTGAAACTCCGGCGGAGGGGTGTTCTCCATCGTCAGAACCTGGCGCAGATGAATCCCCTCGACCATCTTCTGCGCTTCGTCCGGGCTCCACGCTCCCGTGGTCATCGCCACCAGCGGACCCTCCCGCCGCAGCTTCACCGTCCCCGCCGCCGCACCCTGGCGGTTCATCTCCTCCACAATAGCGCGTCCGTGGTTGCCTGCAATCTGCGGCGTCGGGTAGAGCAGCAGCGTCAAAATCCCCCGGTCCTTATACTTCGCCATCACCGCCTCGGCGCTCTTGTCGAAGCCGACGATGTCTCCGGGCAGCACACCCCCCATCGTCTGGTAGCCCACCGGGCCCAAAGCGTATCGCACCGACTCTATCTCGAGCTCCTTGCCGGGCAGCAGCGTAGGTAGCAGAGGAGGCTGCCCCTTCGGGCCGCCGATCTTGGGCAGCGTCGACTCCAGCAGGCGCAGGTCGCTCACCACCGCAGCTCCCGCCTTGCTCGCATCCGCCACCACCACGGTCGTTCCGCTGCGAAAGATGTAATTACCTCCCGAAGCCGCCATCTCCGAGCCAACCTTGCTGCCTGTCGCCAGAATCATTCGCGACTCCGGCCTGCGCAAAAACGTAAAGGCGCTCGCCGCTCCCGTCGCATCGCCAAACTGGTAGGCATCCAGCGTCATCGTCCCCGCGCTGCTCCCGCGGCGGTAGGTCGCGTGGCTGGCCCGGCTTACGCCGTCCTCTTTCAGAACGGCGCCCGTAACTCCCTCAAACGGAGGGCAGTCGTCGGAACACAAAGTCGAAGTCTGTTCCGGCTGCCAAGGCCCAAACTTCGCCGGCAGCAGAGGAGTAGGCGGCTCGACCAGCATCGTCTTTGTGCTTTGCCCAAAGGCAGCGGACGCGACCCCAACCAGGCACAACAAAACGACGCGATGCGCCACCCCTCGAATCTTGAACTTAACTATATTGACCATGAAACATCTGCCCCTGCTATCGGTCAGACTACACCACCGCCAACTCGTAAGCGAAGCGGCCAGCAGCACTTTTCAGCGCAGGACAGAGATAAATTCCTTGAATCCAGGGGGTCTCCTCAACCACGTCATCTCGACCGGAGCCGCGGACGGCTTCGTCGTCCATTTCAGGGTGGAAAGCCCCTTGAATTTCGCCTTTTCCGTTGCCGCTGCAGCAGCCTTCATCCTGCGCTGCCTTGAGTTCTTCGGGAATCTTCATATAATT
>NZ_DATKQC010000352.1:0-13457 GCF_035532915.1 Edaphobacter sp.
AACATCGTCGTCGCCCGGAACGAACGACAGCAGAGAGAAAGTTGGTATTGTACCAAAACAGTCGAGCCACGCGGAATCAACGACATGCCATTGGCTGTGGCCGTCTTTCCCGAGGAGATACAGAAAGGACTGATCTTGTCCATTGCATGGCAGCGTCATAATGCCAAAAGATTGGCGTGAATGATTGCGGATCGGCCGGATCGCGATGGCGGGAGGAGAGACGAAAGAGGTGGCGTCTTCTGCGACGTCCCCATCGACGCCAAGACGCTTCAAAAGATCCACTCTGGACGCCCGATCGGCAACCTGGAACGTATCGTTCATGCTCTGTAGCGTGTTGATGGGGATGCTGCCGCTAAATCCCACGGCAAGATTCTGACTCCGCAAGGGGAGACATAGAGCGAAAAGAAGACCGATACCAAGAGCAAGCCGTGCAAGCCAAAGGAACTTCATCGCTCCACTGTGTCAAAGCCCACGCTCCCCGGCAAGACCTTCCCCTGTGAAAAACCCGTCCCATCAGGTATACTCAGAAATTGCTGCAATAGCCCAAAAAGTTTTGAGCAGGAACCCGTAGTTTCTGCCGCAGGAGTTCTGTCCCATGCCGAAGCGTACCTTTCAACCCAACCGCCGCCACCGCGCCAAGACCCACGGCTTTCTTACCCGCATGAAGACCAAGGCTGGTGCCGCCGTCCTCAATCGCCGCCGCGCCAAGGGCCGTCACAAGATCGCCGTCAGCGCCGGTTTCCGCGACTAGTTTTACCGAAATTGCTTTGAAGAGGCGGGAACTGGATTCATCTCAGGGCCCGCCATAAAGCCACCCAGACCCCAGGCACAACGCAGTCGAAGCCGCCAAAAGTCTAACCGCCTGCTTTATCAATACTCTTCAACTCTGAATCCTTTCCCTCCTTCCGAGCCCGCTCCGAAGGGGGCAACTCCTGCTGCGTCCGGGCATCCAAGCCCTGCAGAGACCGGCTCCGCGTACGCGTAAGAAGAGCGCTGACCGGTATTGAAGGAGAAGCACCGTGGACAAAATGGACAAACAGAAATCACCGTCCGCTCGCGACCTGTCGCACAAGGGCGGGCAGACGTCCCAGAGCGGACAACAGGCCAAAAGCGGCCAGACGGGCCAGACCATGCCGCCCGGCGGCCAGATGGCTCCGCCGCCAAAGGGCACACCGCCCACCCACACCGGCAATAAATAGAAATCATCTCCCCTTAGCGCGAAGCCCGCCCCCTCCGGCGGGCTTTGCTTCGTCCGTGGCGTCGTTCACCATCTATCGATTTCCTCTCAGAGGCTGTTTAAAAACTGAAGGCTTAACACCGATTTTGATCGATGGCACGGATCAAGAACAGGCAAAAGCAAGGACAACCGCAAAAGCAGGTCCTCCGCCTGCGGCGAAGGATGACAAGTTTGATTACAGATTGCTTGATTAAAGAGTTTTTAAACAAATTCTTAGAGGTAGCTTCCGGATGTAATTTTGGCAATTCGAGCAAAACGCAGATTCCCTTCGGGAATGACAAAGAAAGGAAGCGAGAACCCATCTAAAATCAACTCATGCAGTCCACCGCGGCCACCCCCGCCGAGCCCAAAGCCGCCATCGCCTTCCGCCTGCGCAAACACGCCGACTACCAGCGCGTCTACAAGGCCAGCCGCAAGCAATTTGCAAAGCAGATGAGCTACTTCTTCGCCCTGCGCCCCCAGCTCGGCCCCGACGGCACGCCGCTGCGCGATGCCGACAGCCGCAGCCCCCGCGTCGGCCTCACCGTGGGCAAGGTGATGGGCAAGGCGGTCGACCGCAACCGCATCAAGCGCCGCATGAGAGAGGCCGTCCGCAAAAACCTCGCCACGCTCAGCGTTCCTGTCGATGTGATCCTTCACCCACGCCGCAGCGTCATCGACCTCGAATTCGCCGCGCTCGACCGCGAGGTGGCCAGCGTCTTCCGCGCCATCCAAAAGGCCGTCCAAAGACAAAAGGCCGAAGCCCCCACGCCAGCCGATAGCGCCGAGCCCAGCCAGCAAAAAACGTAGCCACACCGAGCAAAAGTCGTGGCCACACCGTCTCCGGGTGGCCCCGCCGCACGTCATCTCGACCGAAGACGGTGTGTTTGCCGCAGCAGAGGAGAGAGGCCTGTATTTCGCCTTATAGCTGCCCCTCCGGGTGCAGCCATGCGAGCCTGGAAGCAACCAGATTCCCTTCGGGAATGACAACAAATAGGGCAAAGATGATCCGATAAAGAGTTCCACCTATTGGAGAGATAAAGAGGTTCGACCTATTGGAGAATCGCTGTGGGCGCATCGAACCCCGCCTAAGCGATAGACCTCTCCGCCGGAAGCGGCCGACCGCGGGCTTATCCCTTTAGGGAAGGTCTGATTAAGTCTCCGAGCATTCCCTCAGCGGCTAAAGCCGCATTGCAGACAAACCACTTGCGGCACGGCTGAAGCCGTGCCCTTAACACTTGCGGCGCGGCTGAAGCCGTGCCCTTAACAAAGCAGGACTTAATCAGAGTTTCTTTAGCTTCCCGGCGTAACCGGCGGCCACGATGTTGCTCTGCACTGCCTTCATGGACTCAGCCGTGGGCATTCCCTTCGTCATCACGCCTTCGAAGAAGTAGCCCTTGGCCCAGTTGCTGTTATCGCCGCCGATGCCGAGGATGATGGCGCCCTCCTGCTTCATCGGCTGATAGCCTTTGGGCAGCGGGATGACGCCGGTCGTCGTCAGGCCGCCGGTCTGCGCGTTGCCCTGGTAGATGGCGTAGCTGTGCTGGCCATCGCTCGCGCCCATGTCGGTGACGAAGGCGGTGCCGGCGGGAACCTTCAGGTGGCCATAGATGCCGTCCTCCATGTCGAGCCCGGCGTCGGGGCTGCATGGGTTGCCGTGGCACATGATGTTGATCGCATCCATGTGACCGGGCTTGTTGTCGAGATCGTTGGTCTCGGCGTTGCCGAAGTCGAAGCAGCACTTTTCGTTCAGATTGAGGGCGGAGGTCACCATGTAGACGCCCTCCGGCTGACCGTTGACCGCTGTCTGTCTGGGCTTGTCGTTGCGGTAGCCCATCCCCGGCGAGATCGCGATGCCGTACACCTTGTGCCCTGCGATGGTTGCGGGCAGAGCGTTGGCCACGGCGGCGATGTCGCGGCCATTCGGTCCGGGACCCTTTGCCGCACCGCCCGGAGGCGCGAGCGCCATGTCGTTGTGGTTGGCCGACTGGTCGTAGAGTCTGGTGATGGTGCAGGTCGTGTTCGCGCAGAAGCGGTCCTGCTTCGCGGAATTGGCGTAGCCGCTGCGCAGCAAACCGATATCGGTCTGCGTTTTATCGGACTCGCGCGTGACCTGGTAGAGCGGGCCGGTGTAGCCCTTGTACAGCGCGCGCGTGGTGCTGATGGCAGCCACGCACGGAGTCGCCGAAGCGTAGAGATCGCACGGACGTGCGGCCTTCTGCGCGGAGGCAGTGCCGGTCAGCGTAATCGCTGCGGCAAAAAGAAGTGTGGAGTACAGCGAAATCTTTCCGAATAAGGGGAGGGATTTAAGTTGCATGAGATGTTCGCGAGTTCCTTTGCTTGATTGGTTTCGGCACTTCCGCCCAACCGTTCTTTCAGGCAACGGAATTCTAGCATCGACCGCGGCCTCGGCTGACGCGGCCCATCGCGTCCGCGGAGCCGACCTATCAAGACTGCTTCGACAGGCCGGCGGCGGCGGCAGCGCGATTTCAGCGGGCCTGAGGGGCCTTCGCCTGCGAGCGGGTGAGCCAGTCGGAGAAGCGTACCGTTCCCAGCAGCGCAGCCTTATCGGGAACGAGTGCGTTCTCCGGCACCTGTCCGCCGAAGTAGCCCAGGCTCGGATCGGTCACTACCTGGCGCGGATCGTTTCTCGCTTTGAAGAGCTCTCTCGCCAGCTCATCGAGCGTCCGCCGCTCCGGCCCGGCCACGTTGATGTAGCCGTTCTTCGGCGCCTCGAGTGCAAACTTCGCCACCGCGCCCGCAATGTCATCCGCTGCAATCGGCTGCATCAGCACATTCGAGAGGCGAGCGGTTCCACCCTGAGTTCCGGCATCCGCCAGGCTTCCGATGAACTCGAAGAACTGGGTCGCGCGCACAATCGTGTACGGAATCCCCGAAGCCTTGATCGCGTCTTCCTGCGCGACCTTGGCCCGCATGTAACCGACGTTCTCCATTCGGTCAGCGCCGACAATCGAAAGCGCAACGTGGAGCTTCACCCCTGCCGCAGCCTCCGCGGGAAAGAGATTGCGCGCAGCGGTCGTGAAGAAGTTCAACACCGCCGCGTCTTCAAACGACGGCGAGTTGGTGAGATCGACAACCACCTGCGCGCCTTCTAATGCTTCGCTCAAACCCCTGCCGGTCAGCAGGTCGACCGTGCTGGCCGAGGCCGCGAGAACGTCATGGCCCTTCTCTGCGAGGGTGCGAACGACTCTGCTTCCGATAAGACCGGTACCGCCTAATACTACGATTTTCATGATGTGTCCTTTTCCCTTTTCGCCTTGGCGAATCGTTCGGCCCGCGTCCCTTCATGACGCAAGCCGCTTGTATCAGCAAAGACAAAACAGCAGCGCGATCTGTGACACGATCTCAAAAAAGTCCGCGCACTCCTCGATCGCAATCGGACAAGCGCCCTGAAATCAACAGCGGAAACTTAGGGATTCTCTGATTAAGTCCCCAAGGATTCCCTCAGAGACTAAAGCCTCTTTTGCATACGAATGCCTTACGACGCGGCTGAAGCCGGGTCCTTTCAAAACAGGACTTGATCAGAGGTTCCCTAGATGGCGATGACGGGGATCTCGGCGGTGGCGGCCTCGATGCGGTCGCGGCCGCGGCGCTTGGCCTGGTAGAGGGCTTCGTCGGCTGCCTTGATCAGGCCGCCCGAGGTGCCCTCGTGAGGAAACTCGTAGGTGGCCACGCCGACGCTGATGGTGACGAAGCGGCCGATGGGGGTCTCATTTTTGAGGTGGAGCGCGCGGACAAACTCGCGCATGCGAAAGGCGACGGTGTCGGCTCCGCGGGCGTCGGTGGCCGAGAGGATGATGCCGAACTCCTCGCCGCCGTAGCGGGCCAGCAGGTCGGCGGTGCGCGGCAGCGCGGACTGCAGCGCCTGGGCGATCTCGATGAGGCAGGCGTCGCCGTAGGGGTGGCCGTACTTGTCGTTGAGGTTCTTGAAGAAGTCGACGTCGATCATCAGCAGCGAGAGCGGGCTCTTGCGGCGGATGGCGCGGCGCCACTCCACCTCGAGGGTGCGGTCGAAGCTGCGGCGGTTGGCGACGCCGGTGAGGCTGTCGGTCAACGACATGGCCTCCATCTTGTCGCGTGCGCCCTGCAGCTCCTGCTCGGCCTGCATGTAGCGGCTTTGCAGAAGGGTGGCGCGAATGGCGTAGACGGCCAGCGCGACGGCGATGCCGCTCATGCCGATGTAGAAGTGCTCGCGCACCAGGGCCGCGGCGAGAAGGAAGAGGGCGACGGTGAAGAAGATGGGGCTGGCGTTGTCGATGAACAGGGTGAGGGGTTTGCGCCGGGAGGACTGGATCGTCTCGTCCGGCTCTCGGAAGAGAACGACGACGCCGATGGCCAGCAGGACGAAGGGAAGACAGGTGAGCAGATCGTAGAGGCCGGTCTTCTCGTTGGTCGAGATGGTGATGTAGTTGTAGAGCGCGGCGAGGGCGGCGTAGATCCAGAGATAGCTGCACAGGACCTGGTAGAAGCGGCGCTCTTCTCCGTCGTTGGTATAGGCGAGCAGGCGCAGGGTGGCGGCACCGGCCAGAGCGAAGCCTTCCACGTTGTAGACCACCAGAAGCCGCGAGACCGAGAGCGGATGCACGCCTCGGTGGGCGAAGGGCAGCACGGAGAAGGCTGCCACGTAGATCAAAAGCGCCGTCATCACGACCTGGATGGCGTCGAGCCAGATGAAGGCGGAGCTGCGTTCGCCTTCGGTGGGCGAGGAGATGGCGAGCAGGACCGGCATGCCGTAGAGGAAGAAGAGGAAGTCCGAGAAGTCGGCCCCGGCCATGGGGTTGTAGAGCGAGAGGTCTTCCTGCGCGGCAAAGAGGATGCCTATGCCCCAGAGGGCGAGCGCCGTGCAGAGCAGCATCCAGAGCAGGCGGGTGCGCACCGCCGAGGCGCGGCCGTGCCACCAGCAAACCGCCAGGGCAAGCCAGGGCGCGAGGATCATGAAGGGATAGGAGACACCCATGGCATGAGCCGGAAACAGCTTGATGCATGCCGCCTGCATGCCCAGGAAGGCCAGGGCAGAAAGGACAACAGGCTTTGATTTCAGCGGACGATTCAACGAAGGCCCCGTAGGTGTCGTGGTCATTAAACGCATGAATCTTTCGCATTCCTGGGAGAAATCTACCGCAGGCAGACAAAGAGTCAAAGAAAGTAAGATGCAGGAAAAGCTGCGTTCAATGGCCATGACGACAGTTACACGGTTTTTTTAATGAAGGCAATTACCGTTTCGGGGGATGAGTTGCCTCTAAGTGGCCGGTAGCGCTAACTTTGCACCTCACCTTAGGACGAAGACAGGTATTGGGCCTCCTGCCGCTTCGACTTCGCTCAAGGGCCCGGTCGAGAGGACGCGCTTCTGTGCCGACGGGGGATTTGACTCAAAACAAGGGGCTTAAAGGCGACATTCAACGAGGTCCGATCAGGGACAGGCGAATAGGACAACCGCAAAAGCTGGCCCTCCGCCTGCGGCGAAGGATGCTGAGTTTGATTACAGGGTGCCAAGTTCCATTTCGGATTGTTCGATTTCTAATTGCAGATGGCCTGCTGCGGCTAGGCGCGGCGGCGGTAGCGGATGGCGAACTCGTATCCGGGATTGGGGGGAAAGAGTTTGGCGACCAGGCGGAGACGGTCGGCCAGCGCCTGCGGGGCCAGCAGGGGGTACTCGCGCTCGCGCAGCTCGGAGTAGTCGAAGTCGACCGAGAGCGACAACTGGTAGATGGCCACGGCATCGGAGAAGGCGGATTCGAGAAAGCTCGTCTTGGCCTTCTCGTCGATGGCGGGCTTGCCGTCGATGTGGGCCGAGGGTTTGTTGCCGGCGAGCGAGAGGTTGCGGCTCTCCCACGAGTCCTGGCTGGTCTCGCCGCGGACGTCGGCGATGGCCTGCGACCAGGCCAGCTGGTTGAACTCTTCGGGCACGCCGGCGGCGTCGACAAAGGCGTGGCCGACGTTGATGAAGAACTCGAAGGCCAGGGCGAAGCGGTCGCCCAGCAGGCGGGTGGAGATGAAGACGCCCTCGCCCTTGCCGCTGTCGGTGTCGAGCGGGACGTTGCGGTGGCAGGTGGCCTGGTCGCCCAGTTCGGGGCTAAAGGCGGTGGCGACCAGCGTGGTCTCGCTGCCGCGGCTCTCGCTCAAGGCGAGCGGAACGAAGAAGTAGGTCTTGCGCTCGAGCGCGTGGGCGATGGCCACCGGCACGGCCTGCACCATGCGGTCGAAGTCCTTTTGCTGGAGGCTGTTTTCGCCGAAGACGGCATAGCGGACGCCGTTGGCGGAAGTCAGCACTGCTGTGTCGCGGGCAACCTGTGCCGCCTGAAGTAACCCGTTTTGAACGCTGTCGGCCATAAAGCAGTATTCTACTGGTATGACGCTCACCTCGCAGAACGGGACGCTCGAGTCTCCCCGCGCATTCGGCTCAGGCTACCTTTTCGGCATTCCCCTGGGCGACCTTGGGTTCTTCACCACGCTGATTATGAGTACAGCGGTGGGCTTCGCCGCGTTCTTTGCCGCGACCTTCTGCGCGATCTTCGTGCTGTTGTTCGACAAGGCGGCCACAGGACGCATGCCCGACTTCACCATCACCTATAAATTTGTGGGGCTGCCGGTGGGGATTGCGGTTCTGGTGTTGACGCTGGCGTATCTGGGTACGCTTTGGATCAAGCGCAAGCTGCGCAAGGGCTGAGGCTCGGAGCTGCCAGGGGGGTTCTCCTCCAGGTGTGGTTTTGTTGATTCGAGCAAAACGCAGATTCCCTTCGGGAATGACAAACAAAGAAAACCATACCTGAGAGGAAAGAGCTCTTAGAGCGCCTGCAGTGCGTCGAGAAATTCGCGTGCGTTGACGATCTTTGTCTTTCCGTGGCTGGCGGGAAAGTGGCGTTTGTTGCCGGTAATCAGGAAATCGGCCGATGCGGCTTCGGCCCACTCGATGAAGCGGTTGTCGGAATCGTCGGGAGAGAGGGTGAGAATTCCGTGAGGCTCAGTCTTCAGCGCAAAGGTAGATATCAAATACAGAAGCTCGGAAGCTTTGGAAGAAACGAAGCTGAACTTGCGCCGTGAAAGAACAAGATCGTACTCGGCGAGCGTCGCAGTCGAGACTGCGGCCACGACCTGACGCTGCAAAAAGAGTGAAACGGCGCGTGCTTCGTTGCCCGAGGGAGAAAGCAGAGAAGAGATGAGAATGTTCGTATCGAACACGACGATCATCAGGCGGACTTTGCCATACGGCTACGTTCGCGGCGGACGGCGGCGATCTCTTCGTTGATCTCGTCCATCGTCAACTTGTCCGTTCCATTTCGTTTCGAGTCTTGCTGAATGCTTGCGACGAGTTCGCCCATACGGCGAAAGCCTTCGGCGCGGCGCAGCTCTTCGGTCTCATAGACGCGGAGGGCCTCGCGCATCAGTTCGCTCATGGTGCGGTTCTGCTTCTTTGCCAGGCGTACCGCTTTTTTGTACTGGGCCTCGGGCAACGAGATGGAGATGACTTTGGTGGTGCGCATAGACGGCCTCCGGTATGACTCAGTATGACTGAGTATGACTGAGGCCGCAAGGGTCTAAGGAAGGTCTGATTAAGTCTCCGAGCATTCCCTCAGCGGCTAAAGCCGCATTGCAGACAAACCACTTGCGGCACGGCTGAAGCCGTGCCCTTAACAAAACCGGACTTAATCAGAGGTCCTTTAAGTCTTCGCGAATGGGTTCGAGGGCCGGCGAAAGGCGAAATACAGGGGCCTCTCCGCTGCGCAACGGACAAGAAGCCGACCGCCGCTCCGGTCGCGAGGACGTGCCTATTTGATGGCGTCAGAGGGTATTCGCGGCGGTGCTATCGCCAGGCGCAGAGCAGGCGTCCGGCGGTGCCGCGGAGCCGGAGAGAGTCGCTGCGGTTGGCGAAGTAGCGGTGGTTGATCTCGCCGGTGCCGAGGTCTTCGATCTCCGAAAAATCAGATAGCTCGGCTGCGACCTCGTCAGGGGTGAAGAAGAGCCGGAAGGGCTCGCCAGCGAGGGCGACGCGCGAGGCCAGAGAGTCGTGCGCAAGCTGTTCGAGAAACGGAAGCACATGGCGCGGCTGGCCGTAGTCCATCACCACACCGCTGCCCTGCGGTTGGGCGGCGATGAAGCCGAGCGTCGCGCGGAAGGCCTCGGCGGTCAGGTAGGGGACAACTCCCAGCCACGCGAAGAAGGTGGGGGCGGAGGCGTCGAAGCCTGCGGCGGCTAACTGCTCCGGCAGCGACTCCCGCTCGAAGTCGACGGGGGTGTAGGTGAGCCGCTCCGGTGAGGCGATGCCGCCTGCTTCGAGCAACTCACGCTTCCACTGCTGGGTTGCCGGATGGTCCACCTCAAAGACTTTTAATCCCGGATAGGCGTTGCGATGCGCGAAGGTGTCGAGCCCCGCTCCGAGGAGGACATACTGCGAGACTCCGCGCTCGACCGCCCGGGCGAGATTGTCCTCGGCGTAGCGGCTGCGGGCCACCAGAAAGGCGCGCAGGGAGACGGAGAAGGGCCGGTCGGGACGGGTTGGAGTGCGGCGGACCTCTTCGGCGTAGGTGTCTCCGAGGATGGAGACGGCGAAGGGGTCTTCGAAGACCAGCGGCTGGGCGTCGTAGATCTGGTGCGCGGCGCGGCGCATGGCTACGCGGAGCGCGGTGCGGGATGGCTTTGCGGTCTCCACGAGGTCGATCAGGCCGTCTTGCTGCTGCTGTCCGTCATCCACGAGAGTGCCTGGATCAGGTAGGGCTTCATCTGCTTGCGTGGGACGATGGCGTCGAGAAAGCCATGCTGCAACAGAAACTCCGAGCGCTGAAAGCCTTCGGGGAGCTTCTGGCGGATGGTCTGCTCGATGACGCGCGGCCCGGCGAAGCCGATCAGCGCTCCCGGCTCGGCGATGTTGAGGTCGCCCAGCATGGCAAAGCTGGCGGTGACGCCGCCGGTGGTCGGGTCGGTCATCACCGAGATGTAAGGAATGCCCTCGTCGTCCATGCGCGCCAGCCCGGCTGAGACTTTGGCGAGCTGCATCAGTGAGGCGATGCCTTCCATCATGCGCGCGCCGCCCGAGGCGGAGACGATGATGAGGGGATTTCTCGTGGCGAGCGAGCGGTCCACGGCGCGGGCGATGGTCTCGCCGACAACCGAGCCCATGCTGCCGCCGATGAAGCTGTACTCCATGACGCTGAGCACGACGGCGTGCGGGCCCATGCTGCCGATTGCGTTGATGATGGCGTCGTTGAGGCCGGTCTTCTTCTGCGCCTCGGCGAGCCTGCGCTTGTAGGGCTTGAGGTCGGTAAACTCCAGCGGATCGGTCGAGCGCAGCTCCAGGTCGACCAGCTCGTAGCCGGGCTCGAGCAGGTTGGCGATGCGGGAGCGGGCGTCGATGCGGAAGTGCTGGCCGCACTTGGGACAGACCTGCAGGTTGGCCTCGAGGTCGGCCTTGAAGATGATCTCGCGGCAGCCGTCGCACCGTACCCAGAGGCCTTCGGTGCGAACGGTCTTCTCGAGATCGTTGACGATCTCATTGTCTTCGCGTTTGAACCAGCTCATGTGCTTTTGCCGCCCTCTGCGTCGTGCCTGTTTATTGTACCGATGTCTGGGGTTGGGCAGGTCCGGTCGAGATGCTGCTTGTTGCTGGTTTGGTCGTCGGCGCTAGTGGCCGGAGTGGTACGGATGCCCGGCGAGGATCGTCAGTGCGCGGTAGACCTGCTCGGCGGCGACGACCCGGGCGAGCTGGTGGGGCAGCGTCATCCTTCCCAGCGATAGCAAAAGGCTGGCGCGCTGCAGACCGGTGGCCGACCAGCCGTCGGCCGGTCCCACGGCGAAGACGATCCGCTGGCTGCCGCCGTCGCGCAGCTCACCGAAGCGGGCGGCGAAGTCCTCGGAGGAGAACTGCTGGCCACGGCTGTCGAGCAGGATGGCGTAGGCCGGGCCTCGGCCTGACTGCTTCGAGAGCCAATCCAGAAAAGCGGCCTCTTCGTCGAAGAGCTGCGACTCGCAGGGCATGTAGCGGCCGCAGCGCTCGATGTAGTCGGCCAGCAGGCGGTCGGTCGCCTCGGATTTGGTGCGGGAGCGTCGCGGGGCGATAGCGGTCAGAACAATTCTCATTAAATTTTGCCTTGAAAATACATTTTTCCAGATTAGGTCTCAACGATATCCGAGATCTCATATATATTTTCCACTGTTTACGCTATATCGTTTGTGTTTGCAATTTATTGCAGCCGATGGTGATTGGCATCCTACGTGCAGGACACTGCCTATTGCAGATGCTTTCGTAAGCGGTAAAGATGAGAGCGATCCATCAAGTCTATTAGTTTTTTACAGTTTCCTTTCACCAGTCTGTAGGGCTCAGGAGTGATCTATGCGTTTTGGATTTAAGGGTGCAGGCGTTGCCGTATTGTTTCTCGTTTCTCTGGTTGGGGTCGGCTTTGCGCAGACTGGAAGCGTAACAGGTCAGGTCTTCGATCCCGGCGGCGCGGTGGTTCCCAATGCCACGGTCACGGCGAAGTCGGAGGTCACGGCGCTGACGCGCACCTCGACGACCACCTCGGCGGGCCTCTACAACTTTGCCGCGCTGCCTCCCTCGCTATACACGGTGACGGTCGAGGCTCCGGGCTTCCAGACCATGTCCCGCACCCATGTGGTGCTTAACGTCGCGGCCACGCTCCCGGTCAACTTCACCCTGCAACTCGCCGGTGCGGTGGCCTCGGTCGATGTGCAGGACGTGACGGTGGCGCCGGTCGAGACCGACAGCTTCCAGCTCTCGACGGTCATCAACTCCAAGCAGATCAACGACCTGCCTCTGATCCTGCGCGATCCTTACCAGCTCGCCCTGCTCTCTCCCGGTGTCGTCACCTCGACCAACAACGATGGCGGCTTCTCGGTGAACGGCCAGCGCGACCGCAACAACAACTTCATGCTCGACGGCGTGGACAATAACGACACCTCGGTCCCGGGCATCGCGGGCGGCATCTCGTCGGCCAATCCTGACTCGACCCAGGAGTTCCGCGTCATCACCAACAACTTTGACGCGGAGTTTGGCCGCAACACGGGAGCGATCATCGACGTGGTGACGCGTGGCGGCGGCAACCAGTTCCACGGCGACGCCTACGAGTTTGGCCGCTACAACGCCCTCGGCGCGCGCGACTTCTTCAACAAGAAGGGCAGTCCGCAGGACCCCTACGTCCGCAACGACTTCGGCGCGTCGGTCGGCGGCCCCATCTGGAAGGACCGCACCTTCTTCTTCCTCAACGGCGACGTGCAGCGCTTCCGCACCACACGCACGGAATCGCAGACCACGCCGACGGCGGCCTTCCGGACTGGCAAGTTTAACTTTATCGATCAGTCGCCCGGCGGCCAGGTGACGCCGGTCGATCTCACCGATCCTGCGAATCCCAACAACATCAGCGGCCTGATGCAGGACCCGACCATTGCAAAGATTCTTGCCCTTGCACCGGTAGGCCAGACCGATAACGGCGACGGCGTCAGCACCAACTACACCTTCGCCTCGCCTGATGCTCTCAACGACTACAACCTCACTGGCCGCTTCGACCACAAGCTGACCGACAAGCACCAGCTTACGGTTCGCTACATCTATGGTCACTCGGCCGAGACGTCCCCCTTTCACGATGAGTTTCTGCCCGGCTACGGCAACACTGCTTCGATTGGTACCAACCATAACGGCGTCATCTCGCTGGCCTCGGCTCTCTCGGCCAATACGACCAACCTGTTCAAAGCCGGCTACAACCAGGCGAACGATGGCTTCTACTGCAACCATCAAGCGATCGATGCTGTAACCGGGTTCGATAGCTTCGGCAAAGGGCGCGACGTCGTGATTCCTTACTTCTTCACCTTCGGTTGCAGCGCGCTGGGCGACAGCAATGCCCAGGCCCGGCTCAGCTCGACGATCTTCCTCGGAGAAACGTTCTCCGTAACCAAGGGCGCGCACTCGATGAAGTTCGGCGGCGAGTACCGCAGCGTCAAGGACAACAACTTCGACGACTTCTCGTCGCGCGACACCGTCACCTTCGACAACTTCTCCAACTTCAATTACCCCTCCTACAACTTCAACGGTCCCGATCCCAGCAAGTCGCCTGTGGGTTCGCAGTTTGAAGACCTGATCTGGGGCGCGCAGGGCGCGGTTTCAAATAACACGGAGAACCAGTTCTTCACCCGTGCCGGAGTTCGCCGTGCGAACGATCTCAGCCGCTTCCGCCAGCACGAGTGGGCTGCCTTCGCGCAGGACACATGGAAGGTC
>NZ_DATKQC010000353.1:0-9720 GCF_035532915.1 Edaphobacter sp.
AGTGCGGACGGCGAGGGTTTCCAGCTCGACGGGCGATAAGTTCGACAAAAGTGGGGTCTTGCCGAGGGCGGAGGCGAGATTTGTGCGTTGGCTGTTCACCCTACGAATTCTAACAGCCTGCGACTTTGGTCACTGCATTCGGCGTTGGTACTGTTGTCTGATAGCACAATGAATCCGCTCATCAGTACGGTCGATTTCAACGAACGCCCATTCATCGCCATTTGGGAAGTAACCCAAGCCTGCGATCTCGCATGTGTCCATTGCCGTGCCTCTGCCCAGCCGGATCGGCATCCTATGGAGCTCAGCACAGAGGAGGGCAAGGACTTGATCGACCAGATTGCGGCATTGAAAGTTCCTGTCTTCGTCCTGACGGGAGGTGACCCGATCAAGCGGCCGGACCTTTTTGAGTTAATCGACTATGCGCGTTCCGTGGAAGTTCGCGTCTCGCTAACACCGAGTGCGACACCGCTGCTGACCAGGGAGGTCGTTGTTCGCCTTAAGACGGCTGGACTCGCCAGGTTGGCCGTGAGCATGGATGGCGCAAGCGCGGAGACGCATGACGCGTTTCGGGGAATGAGCGGGTCATTTGCCCGGACGCTGGACGCGGTTCGTTGGGCCAATGAGATCGGTCTGCCGGTTCAGATCAACACGACATTCAGTCGCCGGAATATCGCAGAAATCGATGATCTCGTCGCGTTGATGGACAGCCTGAAGATTACGTTGTGGAGCGTTTTCTTCCTGGTTCCGACAGGAAGAGGGAAACTGAACGATCTGCTGAATGCCGAAGAGTTCGAGCAAGTATTTGCGACGATTTATGACCTCTCGAAGAAAGCAAACTTCGATATCAAAACCACGGAGGCGCAGCACTACCGCAGGTTCATATTGCAGCAGGGAGTAGCTGAACGCAAAGCGGGCTCGGCGCCGAAGTTGCACCCGGACAAGGCGGCAGACGCTATCGGCCGAGCCCCGCGAGGGCTCAATGATGGTAAGGGTTTCGTATTCATCTCGCATACCGGCGAGGTCTTTCCAAGCGGCTTTCTTCCACTCTCAGGCGGGAACATTCGCCTTCAGGAGTTGGCTGTGATTTATCGCGACTCACCCCTGTTCCAGGGCCTGCGCGACACATCCAGGCTCGAAGGAAAGTGCGGCGCATGCGAATTCAAAGAAGTTTGTGGAGGATCGCGTGCTCGCGCCTATTCACTGACCGGGAATCCAAATGCGGAAGAACCGTGCTGTGTCTATGTCCCGAAGGGGTTCGTTCCGCCACTTCAGGCTGCACGTGCAGCCACCCTTCACGTCCTGCGGCGAGCGTGAATCATGTAGGGTTGAATCAAACTTCAAGACCAGTTATTTCATGAATCTGAGCATGAGTCTACGGACAGAAAGAAGGAAAGGGCATGGCCATACAAATAGGCGCGAAGCCGGATAGCGGGTTCGATAATCCGATTGGAATGCTCACTGACTGTCATCGCAGAATCGAAAAGTTCATTGGCATCCTCTGCAACGTTGTTCAGCTTGCTGGCGGCAGAGAATTGACCGAAGAAGAGGTCAGCGCCGTTCAGAAGGCTCTTCACTACTTTCAACACGGGGGCGAAACGCATACAAGTGACGAAGAAGAGTCGCTATTCCCGCGATTGCGAGGCAAGTCCATCCCTGCGGTTGAGTCGATTGCGCAACTACAATCGGAGCATCGTGATGCAAGCCGACTGCACAAGTCGATCGAGCAGTTCTACACAACCTGGATATCTACCGGCGTATTGTCCGCGGCGGGTGAAAGCCAGTTATCTTCGGAAACCAGTCAGCTTAAAGACCTCTATACAAAGCATATTCACGTGGAAGAGACCATCGTGTTTCCTTTTGCAGCGCAAACATTAGACACACAGACGCTCGCGACCATCGGACGGGAATTTGGCCTGCGAAGAAAATAGGTTGGCAGAGGCGGGGCGAAACTCAGGTTCTTCCCCGCCTCTGCTGAATCTTTCGTGGTGGGCGGAGCGACGAACAGCCGAATTGTGCTGCACTCTCAAAATGAGATGCGTCCGGTTACGACTAAAGCATGGTTATAACTATGAAACTGCGATGTGGCGATCTGGAAGCCGCCTCCAAAGATGAAGGCCAGGCGGCTGTTGGGCCGCCCTGCTCAGCGGGATCTTGTTGACCATGAGCCCAGGTGTCACAAAGGATTGAAGTTTTCCGTCGTTTGGGCCTCCGTGGTAAAACGTCGAATTATTTTCGATTTCCGGCCATAGGAGTCGAGTAGCCCTATATTGCCCCACAGTATTCCAGGCCACCGGTCGGCCTGTAGTCGCGGTATCCCCTGTGGGGAGTGTGGCTGCCAGGCTCGATTGAACGTCAAACCGACCGTAGCCCTTGCCGCCATAGATTGTTGGTGCTACAGAGCCGTCCGGGCTGCCATTCTTGTAGCTTCCGGTAGGCGCCGTCCCCGTCACCGAAGCGCTGAGGGAATAGTTCCCGTGCTTAGAGTCCCCAGCCAGAAAGCGGTACTTGAGCGACAAGAGCCAATCGCCCGCGCCGTCCCGAGCCGCACTGTTGTGCTCTATGTAGGCGGGTAATGCCACATCCACCTCTATCTTGTACCAGGGGATCAGGTCGAATCCCTTACTGTTCCCGTAATTCCAGGTCTCCGTGTGGGTTGCTGTAATTTGGCGCACGGCATCAAATCGTGCGAGCTGCACGAGCCCCGAGGTGGGAGTGATGACGGGAACCGCCCATGCAGGCTGCCCAGCCACGGTCTTGCGTACACGCCCTTCCCACGAAGAAAACAGACCTGTCTGTGCGTCTGCTGGCAAAACACAACAGGCGGAGAGGAAAACTGCGAGTATGAAAAGTGAGAAGCGGCGTCCAGTGCCAGGCTGCTTCCCATTACAAAAGTCGTGGCCTGCCGTGGGCTGTGGGCCTCTTATAAAAAACGTCATGAGATTTCTCCGTGTGTTGTATTGAAATACAGATTGAGAGTACGTGCGAGGCTTTATTGTGGCAGCGACTTAAGTTACAGGCCTGGAGAATCGGCGCATTCGTTGTTTTTGTCGATTGGAGTGACCAAAGTCGCTGTGGCACAAGCCGCCATGCTTCTAAGCTGGGCATCAAGGAGATCATTATGACCGCTACCACACAGACCGTTCGCGAAATCGCACTCGAGCATCCGTCCTCCATACGGGTGTTTGAACAATTTGGAATTGACTACTGCTGCGGAGGCCGCAAGCCCCTTGCGGAAGCATGCACTGCGGGAAATCTTGAAATCGGCGCCGTGATCGCTGCGCTGGAAGCTGCGGAAAAGGGTCCGCGCCCGGAGGTTGAAGACTGGGCATCCAAGTCATTAGAGAGATTGAGTTCGCACATTGTTACGACGCACCACGCCTATATAAAACGTGAGTTGCCGAGGTTGGCGCTGCTTGCAGAGAAGGTTGTCAATCGTCACGGCTCAAATCACACCGAGCTACCTGTGATTGCGGCTAAGCTGGCGCAGCTCGACGAAGAGCTGACCTCGCACCTCGCGAAAGAGGAAGCGGTCTTGTTTCCGTACATGGCGAGCCTTGAGCGAGCGTTGGCTAACGGCAGCGCGAAGCCACGCAATTGTTTCGGGACGATCGCAAACCCGATTGCAATGATGACGCAAGAGCACGACGATGCGGGGAGGCTAATCGCAGAAATCAGCAATCTAAGCAGCCACTTCACCACTCCGGAGGATGCCTGCCCTACTTATCACGCTTTTTTCGACGGATTGAGGGAATTCGAGCAGGATCTTCACCAGCATATTCATCTCGAAAACAACATTCTCTTTCCGCGCGCGATCGAATTGGAGCAGACGGCGAACTGAGCTAGAATTCCTTGCAGCGATTGAGAGGTCTTCGCCATCTGAAGCTTCGAAGTAGCCGGCGAGCTTAAAATTATGAGACGTTGCCGGGTGCGTTCATTCTCGATGCACCCGGTTTGACTTGTTCTATTGTTGAATCAGTGCAACACGCCTGGATACTCACAGAGGGAATGATGAAATTGCGAATTAAGGGAGACTCATTGCGCTTGCGGGTGTCTCGCAGTGAAGTGGAGCATTTTTTCGGCGGCGAGCGAATTGAGGAGACGATCCACTTCTCTTCGGAACCCGGCGCGAATCTGACCTACGTGTTGCAGGCCGCGGCTGATGGCGGCGGAACCGCAGTGGACTATAAATCAGGGAATGTGACGGTGCTGCTTTCCAAGATCCACATCGACTCGTGGCGTGATGCGAGCCAAGTTGGAGTCTACGCATCAATTAATTTGGGGCAAGGGATTTCGCTTGAGCTGATTGTCGAGAAGGATTTTGCGTGTTTAGACCGGCGCGACGAAGACAATGCGGATACTTTCCCGAACCCGCTCGAAGACACAGCACGGCGATGAACGAGAAAATTGCAAAGAGACCTGGTGTGGTACGGCAGCCCGTTGGGCAGGCATCTAGATTCCAGAGTGGGTGACCTGGTTGGCATGGGGCGCCAGATCCATGTAGACGGTGTTGGGCATGTTCGTCTGCCAGTGGTTCGTGGCCCTGGCAAGCAGACTCTTCAACAAATACTCAACGTTATCTCTGAGCCGCCCACGTGTTGCCATTCTCTCAATCTCGCGCGCAAGAGAACGACACAGAGTCGCAGAACCGATCAGCAGTTTTGAACAATATGATGCGTTCTGAAGTTCGGTTGACCGCGGCCCTCAGGTCGACGCGCACGAGGATCGGTGCCTAGCATCGGCGTGCAGCAAACTAGGATCGGGAAAGCTTCTGGGGTTGGAGAAGATTTACCGCTATCAAGATAGCGGGCACCAGAAAGACCAGCGAGCCGATAACCCGCATGATGACGCGCCGACAATCTGATCGGTCATGGGGGATATCTGGAACGGGTTTGGTTGCCTCAGGTAGTAGCTGTAGACGGGGCGGTCGCAGAAGACGAGAAATGCAGAGGGCTCGGTGTTGACGATATCAGCAGAGGCCAGGTAGAGCAGCATTAACCACCCAGCATGATGCACACGCGATGGCCACGGATGGATGATTGGCCGCCAGAAGAGGATTGCCGAACTGAGAAAACAAATGTGTTCGAAGTCGTGCCAGCGTTCGTGCTCGAGCGCGAAGTCGTAGGCAGCAGGGATGTGCCATCCGAGGAAAATGAGGTTCATTGCGAGCCTACTTCGAAGTGCGGATCCACGACTGTTCGCGCTCGGGCACAACGCCAACTACTCCAACTCTTTGGCTTGTCACGAGTTCTGGTCCGGCGAGACATCACCTCCCACGGCCACTCATTCAACGTGGCCACCCGCCTGCACGACTTCGCGCTCATCAACCCATGCGACATCACCGACCGACAGATCGCCAGCCTGAATAATAAAATTTCGTGTCGTGAAGTCCGACCGCCCGAAGCAGCTACCCGACGTGGAGGCTGTGGCATGCCATGCGATGTGGCTCGGCCCCTGCAACCGCCGCAGCAATAGTCAATTCCAAACTGCTCAAAAACTCTGATTGAGGACGGATGTTCCAGTGCGATTCCACGAACGGTCAGTGGAGTTCCGGTCATGGCGATCTCCTTAGCGAGAACATCCTGTTTTCGCGCTCCGATGCCACCGAGGAGCAGTTTCTCTTTGCCTGCCGCACCTCGCGCGTGGACGAGTTTGCCGAACAGTACCGAGAAGCCTACGACACCATCGTGAGCGAGCGCGGCGCGAAGCTCTCCGGCGGGCAGAGGCAGCGGCTTTCGATTGCGCGGGCTCCTCGGCCGACCCGCGCATTCTGATTCTTGACAAGGCCACCAGCTCGCTCGATTCCGAGTCGGAAGCCATGATCCAGGCCGGGTTGAGCCAACTGATGCAGGGGCGCACGACCTTCGTGATTGCCCACCGGCTATCGACCATCCGCCGTGCCGACCAAATTCTCGTGGTCGAGCAGGGGCGCATCGTAGAGCGCGGCAACCACGCCGTGTTGTTCGCGCAGCGGGGTCGCTACTACGGCCTGTACACCCGCCAGCACGGCCTGGAAGCGAACCTCTTCCTCGCGCCGGGCGAGGGAGATGACGCGGAGGAAGTCCTTCGCTGAGAGGCCGGATCGTTGCGGCGCTAGAAGGCTTCACCCGGTCACGACAAAAGGTCCGGCCGATTCCGCTCCATCGCCACGGTAAGCACTGTCTGTCCGATGGAAGGCACTAATCACGCTTCCCACGTGCGGGATGCAAGCTCGGGCATCGGTTTTGCCCGGAAGAGTTTCTTGCACTGCCGGGCCGTCCACCGGGCCCAGGACTTCGACTTCTTGCGGCGCGCGCTGTCGGTTGAGATTCCCGTGCCCGCATACATCTGCCGGTAGAGCTTTGATAGAAACATGAAGGCGATCCTGGAGCTGATCGTCGGGCAGCAGGCAGACCTCTTCCAGATAGCCCCCCAGTTATAGAACCTGTCCCACACCTTTTGCGTGCGCTCCCTAATCTCATCCGAACTCATCGTAGGATGCGGTGTAAACATCTTGGGCCGGGTCGCGGTGGGAATCAGCCAGTAGCGGGTAATCGGCACGTCGCCAACCATAGTGGGGTTCTCTGCCTGGTCCTTCTCCCAGCGCCCAAAATCCACCGTGCCCGGAAACGGCGTCATCATCACGAACTGGGCAAAGGTGATGCCCGCCTTTTGCGCCATCGCTACCGTGGCGTCGAAGGTAGACGGCCTGTCCGTCGGCAGCCCGAAGATGAACGAGCCCAGCACATGCACGCCGTGCTTCTTGAACGTCTGCAATTGCCTGGCCATGGCGTCGCCCGAGAGGTTCCAGTCCTTGTAGACCGCCTTGAGCCCCTCCGGCGTCACCGCCTCAATCCCCACCAGCGCGCCTTTGATGTTGGCCTTCTTCATTGCATCCAGAAACTCAACGTCCTCGCCGGCTTCCATCGTCATCTGCGTGTAGAACACCATGTCTCTGGGTAGCTTGGCCAACTCTTCCATCAGATGGAAGCGCTCGGCGCGGATCGCCGTCAGCTCTTCGACTTTGGCTGTGTTGTTCTGCTCGCGCGCCAGACGCAGATCAGTGAATGTAACGGGATAAAAGTTATCGTCGGCCAAGGCAATGAAGCGAAACCCGAGCCGCCGCAGAGTGACGATCTCGTCAATCACGCTTTGAAACTTTCTTTGTCGCGGCTTTTGCCCATCCGTCCGCCACACGCTGCAAAAGGAACAGTGCTTGGGGCATCCGCGAATGGTTTGCACCGACGCCCACATATATTTTTCAGGATCTATCAAATCCCAGCGCGCGGCCAGAAACTCGTCGCCGCCAATCCGCCCGCCTGCATAGACCCTTTCCGGTTTGCCCGCCAGGCAATCCACCACCGCCTTGCTCCAGGCGACGTCGCCGTCTCCGGTCACCACGGCGTGCGCTTGTCCGCGTTCCAGCGCTTCTTCAGGAAACAGCGTCGCGTGAATTCCGCCGTAGATCACCCATGCGCCCCGGCTGCGCGCCATCCTGCCCACTTCGTAGCCGCGCAGGGCATTGCCCGTATGCACACTGATGCCCACAATGTCTCCCGGCTGAATCGTCTCTGGCTGAATCTGCTCTAGCGACTCATCGACGAGGATAGGATCGCCCGCGGACCGGGGCGTGGCTGCCGCAAGAACAAAGAGCCAGCGCGGCGTGATCACCGCGGTGCCAAATGAATTGTCGCTTGGATTGACCAGATGAACGCTCAACCGTTCCAACCCTTCCTCGTGCTTGGAGTGTTGCGTCCGAGTACGGTGTCTTCAGAGAGCGTGGTAGCAAACGGGTGCGTGAATTGCGAGAAAGCCAATCCGCAAGTTAGCTAATACGCTCTTCCCGTTAAACACCTTTTCTCATCTTACCTTTGACCTCAGCTTAGAAAGATCGCAATATACTCTAGAGTGACTTTGGTCACTCAATCAATGGGATCTGTGACCGGGCCATCTATCTATCCTCTACAGTTTGTGGCGCCGCGAAAGTTCCTGCCTCGCAGGTGCGTATCACCGTTCATGGTCTCTTCCGACATGCCATGCCTCTTGCCCTTTCTCCCGAGCGTCTTTTCCAGAATCCTGGATTATCACAATACATCGGTGTCTATGTAAAAGACGAGGATATCCCTCCTCAAGCCTTACAGTGATTTCGGCATCTTCCTCCCAAGGAGCCCGAGCACACCGATCGTCATCGGGCAATTTGTATTCTTCGCCAATGGGAGAAGCATCAACATTGCAAACGTCGCGGCCAAAACACATAAGGACACCACTGGCTCCCATAACTGCAGTGGCTGCTCCTAAGAGTATCTCCAACAAGCAGACAAGTTCTCCGAAGGGAGCAAAGCGAGAGACAATCAGGGTAGCACCTTGAAGCAGACTGACCGCAAGGTACACACTGGCCGTTGTTTCATCGCCCAGAGTCCAGATTCCCCATAGTTCAGTTACCATCGTGGCCTCTCTCTCGCAACCCAATGCTGATTGCCATCACGATGCACATCGACTTATGAAGGTTCGCTCAATTCGCCCCCTGCAGCAACGGATCATTTCTACTCGTTTTTCCTGACGAATCTGACGTAGCCCGCCTGGATCGTGCGTTAAAGTGCCATCAGCTTCCAAACCACCCGTTTCAATTTCATCATCTCTAGTTGCCCAGCTCTCAGCAGAAATTCGTTGAAGATCTTATCCGAAACGTCGTATCACAGCGCACGGTCAAGAACAAGGTAGCCATCCTCCCAAATTATTGAGTGCAGACGCACAAACAGGCGCCGCGATCAAGAGGGCTAATATGTACACATTCTCACTCCCTTCACTTCAATGGCGGGTTGTCCATTTTCCGGCAAAATCACGCTTCCACGACACAGGTAGGCGTTGATAGGTACGAACATCTACTTTTAGTAAGGGAGATCAGACTCGTTGGGCAATGGTCTGTTTGTACTTCGATTCAGATCACTTGTTCTCAAGTACTACAGTTGTAGCGGCAAGAATATACTTGCAACACCATGTATTAAAAGGGCGATGGTGTGGTAAATGCATAGCGTGGATTCGGCGAAAACGACTGATTTTCAAAACTCATGAGAGAATTCGGGCGTGATATTCGCCATTGAATCTGAAATTGACTCTCTGGCGCTCGACACAGCGAAGCAGCCGTGGATAACCGGACACGAATCGCCGAGGAATCAATTGCAGGGAGCCGCCGTATTCGGAAAACAGTGGATAGTTGTCTTAAATCAATCGTCCATTGTCCGGGAATATGACAGGCGTACTTTGTAGAATGACTGACGGTCTATTGCGAACCAAATCTGCGGTACCCAAGCTGGATAGGAGGTAAGTTAGGCAATTCATTGTTCATGTACAAGGAAGACTGTCGGACCAAAGACTGCTCAGTGGAGTATTTTCCGGCCTGAGGATGCGGCCGGTGGTGACAAATGTTAAGCGTCATGCCGTGGGTTGTTCTTGCGCATCGGGTTCATCCTGACCAATCTGACACTGCCGAGCCGTGGGGGTGTGGTGAGGTTCTACAGCAAGCACGGGACAACCGGGCAGTGGACCAGGGAAGGCAGGCCGGCGGTAAAGATGACGCGGCTGAGCTGCCACTGGTTTCGGTCAAATGCGGTGCGGTTGTGGCTGAGTGTGATCGCCTCCAACTTGGGCAATCTGTGGTGGCGGCTGGTGCTACCGAAGGGAATCGGAACGTGGTCGTTGACCAGCTTGCAACAGCGGTTGGTGAAACATACCCGCTACTATTGG
>NZ_DATKQC010000354.1:0-4740 GCF_035532915.1 Edaphobacter sp.
TCCCACCGTCTTCAGAATGAGGTCCTTGACCTGCTGCGACGGGCCAACCGTACGGATCAGGATATGCGCCTCTGCCTTGTCTGCGATCACGTTTGGGGCGCGCCCACCTTCGATCAGCCCAATATTCAACGTCGAAGGGCCAATCTCCGGCTCCTCCGGCAGCGCCAACGCCTTCACATCGTGCAGCGCGTCCACCAGCTTGTCGATGGCCGACTCTCCCAGTTCGGGATAAGCCGAATGCGCCATGCGCCCATGGCTTCGAAGTTCCACGCGCAGCGCGCCCTTGGTCGCCAGCGCCAGCCGGTTGTCCGTAGGCTCGCCATTGATCAGAAACTTCGAGCCCTTTGAGAACTGGTTGGCCACTTTCGCCCCTGCCGAGTCCCGCTCTTCGCCCACGACAAACAGCAGCCCCACCTTCACCCCGGCAGCTCGCAGCCGGTCCGCAGCTGCTACCTGGGCGGCAATAATTCCCTTCGCATCGCAGGTCCCGCGACCATAGAGGAACTCATCGTCCTCGCGACAGCCGAAGAACGGCGGAACCGTGTCCATGTGGGTCGAGAGAACGACGTCCGGGGTGACTCCCGGCAACGCGGCGTAGACATTGAACCGCTCTCCGCTCCCCGCGCCCGGGGTCAACTTCAACTCTGGTTGCTCGACCGGCATCTTCTCGACGGCATAGCCTTCGGAGGCTAGAAATTCGTACAGAAAGGCCCCGGCGGCGCCTTCATGGTAGGTGGTCGAGTCGATGTCGACGAGCTGTTTTGTGAGCTGAATGGGGTCAATCGGCATTTCTCCAGCATACGACACCGGTGCCGGGTTTCATGCGGGGCCGATAGCTGGCTGTGCATGCAGCAAGGCATAAAATCAATAAAAATGACTCAAAAGAACCCGTCGCAAATTATCTCGGTCGACGACCTCCACGGCCCCGCCGGGCGGCTCGAAGCCCTGCTGAACAGTGGCCACGAGGACGCTCCCTACGCCGTGCTGCTCTGCCATCCTCATCCCAAGGGCGGCGGCACCATGCACAACAAGGTCGTCTATCACGCCATGAAGTCGTTCAGCTCTTTCGGCTTGCCTACCCTGCGCTTTAACTTCCGCAGCGTCGGTCTCAGCGAAGGAGCCTTCGACGAAGGCCGCGGGGAGCAGGAGGACGTTCACGCCGCCCTCAACTGGCTCGAAGCCAACCTCAAGCTGCCCATCCTGGTCGCCGGGTTCTCCTTCGGCTCCTACGTAGCACTGCGCGCCAGTTGCGGCGACGCCCGCGTCAGGGGATTAGTAGCCTTAGGCTTGCCCGCCCACGCCGAGGGACGAGACTACAGCTACGACTTCCTCTCCCACTGCACCCAACCCAAGCTTTTTATCAGCGGAGATCACGATCAATACGGTCCACGCCCCCATATGGAAGCGGTCTTTGCCACGGCGACAGAGCCAAAGCGACTGGTCTGGATAGAAGGAGCCGAGCATTTCTTTCAGGGGACACCAGAATCGCCGACTCCAAAACTAAGCCTGATGCAGCAGGAGATTGCTCGCTGGCTGCATGAACAATTCGGTTTAATTGATTGAAATAATGAGATTAAGCAGCACTGCTCGCCACCGGGAGTCGATCCAGGAGCCACTCCCGCATGGTCTGATTGCAGATCTCCGGCATCTCTTCGAACGCAATGTGGCCCGCGCCATGAATTACGACAAGGCTCGACTGCGGCAACATCCGTTCCAATTGACGACCTGACGAAAGCCCCACAGCGCGATCGCGGTCACCCCATATCAGCAGGGTCGGCTTGCCGCTCAGCTTCGAGAGCATCGAGCGCAAAAGGCTCATATCAGCGGACCACCGGCGAATGATTTGCAAGACATGGTCAATCGTCCCCGGAACATGCAATCCAGCAATATATCCTTCCAGCGCGCCATCAGCCACCCGTGCAGGATCGCCATACATCCGGCTCAGCGCCGTAGCCTTCAACCTTCTCGGCAGGTGAGGAATCTGCCGGGCAAGCCAAACCCCAAACCTCGTTTGATAGAACCGGATTAACTGCTTTCCCAGATCGCAAAACGGGTTCGCCGGAGCAAACAGGATAAGACTGCGCACGCGACATGGATGGCGCGCGGCCAACATCATGGCTACCGCTCCGCCATGAGAATGTGCGCCGATATCGGCCTCATCCAACCCTAACTCGTCCATGAACGCGACGATACGGTCCGCAGTTGCCTCCAGCCCTGCGTCGAGGCCGGGGACGCGCTCCGATTCTCCCATATTGAAGAGGTCGACGGCATAGACGCTGGCATCCTGCGCCAGAAAACCGATATTTTGCTGCCAGTTCCTCGCCGACCCCACCAGGCCGTGCAGCAAGAGCAGCGGATATCCGGAGCCAGCATATTGATAGTGGACCTTTACGCCCGCTACCGATACAAATGCCTCTCCTGTCCCTACAGCCTGCCGCATCGCTTTAACCCCACTTGCAAATGTTACAGGAGTATTAATTTGCAAAGGCATTTCTCTTGAAAAATTAACAATTGACCCAGGAGGAATTCTGAACCTTGCAATCAAGCCCACAGACGATGTCTTTTCGGTCTTGTCCGATCAACAAAGCAATGTCTACCAGCATTACGGTATGAGTTATGATTTTCTGTAGGTTGCAGCGCTCCACATTCAATAAATTCAGCTTTATGGTCCTATACTCATTTGGTACACAATGTGCTTAATGAAGTTGTCGTAGCCTTATGAAGAATGGCTTCCAAACGCGTATTCTGGCTATCGCGCTCGCTTTAGCGACGCTGGCTGTGTGCGTGCTCGCAGGCATCAATCTCCAGCGCGAGAGCCATTTTGATGTCCCTACCGACGGCGTCTCGTGGATCGAGGCTGCGGGTGGATTGCGGGCTCAGCGGGTTCCTGTCGACTCCCCCGGCTTTCGCGCCGGCATCCGAACCGGAGACATTCTTGTAGCCATCAACGATGAGCCAACCGAACGTTTGGCTCCTCTTGTACGCGAGTGGTTTCGCAGCGGGATCTGGTCCCATGCGACCTATTCCATTCAGCGCCCGGTCCCTCATTCGATCGACCTTCAGGGATCGGCCAAACTCGACATTCAGGTCATTCTCGTTCCCCAGGACCGCTCCAGCAACCAGTGGCTCCGGTTCATCGCGCTTGTCTACCTTGCCATTGGAATTTACGTCCTGTTTCGACGGTGGACGTCACCGAAATCACTGCATTTCTATGTCTTTTGCCTGGTCTCTTTCGTCCTATACTCGTTCAAGTACACCACCCAGTTCGACACCTTCGACCAGATTATCTACTGGGGCAACATCGTCGCGGAGGCGCTCCAACCGGCGCTATTTGTCCACTTTGCGGTCAGCTTCTCCGATGCATTCGCATCCAATCGGCCTAACAAGCTGAAGCGCAGTTTCCTGACCGCTGCGATTTATACGCCGGCAGTCATTTTGATAGGCCTGCAATACTCGGCGCTCCAGTACTGGTCGGCCACGGAGCTTTTGCGGCATCGCCTCGATCAGATTGCGGTTGCCTATCTGGCGATCTACTACGTCATCGCTGCAATCGTCTTCCGTTTCCGCTATCAGCGAGCCGAGTCCGGGCTGGAGCGGCAGCAGTTGAAGTGGCTCACGCGCGGCACCCTGCTGACGATTACGCCGTTCACGCTGCTCTACGTCATCCCTTATCTCTACTTTTCGGGGACCTCGGTTCCTTCGCTCCTGACGAAGATCGCCGGGCTGTCACTGATCTTTCTTCCGCTTACCTTCAGTTGGGCCATCGTGCGCTACCGGCTGATGGACGTAGACCTGATCTTCAAGCGCGGCGTGACTTACACCCTTGCAACCGCATCGCTGGTGGGCCTCTATTTCGTCATCGTCGCGGTCACCGCGGAGATGGTTCGCGCGCGTCTGCCGAGCCTGCATGTCTGGGGGTTGCTGGCTGCCATTGTCTTCACGGGCATTCTGTTCGAGCCGCTCAAGAAGGCGATTCAGGGACGCGTAGACCGGCTATTCGATCAAAAACGTTTTGACTACCGCGAGACGCTGGTTGAGTTCGGCCGAGGCCTGAACTCGCAGACAGACCTGCGGGCGTTGCTCGATTCCATCGTCGAGCGTCTTCCGCAAACGCTGCTAGTCACTCGCGTGGCTGTTTTTCTGGCGACGGACGGTAACCGTTCTCTGGCTACTGATCCACAGTTTGAGCTGGCCGCCTCGCACGGTCTCAGCAATCTTCACGCTGCCGACCTGCAGACGCTCGACGTCCGCTTTCTCGACTTCGACCGTCCAGGCGCCAACAGCCATATCTTTCTCGAGACTCCCCAGCAGGTTCTTCGGCTGCCCGACGCACAGCGCAGCAGCGCGCGCAATCTGGATTTGAACTATTACCTTCCTTGTCGTGTCGCCAATCGTGAGGGCTCAGGAACGCGCACCGTCGCCATCATTGGTTTGGGCCGCACCGACGACGGCGACTTTCTCTCCAGCGAAGATATGGAACTGCTGGAATCGCTCGCCGGCTATATTGGCATCGCTATTCAAAATGCCCAGCTCTACCAGCGACTCGAACAGAAGATTGGCGAATTTGAAAGGCTCAAGGAGTTCCACGAGAACATCGTCGAGTCGATCAACGTCGGCGTCTTTGCCGTCGATCTCGAAGACCGAATCGAGAGCTGGAACACGCAGATGGAGAGCATGTACTCCAAGTCGCGGACCGAGGTACTGCATCACTCTGTCTCCGAGGTCTTCCCTGCGGATTTC
>NZ_DATKQC010000355.1:0-4448 GCF_035532915.1 Edaphobacter sp.
ATGGCCTCGCGGGAGACTTCGTCGCCGAGGATAGAGCAGTTGCACTGGAGCGGGCCTACGATGAGGATTTCGTGGATCATGGTCTTTTAAAGACTAAAGGCTTAACACGGATTACAACGATGAGACGGATTAAAAACTGGCAGGGGGCAAAGGCGAAATAGAGGGGTCTCTCCGCTGCGGCGGCAAAAGCGCCGCCTTCGGTCGAGCTGACGTGCGTTTGTGGCGGTGTTTAGATAGGGCGTGAGCATGAAGAAGCGCGAGCCATTGGCCCGCGCTTTTCTGAACTTTAGAACGCCTATTTCTTGGGAGTGGTCTGGGTGACGGGGTGGCTGGCGCCGGAGAGGACAGAGTGATCGCCGCTGGAGCGGGAGAGCATCACCGTGAGGCTGATGGAGGTGATCATGAAAAGGACAGCCGACCAGGCGGTGAGCTTGGTGAGGAGGGTCGCTGCGCCGCGAGGGCCGAAGGCTGTCTGCGAACCCTGTCCGCCGAAGGCACCTGCGAGGTCCGCCGAGCTGCCCTGTTGCAGAAGAATGATGCCTACGATGAAGAACGAGACGAAGATGTGGATGACAAGGACGAAATAGAGCATCGGATTGCTTTGCGACCTTCTTGAGCCAGAATATTTGGATTGGTGCGGAGGAGGGGACTTGAACCCCTATGCCTTGCGGCGCTAGCACCTCAACCTAAAAGTCAGTGTATCACCGTATATTGTGCAGCGCTATGTTCCTGATTCTATGTCCGTCTGCGTGTGGCTCTCTATCGTGGCCTATCGTGCAACCACTTACAAAAGTTCTACCAGAGCCTGCAACGAAGATGTTGCCGTCCCGTCCGCATGCAGCTCTGAGCCGCCCACGAGCAAGCAGCGGGCGGTTTCAGAAGCGACAAAAATCAGCACCTTCTAAAGCCAATCACTTAATGGGTTCCATTTCTACCGCGACGTCCAGACGTCTTGTGCTGCCGGGAATATCCAGCGATCCCAGCACCAGCGGTTTATCTGCGGTCAGGAACGATGTCCCTTGCAGGACGGTCTGCCGGATGATCGGGTCCTGCGGTCCCACGCCTGAGACCTGATCGGCTACGCTCGATTGCTCCACCTTGGAGCGCAGCCTTATGGCATCGGCGGACTCATCCAGCAACACATCGAAGTTAAGCCCTGTGTCGATGTAGGTTACCTGTGTCTGCGCACCCGATTTTCCACCATCGTAAGACCCAGTTACGATTGGAGTTCTGCTGCCTTGTTTGAGCTGGGTCCTTTCCCCCGAGATCACAACCATTGATAAATGTTGCGTTCCAATGCTCTTGCCACCGTCCATCTCGGTAATCGTGTAGGTCAGGCGATATGCTTTCTTTGGCCGGTCAAGGTCTTTGATGATCTTTTCGGCGATTGCCATGTCGTCTGGGGTGGAACGAATGATGATGGCGTTCTGTCCGGGCACCAGCATGATGTGGGCTGAGGGAGTAAGAGTATTACGAAGGGCGGTCGCTATTTCGTTGACATCATTCGCCATGCCGAAGTTGTTATCGTACCGGTTGAAGGTGTTGAGGTAGAAGGTTCTGACCGACTCATCGCTCGGCTTTGCGGCAGCAGACGCAGGCGCAGGTTGCGCCAGTGCGTTGAGTCCACCGAGTGTTAATGCCAATGTCATTCCCAGAATTCCGCTCGCAAATTTCATCTTCCATCTCCCTCTTCCGTGGCAGTTCGATTCCATTCCTTCTCCTTTTTTGGAACTTCGATTTTTATGGTTACGATTTGTTCATCGCTTCTTGCGCCAATTTCTTCTTGTCCGCTTGCTCCCTGGTGAATCGCCTAAAGAACCTGTCGAACTCTGCTCTCTGCTGCTCGTCTTGCGCGGCCCACTTCGTGGGATCGATCGCTGCCAACTCTTCGGGGGTACGCGTGCGGACGAAGCGTACGAGTGCCTTCTCCTGTTCGGTCAACGGCAAGGGAGGAGCGGGACGGCTAGGGGCGTTCATCTCGCGCACGGCCAGTGCCTCCTGGGAATCTGTGACCTCCAGTTCTCTCGGCTTCGTCCTTCGTGGCGACCGAGTGACGATTGAGAGCCTCTGAGGCTTTGCGCTCTCGGCCACTGTCGCTGAAGGAGCGGGAGGCAACGATGCTGAGGACATTGTCTTCACGGACTGGGTAGGAGCGTGTCGCCTCTGGTGAATTGCAGGAATCGCTAGAACGAGAGCCACTATACCTGCCGTCGCGCCCGCATAGGCCACTGACCTGACAGCAATCCGGGACGGGAGTGCCATGAGCCAGTTCCATTGGGTACTGGCTGTCTTGCGGTTTTGTACCCTTTCCAGGATGCGGCGCTCCATTCCCGCGGGAGCTTCGGCATCTCTGAGCCCTGCCAGCGCCTTCTCAATTGCCTGATCGGAATCTTTCATCGCCTGACCTCCTCTTTCTCGAGCCGTTCGCGCAGCCGTGCCCTCGCGCGGAAGAGTAAGGCACGAACGGCCGACTCGCTTCGTCCCAGCACTTCGGCCATCTCGGCCGTTTCCAGCTCTTCGATCGCCGAGAGCAGAAGGACGTGTCGCTCTGCTTTCGGCAATCTGTCCATCTCGCGCAGCACGGAGCTGATGCGCTGGGCTTCGTCGAGCGCCTTGTCGGCGGGCACGCTACTTGCGGCCAGTGTCCCGGCAAAGACCTCGTCCAACTGCTCCGGCCGGATGCGGCGGCGACGGTCGAGGGCAAGGTTCCACGTGATTCGAACCAGCCATACCCGCATGTCGCGCACCTCGGGCAGGGAGCGGCGGTGCTCCAGAACGCGGACGAAGCTGTCCTGCACCACGTCCTCGGCCTCGGTGCGGCTGCGCACGACAGAGTGAGCCACGCGGAAGAGAAGCGCGGAGTAGGTCTCCACGAGAGCCGCGAGGTCGACCTCCGACCGCGCACTCTCCATTGCCCCCAATGCCAAACTGTATCCCTCGAACGCCGCCATAAGTCTCTTCTATGCTGACAGACGCGGATAGGGTGACTTGCGCTCGATAATATTTTGCGGGGCTACTGCGAAAGGATGAGGTTAACGACAAAGGACACGGTCAATACCGTGTCCTTTAAGAAGCCTGGGGAGTGGTTTGGGTTATTCGCCGGTGTGGGCGTTGGGGAGAAGCGGGATCTGGAGTTGGGCCAGAAGCTCCTGGGCGAGCTTGGGGTCGCCTCCGCGTACCGGCTCCAGCTTGACCTTGCCTAGCCCATGGATGCCTACGGCGCGCGCGGCTGCGTAAGAAAGGTCGATAATGCGGTCGTCGGGCACCGGGCCACGATCGTTTACGCGGACGAAGATCGATTTGTGGTTCCGGAGATTGGTGACCCTGATCCAGCTGCCTAGGGGCAGGCTGCGATGGGCACAGGTGAGGGCGTACATATTGAAGGACTCGCCGTTTGCGGTGGTGTGTCCCTGAAAGCGGTTGCCGTACCAGGAGGCTTCGCCAATCTGGTACCAGTGGTGCGCCTTTGCCTTGTTCACGGAATGGGTAGCAGAATCTTTTGCGGCCGGAGCAGGATCGCTGGCTGCTGATGCCGCGACACCGAAGGCCATCATCAGAGTGACGACGACAACTCCGCCTTTCATCAAAGTGACCTTGCGGTCGCGTATTGTGGAAGGAATCAGTTTCATGCACTCTCCACTTGTTATTGTCTTGAGTTGAACCAGCTAAGTCAAACGCCAGGAGCCATTTAAGTGGCAAAGCCTCTTGCCGGAACCAGACGCTTGTGCTAAAGGAAGATGAGACCTGGCAGGCCGCTAATCGCCCGGATTAGAGGGTTTTAATGCTCGATTTACCCTCTTCTGAGTGTTTTGACCGTATGCTGTACTTTTTTGAGAAATTTGCGAAAAAAGGCTCTTTTTTGGTTTTTCCCTCCAAAATGCGGACCGTGCTGACGATTGCCGGGTTTGATCCTTCCTCGGGCGCCGGGGTGACGGCGGACCTGATGGTCTTCGCGGCACATGGCCTTTTTGGGACTTCGTGCATTACCAGCCTGACTGTGCAGTCGACCGTTGGAGTGCAGGCGGCGCATCCAATACGACCGGAGACAGTAAGAGCAACGCTCGATTGCCTCCACGGCGACCTGCCGGCTGCCGGTATCAAGATTGGGATGCTCGCGACCGAGGAGACCGTTGCCGTGGTGGCCGACTTTTTGGGGGAGCTAAGAGCCAGGGGGGAGCGGGTACCGGTGGTGCTGGACCCTGTGCTGCGGTCGAGCTCGGGCAGGGAACTGCTGGATGAGTCTGGAGTTACGACGTTGCGGGAGAGGTTGCTGCCGCTGGTGGATTGGGTGACTCCTAATATAGATGAGCTGGGAATCTTAACGGGCAGGGGGGTAGCGAAGCGGGGAGACTTGCCGGGGGCGGCTCGCGGAGTCCAGGAATCGGGGAGCGATCTGAATGTCTTTGCTACCGGAGGGCATCTGGAGCCGCCGGATGATTTTCTACTGA
>NZ_DATKQC010000356.1:0-6381 GCF_035532915.1 Edaphobacter sp.
AATCGCTTGGTGCCTCCCGCGCCTACATCATCACGGTCGTGCTTCGCGAGACTGGATTGCTGGCCGCTTCAGGCATCATTCTCGGAGTTGGACTTACCTATCTCATGCGGACGATCTTCCGCTACAAGTTTCCAACTCTGGCCTTCGCAGTCACGCCTGAGTGGGTTGCCACTGCCGTCGTTATCGCCTTCAGCGGCGCTATCCTGGGGGCCTTTTATCCGGCCATCAAAGCCGCGCGCAAAGATCCTATCGATGCCCTGTCCTACGAGTAGAGCATCGTAGGGCAACGCATGGGTTTTGCTGCCTTACGGCTTCCAAGGTCGGGCTCGAATCGCTTTACGATTTTTAATCGCGTGCGATTGAGCCGTCAGGCAGGTCTCGACTTGATGAACGTGTAGCGTTCCTTCAGCCGCAGGAAGGGCCTCTCCAGAAATTGATAAGAGAACGCAGCCAGGCCAATCGTAAGCACCAGATCGAGGAGGCCGCTGAAGGGCGAGCCTCGTAGGCCCAGATGAGGCAAGCGCTTCGCCGCAAAAGAGACTAACTCGCCGACAAATTCATGGAAGACATACAGTCCATAAGATATCTGCCCAAGGTAGCGCAAGCCTTTGGGAACAAGCGAAGCCTTCAATCCCAGGAATCCCAGGAAGATCAGCACTGTGCCGGTAAGGACCATTCCATACATGGCGCACAGCCTCACAGCGCCAGGGTGAATGTCAATGTGGCGGGTCACATTGGTGGAAGCCATCCACAGTGCGACGCCGCCTCCTATACAGAGCACGCGCCAGTACCCCCTCAACTTCGGAGCTCGCGTACGCAGCCCGAGGGACAATATGCATCCCGCGGCAAAAAACTGGAACTGCACCAGGCTGTTCGCCCACACCTTCACATTCACACTGGTGTTATGTTGTCCCATCCACGCCAGCACGCCATACGACACGACCAAAAAGAACGCGGAGGTTGCCCAGATCGCGCGCCTGCCTCCATACTTCATGATCGTCGGTATCAGCAGGTAGAACTGTTCCTCGACCGAGATACTCCATAGAGGAGAGATGGGGTTGACCGTCCAACCAAAATAACTGCTGTACCAGTTACCCGCAAGCAGAAGGAACGCGAGCACGCGGTAAGGTTCTACTCTGAAGTGCGGCATCACCAGGCCAAAGACCACACCAAAGCCAAGAAACACAAAATAAAGAGGCCAGATGCGCAGCACGCGTCGTATATAAAACGCCTTGAGATGGACGTTGTTGGTCTGATCGCGTTCCTTACAGAGCAGCTCTGTGATCAGATAGGCGCTCAGTAGAAAGAAGAGACAGACCCCATAAGCACCGGCCTCCTGCAACTCTCTGACCTGCACCGGAAAGATCCGGTCAAGGCCGAGCGTCAGGGGCACATGGTGCTGGAAGACGCATAGAAACGCGAAGAACCGCAACGCATCCAGCTCTGGCCGATAATATCTGCTGGGTTTACGTTCCGGCATAGGTCCTTTTACAAAGGGATTTATTTCATTTTAGTGCATCGCAATGGGTCCCCGCCTATACCTGTGAAAGACAAAACATTGTCGAGTTTGGATGACGAACGTTTTTAATGTCACGAGGGCATCATTTTCAGATTGTTCTGACAACACCACCTCGCCAATCCTTGACGCAGCCTGATGCACTCGGTAGCTTTTAGTTAGTCTCGCGTCATCGTCTTGCTGCCCGACGTGCTTCCACTCATTCCGCTCCTCAACGATAAGACAGGTTGCCCATCGAATGAATGCCACTATCCTGCTTCAGTTTGCGGTAGCGATTCTCTGGTGTGCTGGGCTCTTCGCGGCCATCTCGGGTTACGGCGCGCTTCTCCTGCGCCTCTTCGGTGTAGGTCGTCCGGCATTTGCGCTCGCAGCGGTCTCTGGTTTCAGCGCAGCCATCCTCATCGGCGGACTCTTTAATCTTCTGCACGCGATCACGGTTCCTGTGCTCGTCGCATTCAGCATCATTGGAGTTCTTGCCCTTCTGCTTCTTCGTTTCATCGACAAGGAACCAGCTGCGCTCGAAACTTCCGCGCCGCCTTCCGCAAATCTCAACGTCAGGCTGCTGCTCCTGTTCTTTGCCGTGGTTTTCGCCGTGCGCGTTGCAGCCACCGTTCACACCGCGTACTACCAGAAGTCGGATGATTACAACTTCTATCTGGCTGCGCCCAAAAAGATGCTTCAACTACATGAGTACGCGCCCGACCCCTTCAGCGAGCGCCGCATCATGTCCAGCGTCGGCGGGAACTACTTTCTGCAAACTCTTGTCCTCACCGAGCTTCCACTCGAAGACTTACAGATGGCCGACCGCGCCCTGGGTCTATTTCTGCTTGCGGTTATCGCATTCGGTCTGACAGACGAATTCGATCTCACGCCACTCCAGCGGGCAGCCCTTGCCGTCTTTGTCCTCATCACGCCGCAGCTTCAGTTCAACCTGACCTTTGTCGTTCTTCCCAGCGCACTCTTCTTCGGCCTGGTTTACCTTGCCTCCCATCGGCGCCTGCTTGCCGAGCACCGAAACCTGCAGGCATTGCTGCTCGGCATGACGACTGCTGCCATCGCCTCGACGAAATCTACCTATCTCCCCCACGGTGTACTCTTCGTCCTTTGCCTTGCTGTCCTTGTTTTCAGTCGTCGCGGCACGGCTGCAGGACTACGCACCCTCCTCATCGGAGCCGCGGGCTGCCTGCTCGTTCTCGCACCGTGGATGATCGCCCAGCACGCGACATCGGGGACATATTACTATCCGCTACTCGGCAAGGGCTTTCATTACAGCAGCTATGGGCTCTACCCTTCGCCGTCGAGCTTTAATCCGAAGATCATCCTCCACAAGGTCCTGCCCTTCAACCTCCCGCTCCTTCTCATCCTTCTCGTCGAATGGTTTTGGGGCGAAGACGACGAGCAGTCCCGCGCCATCCTCTGCTTCACCGCGGCAACGCTCATCGCCTCGCTCTTCGTCGGCATCGCCACCGGCGGAGACTCCGTCCGCCGCTACAACTATCCTGCAATCGTCCCCGTCATTCTTCTCCTCTTCGTGGTCTTCAGCCGCCGCGTCAATCATCATGTCCCCACTGGAAACCAGGCTGGCAGTTGGCGTCCTATCCAGGCCTGCTGTGCCGGTCTCGCCATCGCAACTGCAATCTATATAGGACTCAACTCCTGGACCCACGAATACAGCAACACCGTCCGCAACCTCCAGGTCTCCTTCACCGACTTTTCCATCGAGCCAGCCTCGGTGCGGTCTCAGTACGCCGCCATGGAGCGTGCCATCCCCACCGACTCGGGCGTCATTGCCACCGTCGACGACACCTTCCTTCTGGACTATCGCACCCACCACATTGATATTGCTGACTTTCCCGGCGCGGCCAGCCTTCCCCCCGGCTGGCCCGGCCGCTCCGACGGAGAAGCCCTGGCCAACTATCTCCTCTCCCATCACTTCCGCTACCTGGCTCATTCTTATAGCGGTGACGATGCGCAGCAGGGCCACCTCATCTCCGTCATGAATGACAAGAGCGTTACTCAATGGATCCGAAGCGAGGACGAGATGATGCTCGACAGCCACCGACAATACGCGGATCTGGCCCGCACCCGCCTGCACCTCTATGACGACGGCTCCCTCTACGTCCTCGACCTGGCCAGCCGCATGACCCCGACGTCCCCGGTCAACTAAAAGGGATTTTGTTTGCCGATCCGCCGATGGGCTGAGAATATAGCTGTCATGCAAATGCCGAAGAAGTCTCGTATCGTTGCTGCTTCGGGCCTGTTGCTGGTAGCTACCGCAGCCCTCCTGCTTGAGCATCTGCACGTCATCGGCGGGGCTTGGTTGCAAGGAATGGTGATATCTGCCACACTTGCCGTCTGCGCGATCGCGGCATACTTCGAATACCGCTCAACCTGACCCCATCCCACCCGTCCCGACCTATCCTCATTTTCATTGACTCTTTCCCGGCTTTTAGGCTAATCTTGAATCTCGCGCAGTCTCGCGTCCGTGCGTCTATGTAGATCTATATACCCATATACATAGATAAGGCGGACGAAAGAGATACCGTGGTGGACTCACTTGGGGCAGCCAACGCAGCAAGGCCGCTCCCGAAGCACCCACTTCCCAGGCTGATCTTTCAAGGCTTTGTGCGCTGTCCCATGCGAAGGTACACCTTTGCGTCCGAGAATGTTCTCGAACGTCCGGTTCTTCGCGCTGTATCGAGCCGTAAACGTTGTACGAAACATATTCGATCCACCTTTCTTCAGAAGTACGCCGAACCATGAAGACGGCAGATTCAAGGAGTAATAGAGCAATGTCCACTACCATCCCCAGCGGCAAAGATATCAAGCGCAAGTGGTTCGTCATCGACGCCAGCGGCAAGACGCTTGGCCGACTTTCCACGACTGCCGCCAGCGTCCTCGCAGGCAAGCTCAACCCGCTCTACACCCCTTATATCGATATGGGCGATCACGTCATCATCATCAATGCTGAAAAGATCGTCCTCACGGGCCTCAAGGCAAACACCAAGCTCTATCGCCGTTACACCGGCTTCCCCGGCGGTCTGCGTGAAGAGTCCTTCATTAAGCTGCTCGCCCGCCGTCCCGAAGCAATCGTCGAGCAGGCAGTCAAGGGCATGCTTCCCAAGTCCAAGATGGGCCGGCAGATGGCAACCAAGCTCAAGGTCTACAAGGGCAGCCAGCATCCGCACCTCGCCCAGCAGCCGGTAGCGATGGATTTCCACGCCTCCAACGCCCCCAAGGCCTAGTTTTTATGCGCGGCGGCCGTTTGTCCGCTGAACATAAGTTTTGTTAAGGGTACGGCTTCAGCCGTGCCGCACAGAGCAAGAGATTTTCGGGGCTTTAGCCCCTGAGGCAAGTTCAAGGAGCACCATGGCAGATCTGATCCAATACTACGGAACCGGCCGTCGCAAGTCTTCGATTGCGCGCGTCTTCCTGCGTCCCGGCAGCGGCAACTTCACCGTCAACAAGAAGGACGTCGACGTCTACTTCGTCACCGCTCAGCAGCGCGCCGCCGCTCGCCGCTCGCTCGGCATCGCCGACATCGGCGAGACCTTCGACGTCATCACCACCGTTAAGGGTGGCGGCGTCATGGGACAGGCCGATGCCGTCAAGCTCGGTATCGCCCGCGCTCTCATGGTCTTCAATCCTGAGCTGCGCAAGGCGCTCAAGGCAGAAGGCCTCGTTACCCGCGACTCGCGTGGTAAAGAGCGTAAGAAGTACGGCCAGAAGGGCGCTCGCGCTCGCTTCCAGTTCTCGAAGCGATAAAAAGAGCCTTTCAACAAAGTCTTTTGCACCTGTTCTTGTAGTTGCAGTTGCTTTTGTTCTTGCAGTGTTAAGGGCACGGCTTCAGCCGTGCCGCTACTTCTCACCTCGGCGGCGCGGCTTTAGCCGCCGGGGTACAGTTTTCGATTCGGCCTCGATGCTGCTTTCGTGGACCGTATCAAAGAAGCATCCGGCGAAAATGAATCGCCGTCAGCACAACCCTTCCGTTTCGTTGGAAGGCAAGGAGTTAAATCTCCCGTACGCGGGATCAATCCAGGCACCGGAGCAATTCGGTCCGGCTGTCTTCACCAAGGAGCCTCTATGGCAAGTATCACTATGAAGGAACTGCTCGAAGCTGGCGTCCACTTCGGGCATCAGACCAAGCGCTGGAACCCCAAGATGAAGGAATACATCTTCGGCGAGCGCAACGGAATTTACATCATCGATCTACAGAAGACGCTGAAGATGTTCAAGGAAGCGTCCAAGTTCGTCACCGATCTTACCTCGACCGGCAAGCTCATCCTCTTCGTCGGCACCAAGCGCCAGGCGCAGGATGCCATCGCCGAAGAGGCCACCCGCGCGGGCATGCCGTACATCAACAGCCGCTGGCTGGGCGGTCTGCTCACCAACTGGGTCACTGTGCAGAAGTCGGTCAAGCGCCTCACCGAGCTGGACGACATGTCCACCGACGGCCGCTATGAGCTGCTCACCAAGAAGGAAGTCATCAAGCTCGAGCGCGAGCGCAAGCACCTGACCACCAACCTGGCCGGTATCAAGACCATGAAGCGTCTCCCCGACGCGATCTTCGTCGTTGACTCCAACAACGAAGCCATCGCCGTCGCCGAAGCCCGCAAGCTTGGCATCCCGGTCGTCGCGGTCGTCGACACCAACTGCGATCCGACCGTGGTCGACTACGTGATCCCCGGCAACGACGACGCCCTCCGCGCCATCCGCCTCTTCACCACCAAGATCGCGGACTCGGCCTACGAAGGCGTCCAGATGGTCTCCGAGCGTGCCTTCGCCACCGAAGTTGCTGATGTCCAGCAGTCTGAAGTTGCCGCTGAGCACGTCGGCGAAGAAGGCGAAGTGACAGAGGTTCAGGC
>NZ_DATKQC010000357.1:0-5816 GCF_035532915.1 Edaphobacter sp.
CCTGATTTCACGAACTGGCAAGCGCACAATAGTGTTTTTCAGGCCCTTGCAGCTTATGGAGGCGACAGATCCGTGGATCTGACCTCCAACGGTGAACCTGAGCCGGTTGAGGGCATTAATGTTTCCGCCGACTTTTTCTCTGTGCTCGGGGTTAGACCGTTCCTCGGTAGAACCTTTGTTGCGCAGGAGGAGCAGCCCGGCGGAAATCGTGTCGTGTTAATTAGCCACGTGCTCTGGCAACAGAGATTTGGGTCGGACACGAAGATATTAGGCAGAGCGATTACGCTTGATGACCAGGAATATACTGTCGTCGGCGTCCTTCCATCTGGTTTTCAATTCCCGAATAACGAATATGACCCGCAGTTGTTGTTTCCCGATGTTAATGCCACCGCAGCCAACTGGCATTCGCCCCAATACTTAGCCCGCTTTTCTCAGTGCGCCGTGAAAAGGCGCTGGACCACAGTGGGTGAAAGTCCCGCCCGGGAACTGGTTCGCTCCACCCGGTAGCAATCGAAGCAGCGGCGGCCCTCCGTGCCAATATCAGTGAGACAGGTAGGCCCTGGATAATTACAGTAGGGCGGAGAAAGAAATCTCACTTTGATGAACCCCAGCAAAACTGGAAAGATTGCTCTTCATTCTGCTGAGTTGGCAGCTTCGCAGCGTAGCGGAGAAGCTGCCAACTCAGCAGGTGCCACCATGGAGCGCACCCCGGCGAGCGGCGAGCGCCCGCCGCTTCCCGATTCCGAAGTCATCGCCAGGCCGCAGCGGCGGCGCTTCACGGCGGAGTACAAACGTTCCATCCTGCGGCAGGCCGATGCCTGCCAGAATGGCGGCGACATCGGCGCCTTGTTGCGCCGCGAAGCTCTGTACTCCTCGCACTTGTCCACTTGGCGGCAGCAGCGTCAGCGGGGCGAACTGGAGGCGCTGGCCCCTAAAAAGCGCGGTGCCAAAGTGGTCGTCAGCCCGCTGGTCGTGGAGAACCGCAAGCTGCTCGTCGCCAACGCCCGCCTGACCAAGAAGCTGAAGAACGCCGAGTTGATCATCGAGGTTCAAAAAAAAGTGGCTGCTCTGTTGGGCAACCCGATTCCGAACATCCAGATCGACGAGGAGAACTGATGAACGCCACTCTCCAGTTGGGCGAAAGCGTCGGCAAGGCGGCTGCCTGCCGCGCCCTCGGCGTGCCCCGCGCCTCGCTGTATCGCAGCCTGCAACCTGTCGTGCCGCCTCGGATTCGTCCCACGCCAGCGCGTGCTCTCGATGCTCAGGAACGCCAGGCCGTGCTCGACCATCTGCACGCCGAGCGCTTCGCGGACAAGGCCCCGGCGGAGGTCTATGCCACCCTGCTCGACGAAGGCACTTACCTCTGCTCGGTGCGCAGCATGCATCGCATCCTGGCGGAAAATGCGGAGACGAAAGAGCGCCGCAACCAGCTCCGTCACCCGCAGTATAAGAAGCCGGAACTGCTGGCCACGGCCCCCAATCAGGTCTGGAGCTGGGACATCACCAAGCTGCTCGGCCCCGCCAAGTGGACCTACTTTCATCTCTACGTCATCCTGGACATTTTTAGCCGCTACGTGGTCGGCTGGATGGTGGCCCCGCGCGAGACTGCGGAGTTGGCCAAACGGCTGATCGCCGATACCTGCGAGAAACAGGGCATCGTGGCCGACCGTCTGACCCTTCATGCCGACCGCGGGACCTCGATGACCTCCAAGCCAGTCGCCCTGTTGCTGGCCGACCTGGGCGTGACCAAGACCCACAGCCGACCTCACGTCTCCGACGACAATCCCTACTCCGAGAGCCAGTTCAAGACCCTAAAATACCGGCCTGAATTTCCCCAGCGCTTCGGCTCCATCGAGGACGCACGCGCCTTCTGCCAACAGTTTTTCGCCTGGTACAACCGCCAGCACCATCACAGCGGCATCGCCCTGCTGACCCCGGAAATGCTGCATTATGGCATGGCCGAGGAAGTCATCCAGAAGCGCCAGCAGGTCTTGAACAGCGCCTACGCCCGCAACCCGGAACGCTTTGTCCGGGCCTGCCCCAAACCCCTGCCACAACCCACCGCGGCATGGATCAACCCCCCGATCATTGCATCGGCGACTGTAGGAATTCGACACTAAACTATGTAGCCACCTGTCTCATACTCGTTGACACGTTCCGCGGCGATCGCCCTTTCCACATATGCCACATCGACCATACCGAACTCGATGTCGAACTCCTCTGCTCGAGCACAGACCGAAATCTTGGCCGCCCCTGGCTCACTCTCCTGACCGACGCTTTCTCGCGCCGTCTGCTTGCAGTCACGCTGTCCTTTGATCCGCCCAGCTACCGCGCCTGCATGATTGCCCTCCGCGAGTGTGTACACCGTCATGGCCGGCTTCCACAGATCGTCGTCGCGGATGGCGGTAAGGAGTTCGAGAGCACTTACTTCGAGACCCTGCTTGCACGCTATGACTGCACAAAAAAGACCCGGCCTCCCGCGAAGGCCCGCTTCGGCTCTGTATGTGAGCGCGTTTTTGGAACCACCAACACGCAACTGATCTATAACCTGTTGGGAAATACCCAAATCACCAAGGAAATCCGCGTGGTCACGTCCTCGGTGAACCCCAAGAATCATGCCGTGTGGACACTCGGCCGGCTCTACGATCGCCTTTGCGAATGGGCCTATGAGCTTTACGACACGACTGTTCATCCCGCCCTTGGCAAGACTCCCCGCGACTGTTTCGCCGATGGCCTGGTGCGTGCGGGGATTCGCGCCCACCGCTCGATCACATATGACGATGAGTTCCGCATGATGACCTTGCCGACGACAACAAAAGGGACGGCATTCGTCTCGCCTGGCAGAGGCGTCAAGATCCATCACCTCCACTATTGGTCGACTGTCTTCCGTGACCCTGCTGTCGAGCAGACCAGCGTTCCAGTCCGTTACGACCCTTACGATGCGGGCATTGCCTATGCCTTTGTTGGAAAGCGCTGGGTCACATGCTGTTCTGAGCACTATGCAGTCTTTCGCGGCCGTTCGGAACGCGAGCTGATGCTGGCCACCGAAGAACTCCGCAAGCAACTTCGAGATCATTCCCCTAGCACTCAACTGACGGCTCGAAAGCTGGCTGACTTCATCGCCTCCATCGAGGCCGAAGAAGCACTCCTGTTGCAGCGCCTCCGGGACGCCGAGTCCAGGCAGGTACGCCAGGTTGGGCACCGTGGCCAGGTCAAACTGGCGGATAGTATTCGTCCAACTCCCGATGAATTTAGTTTTGCGCATGTGCAGAAGGTGCAGCGCGAACCGTTCACGTCGCTCCAACCCGAGGTGTTCGAGGAGTATTGAAACATGCCTGACGGAGCCTTTCCCCAAGCCTTGCTGCAGCAACCTTCCCATGCCCGGATAGCCTATTTCCATTCGTTCACCATGGCTCATCCGCGCTTGAAAGAAGCCGACATGGCACTTAGGCAAGCCATCCAGGACCCAGCCGGATTGTCGTTGATCTTCGTTTATGGCCCGACCGGTGTCGGGAAGACGACGCTGCGCTTGCGGGTTGAGAAGTATCTCAAGCAGTCTCTCCTTTCCACGCTGCAGGAAGACCCAGGACGCATTCCCGTCGTCAGTGTCGAAGCCGCCGCCGATGCCGCACAGTTCAGTTGGAAGGACTACTACCGACGTGCCCTCGTGGCGATGGAAGAACCGCTGATCGATCAGAAGATCAGTTATCGCGTACGCGGCGTTTATCGGGACGGCGCTGGAAGATTCACTCTGGACCCGCGCGCAGTGGGCCTCGAACTGCGTTACGCCCTCGAAAGCGCGCTCCTTTACCGCCGTCCCGTGGCGTTCTTTATCGACGAGGCACAACACCTCACAAAAATGAAGAGCGGTCGTAAGCTTCAAGACCAACTTGACTCGATCAAATCCCTTGCCAACCTCACCAAGACAATTCACATAATGTTCGGGACATATGAGCTTCTCCCTTTCCGCAATTTGAGTGCGCAGTTGAGCCGGCGCAGCATTGACATTCACTTTCCTCGCTACCGCGCTGATCGGCCGGAAGACTACGTTGCCTTCCAAAGCGTACTTTTCACTTTCCAACGCCACTTGCCATTGCCCGGGGAATCCGACCTTCTCAAGCACTTCGACTATTGCTATGAGCGCTCCATCGGCTGCGTCGGAGTGCTCAAGGACTGGCTCATACGCGCACTGGCGATCGCGCTTGCCGAAGACAGCCCTGCCATCACACGCAAGATTCTCGAGCAAACAGCCTGGTCCGTATGCCAGTGTCAACGCATGGCCAAGGACGCGCTGGAGGGAGAAACTGATCTTACGGAGAGCGAGGAAGACCGAGGAAAACTCCGACAGTTGCTGTGCCTGGAGCCGACTACATTTGCCGCCCTCGATAATCGAGCCAGAAACAGCCGCGTGGGTCAACGTCGACCCTTTCGAGATGCTGTTGGCGTCAGTCATGGAGTCTTACATGCCAGCTAACGAGATGGTGCAATACGAAGCATGGGACTTGTGTGAAGTGGAGATGCCCCCGCGAAGTCATCTCTACCATCTCCGTCCTGCCGGTCTCGGTACAGGATCGGTAGAGAGTCTGACCAGCTACTTCTCCCGCCTCGCGGAAGCGCATTCTATCTCTGCCGGAGCATTGAACCACCGCGAACTGCTTCCCCTCAACGCTGGACGCCGCAATATGTTTTCCTGCGCCGTTACCGCCAAAACACGATGCTTCACTTCCCCAATCAACAGCGTCGGCAACTCCGCTGCTCGCTTCGCATCGGTGGTTGGAAGACTGACCGGGCGAACGGACCTCTCGTACCTCACAATGCTTCCCTGGAAACCTGTGTTGCCGACGCAATTGCTGACTCGCGGTGTGGCTGCCTGGTGTCCTCGATGTCTCAACAACTGGAGCAATAGCGGCAACATCGTATACATGCCGTTGCTCTGGGCCCTGGAAGTCGTGAAGTACTGCCCGGATCATGGCTATCCACTTCAATCGACCTGCGCCAACTGCGGAAAACCGCAGCCGTTCCTCGGTCAGTGTTGCCCCGTGGGATATTGCAGCCGCTGCAAGAAATGGCTCGGCATCGAAGAAAACCAACATCAAGGCGATCGCTACTCTCTGCTCCCTTCTGAATCGCAAGACTGGGAAATATGGGCGGCATGGCAAGTCAAAGACTTGATCCGCGCCTCGTTTGACTCGCCCACTCTGCTCTGCCGCCAACAGTTGTCCGATCTGATCTGGGCCATGACCGACGCCGAAGGTCTCTCCAGTGTCTGTCGCATGCTGGCAGTCAGTACCTCGTCTGTCACCGATTGGCGAAAGGGGAAGAAGTTGCCGATGCTTCCGGTTTACCTGAGGATCGCGCGCACATTGAATGTGACGCTCGCGAACCTCCTGACCGGAAATGCCAAACCGAGTTCGATTCAGTCGCTCGATGTGTTTCGCATACCATACTGGCGGGGCATCCGGATTCGCAAACGTCCCACCTTCGACGTGCAAAAGGCCAAACAGCAAATGAACGAAGCACTCCAGGAGTCGCCGCCGCTGTCTCTGACAGCATTTCGAAAACGCACCGGATATCACTATGAAACCCTCCGTCACCATTTCCCCGACCTTTGCGCCGCGCTCTGCGAGCGATACCAGCAACACCAATCTGCAACTATCGAGAATCTCCTACAAAATAAAATCCACGAATTTCGCGAGATTGCAAATCGACTTCATAAGGAAGGAATAGACCTGCTCGTGTATCGCGTCCTCAAACGTATGTCTATCCCGAAAAGTCTCAACTACCGCATGGCCTGCGAGCTGCTACTCGATATCAAA
>NZ_DATKQC010000358.1:0-10706 GCF_035532915.1 Edaphobacter sp.
GAACTCTCATGCTCTCTTGACTATGTTGTATCGCTCGACGGATCGCCTCTGTCGTTGTGGCGCTCCGGTGTAGAACCTGTCCCATAGTGCCTCCTTCTCACGCTCAGAAAAGTATGCACCATCAAATGCCGGGACTAAACAGCTAGCTGGGTGTTTAAAACCGTCATCTCTCCCGGAACAGCGGAGAGATGACGGTTGAAAGAGATCGCGATGAAGCGGTTCGAATATGACTTTTGCTGTAGCGGAAAACTACTCGGTCCAGCGTTTGAAGACCAGCGAACCGTTGGTTCCGCCAAAGCCGAAGGAGTTTGAGAGCGCGTAGTCGATCTTCGCAGCCTGAGGCTTGTTGGGAACGTAATTCAGGCGGCACTGAGGGTCAAGCTCTACGATGTTCATCGTCGGCGGCGCCATCTGGTTGAGCATGGCGAGGATGGTGATGCCCGCCTCCAGTCCGCCCGCGCCGCCGAGAAGGTGGCCGGTCATGGACTTGGTGGAGCTGACGAGCAGGGTGTGGTTCTTTGCCCGCTCGCCGAAGACGTTTTCGATGGCCTGTGACTCCAGCGCATCGCCCAGAGGCGTGCTGGTGGCGTGGGCGTTGACGTAGTCGATCTGGTCAGGGGTGATTCCGGCGACCTTGAGGGCGGCGGACATGGCGCGGAAGCAGCCTTCGCCCTCGGGAGCCATGCCGGTCATGTGAAAGGCGTCGGCGGACATGCCGTAGCCGATGACTTCGGCGAGGATATGGGCGCCGCGCGCCTTGGCCATCTCCAGCTCTTCCATGATGAGGATGCCAGCGCCTTCGCCGACGACGAAGCCGTCGCGGTCCTTGTCGAAGGGACGGCAGGCGTGCTCGGGATCGTCATTGCGCGTTGACAGCGCCTTCATGGCGGCGAATCCGCCTACGCCCATAGGCGTGATGGCGGCTTCGGTGCCTCCGGCGATCATGGCGTCGGCATCGCCGCGCTGGATGATGCGGAAGGCGTCGCCGATGGAGTGCGCGCTGGAGGTGCAGGCGGTCGCGGTGGCCTCGTTCGGTCCACGAGCGTTGTAGCGGATGCTGACGTGACCGGCGGCGAGGTTGACGATCGAGCCGGGAATGAAGAACGGCGAGATCTTGCGCGGGCCGCCGGCGAGCATGTTGGAGTGCTCGCGCTCGATAACATCGAAGCCGCCGATGCCGGAGCCGATGTGAACGCCGAAGCGGTCGCGGTTGTTCTCGTCGATGATCAGGCCGGAGTGTTTCATCGCCTCTTCGGAGGCGGCCAGCGCGAAGTGAATGAAGCGGCCCATCTTGCGGGCTTCTTTTTTTTCAACGAAGAGCAGCGGGTCGAAGTCCTTCACCTCTGCCGCAAAGCGGACGGGATGGCCGGTGAGATCAAAGGCCTTGATCTCAGCCATGCCGCTTTTGCCTGCAAGCAGGCCGTCCCAGACCTCGGGCGCGGTTTTACCGACCCCGCAAAGGAGGCCAAGGCCGGTGACGACAACGCGACGCTGCTCCATGTTGGTTACTTTCCTGCCTTCTGGTGTTTTTCGATGTAATCGACGGCATCCTTGACGGTCTTGATCTTCTCGGCGTCTTCGTCGGGGATCTGGATGTCGAAGGCCTCTTCGAACTGCATCACAAGCTCAACGACGTCGAGGGAGTCGGCCCCGAGGTCTTCCTGGAAGCTGGCGCCGGGGGTGACTTCGGCTTCATCCACTTGAAGTTGCTCGACGATAATCTGTTTTACTTTTTCATCTACTGCGGCCATTTGTTTCTCCTGTTTACGTCTTGCAATCAAAATTTGGATGTCGGTGCGCTGGGTCAACACCACCATGGTCAAGAATACTGAGCGCCTAGCAGAGTGTAAAGCAAACGGCCGCTGGGCGAAATGGGGGCATCCCGGTGGAACTCATTTATTCCTCATCTATTCCTCTTCGCTGCCATCCCCGGAGGCGGCAAGAAGAGGAGCGATCCCGTTGCCTTCTTCGAAGCCGAGCGGGTTGGAGGCAGCGGCCTGAGCATCCAGGCTGGAGACGTTTTTGAGTGCCCGATTGATGGTGCGGCTCTTGGTTCCCAACTCGCGCAGCGTGTTCTGGACGGTGCCAACCTGCTTTTCGACCTTGTCCATGAGGCCTCCGAATTTTTCGAACTCGGTCTTTGCTCCCGAGAGGACGCGCCAGACCTCGTCACCCTTCTTTTGAATGGCGAGGGTGTGGAAGCCCATCTGAAAGCTGGTGAGAATGGCCATAAAGGTCGAGGGCCCGGCGATGGTGACGCGGCATTGCGATTGAATCTCGGATTGCAGGCCGGGACGCCGGACGACTTCGGCATAAAGGCTCTCGGTGGGGAGAAACATGATGGCGTGCGGCATCGTGGTGGGGGGATCGATGTATTTCTCGCAGATGCGTTTGCCTTCGGCGCGAATGGCTCGCTCGAAGGCCCGCCCGGCAGCGGCGATCTCGTCTGCAGTGCCATGTTCGTAGGCATATTCGAGCCGCTCCCAGTCTTCCTTGGGGAACTTGGCGTCGATGGCGAGCAGGATGTAGCTCTCGGGACCATCGCCGTTAGGGAATTTAAGGGCGTACTCGACCGCCTCGAGCGTGTCGGGCTTGATGCGGGCGTTCTTGATGTACTGCTCGGGCGAGAACATCTGCTCGAGTTGCTGGCCGAGCTGAAATTCGCCGACGACACCGCGGGATTTGACGTTGGAGAAGACCTTTTTCAGATCGCTGACTCCTGTGGCAAGCTCCTTCATCTCGCCAAGCCCCTTCTGGACTTCGCCCAGATGGGTCGTCACCTGGCCGAAGGACTCGGTAAGCCGCGTCTGTAGCGTGGCATTGAGCTTCTCGTCGACCGTCTGGCGCATCTTTTCAAGCTCTTTGGAGTTGTCTTCGTTGAGTTTGGTGAGACGTTCTTCGACAGATATGCGGAGCTGGTTTTGCAGCGCGGTATTGCTGGCCATCAACTCGCTGAGTTTGGCGTTGAGCGACTCGCGCAGACTGGTGTGCTGGCCGCTGGTCTCGGCGGTGAAAGACGAGAGCCGCTGGGTGATGGTGTCCATCTGGCTCTGCACGGCATTGCGAAGCTGATCGGCAGAAGATTTGTTGTCGGTACGGAAGTCGGCGAGGCCAGTGTTGAGCGTCTGGCCGAGCGCGGTAATGCTGGCGGCGACCTCGGTGCGGAGGGCGGCGAAGGCGGTCTCGCTGGCCTCCCGGGTGCGCTGTGCCTCGGCGGCGATGTCGGTACGCATCTGGGACAGTTCTTTGCGGATGTGCTCATCCGTGGCCTGCTGGCGGGCGTCGAGCCGGGTGAGCTGGTCTGGAATCTGGCCGAGGCGAGGGTCCAGCGCCGGTGCCGCCTGTTTGCGGACGAGCAGAAAAATCACGGCGAGCAGGGTTATGATCTGGAGGATGAGCGGCAGGAGAGGCATTTCGTTTTTCCTTCGCCAAAGAATAGCATCTGGCCAAGCTGAGGATCGCTGACAATGAGCGGAAATGGAAGCTGGAACGGCTATTTCTTCAGCGAAAGAAGGCCTGGCCCGACTTGAGAAAAATATTTGGGCTGAATTTATTAGACTTACGCCGCCCGATCGCGTCTATTCTTTTAGATGGTCGCGCGCATGCCTTTAATCGCGACGTCTCGCACGAGGATTTTTTTCGCCTTCGTCCGAGAAGAGGGAAACATGTCCATCGAGACCCGTTTTTGCGCGCTGCTCCTGCTCGCCGCTCTATTCCCTGCCGCTCCGGCCTTCTCCGAACAGAATGCCCCTGCCAGCCAGAGTCCAAACAGCATCCATCTGGATGTGGTCGTCACGCCACGGTCGGGGACGCCCGTCGCCGGACTGAAACAACAGGACTTCTCCGTCCTCGACAATAAGATTTCGCAACCCATCCAGTCGTTTCAAGCCGTCAGCGGCGACCAGGCTCCGATGCAGATCATCCTGCTCGTAGACGGCGTCAACACCCCTTACGTCCGTCTCGCCTACGTGCGTCAGCAGATCGATAAATTTCTGCGCTCCAACGGCGGCCACCTTGCCCATCCTATTTCGCTGGCAATCTTTACGAATGACAAGACCCGGATTCAGAATGGCGCTACGACCGACGGCAATGCCCTGAGCAAACTTCTCGACAACTCCCCGATCGGGCTGCGCACCATCCATCGCTCCGCTGGCATCTACGGCGCCGACGAGCGCATTCAGCTTTCGCTCCAAACACTTCGCCAGCTCGCCGCGCTGGAGGCGGGCCGTCCCGGGCCCAAGATCATCCTCTGGGTCTCCCACGGCTGGCCGCTGCTGTCCGGGCCGCGGATCGATCTGGGAATGAGGGAGCAGAAGCGGGTTTACGCTCAGGTCGTTGCCCTGACCTCCGAGTTGCGGCAGGCGCACATCACCCTCTACAGCATCGACCCCAATGGTGCGGGCGAGTCCTTGCTCAGCAACTCTTACTTCTATCAGTCGTACCTAAAGGGCGTCGACACACCGAATGACGTGCAACTGGCAAACCTGTCGCTACAGGTTCTCGCGGCGCAGAGCGGCGGGCTGGTCCTCGCCGGCAGCAACGACGTCGCCGGGCTGCTCGCCCGATGCGTCAAGGACGCAGGAAATTATTACGAGCTCACCTTCGCCCCGTCGCCTGCCGAGCCTGCCAAGGCCTATCACCAGATCGAAGTGAAGCTGACGGAACCCGGCCTCACCGCTCGCACCCGCCACGGCTACTACGCCGAGACGCAGTAAGACAGTCACCAAGGCTCGAGACTGAGGGAGATTCATGCCGATTACAAACTACAGCGTTCTGGCAGGCGACCCGGTCTCGGGCAAGGTGGTCAAGGGATCGAGCACCCATTACCAGATCACGATGAACGCTCCCGGGGGCCCGTTTACCGTGGCCGTGAACATTCAGTCGGTGGACGGCTCGGAGGTGCTGTACGCGATTGAGGAGGAGTTTAGCCCTCCGGATATCGCAGGTCTGCTGGCGCTGCCGATGGGAATGACCGCTCGCAAGAGCGTTCCCGGCGGACTGTCGCTCGATTATGTGCGGTCGCAGGTGAGCGGAAGGCAGATGATTTCGCGCGAGCAGATGACGCTGTTGCCGCAGGCGAACTCCAAGGGCAGCAAAGAGGACCAGATGTTGGCCCAGGCACGTGCGAGCGCCCTGCAGAACGCCGTGGTCACGTTGTTGAATATGACCATCGCCGATAAGGATGGCGTCATCTACGCCTTTGGCAGCAGCTTCGCCGACCAGGGCAAGGTCGACGGGATTCACGATATCCACATGAACCAGGGCAATCCTGTGAATAACCACGGCGGCGACAACGGCATCTGGCAGGACGGCGCTCTGCTGATCCATCTGCCGTCGAAGGCTACGTGGACGGCAGTCTTCATCGCGTTCCAGACCGAGTCGTGGACGACCGACTCGAATGGGAACCCCGTTTAAGCTAGGGCGAGGATACGAGCACTTGCGGCAAGTCCGTTACAGAAAGCGCACGAATCAATATGTAGCTACAAATGTAGTACATTGAAATATGGAGTTTGAATGGGACCCGGACAAGGCCGATGCGAACCTGCACAAACATCTCATCAGCTTTGAGGATGCCGCCCGGGTCTTCCTCGATCCGCAGCGTATTGAGACCTTCGACGACCGGGAGGACTATGGGGAAGATCGCTGGAAGACCGTGGGAATGGTCGCTCCCGCTTTACTGGCCGTCGTCTATACCCTGCGCGGCAGGGACGGCAATCTCATCCGATTGATTTCAGCAAGAAAGGCAGATGCTCATGAGCGCGCACAATACCATGAAGTTCAAACTTGACCCCAACCATCCCGCGCCGTTGACCACGCAACAGCGCAAGCGACTGAAGGCCGTCGTCGCCATGCCGGATTCCGAGATCAACTATAGCGATATCCCGCGCCAGACCAACCCGGTGCAATGGACACGGCCCGGCGACCTCATTTCTTCGGAGAACAAGCAGCAGGTCACACTGCGTCTCGACGCCGATGTTCTGACCTTTTTCAAAGGAACGGGCAAACGCTACCAGAGCCGCATCAATGCCGCTCTTCGGGAATACGTTCAGGCGCACAGAAAATCTGCCTGATGATGAAAGTGCCTAAATCGCGGCGAGGATGCGGTCGGCGACGGCAGCGGCCTCGACCGCAGGACGAATGTCGTGGGTGCGGATGATGTGGGCTCCGTTGAGGATCGCTGCTACGTTGGCTGCCGTGGTCGCATGCAGGCGTGCCTCGGGTGGCGGCAGGGTCTCTTCATAGAGCGGAGCCAGCGCCTGGGCGAGAAAGCTCTTGCGGGAGATTCCGGCGAGGATCGGCAGGTTGAGCTGGCGGAGCCGGTCGAGATGGGCCAGCAGCGGATAGTTTTCGTCGAGCCGCTTGCCGAAACCGAAGCCCGGGTCGAGCACGATCCGGTTAAGCGCAATTCCGGCGGAGGTCGCGGCCTCGATGCGCTCTTTCAATCCACGCAGCACAAGAGGAACAACTTCTTCGGCAGCAATGGGCGGCTGGTCGAGCCAGTCACGCGGGCGGCCGCGTGTGTGCATCAAAACGGTGCCGCAGCCCAGCTGGGCGCAGTTCCTGGTCATGGCGGCGTCCCAGAGGTGGCCGCTGACGTCGTTGACGATCTCGACCCCGGCTTCGACGGCGCACACGGCGGTAGAGGCATGGTGGGTGTCGATGGAGAGAATTGCATCGGGCCTCTGCGCCAGGATCGCCTCGATGACAGGAAGGATACGCGACTGCTCTTCGTCGGCCGAGAGCGGGACGGCGTTGGGCCGGGTGGATTCGCCGCCGATGTCGAGAATGTGCGCGCCTTCGTCGAGCATCTCGTGGGCCTGGGTCAGGGCGCGCTCGGGCGCGTTCTCCGGCGTGTAGAAGTGGCCGCCGTCGGAGAAGCTGTCGGGAGTCACGTTCAGGATTCCCATGACGAGGGTATGCTGGCCGAGCGCAAGGGTTCGGGTGCGGAGACTCCAGTCATAACGAGGGCGATGGGCAGGCGGCATAGATAGAGTTTAGATGCAGGATTCAAGCCGAGGACCGGGCCGCAGCCGACAGGATGCTAGACTGCGCGGATGATGAGGTTTGCCGCACGTTGTGCCGTAATTGTGCTGGGCGGAATGCTCTGCGTGCCGGCGGGGGCTGCAACCCCCTCCCCGACCCACCACAGAGCGCATCGTGTGAAGCCGCTGAAATTCCAGGTTGCGAAGCTGCTGGCCGACCCGGCGGTATCGCGCTCGCATTGGGGCATCGCGGTCACAAAGATGGACGGGACGCGCGTCTATGCGCTGAATGCGGGCCAGTTCTTTCACCCGGCCAGCAACGCGAAGCTGTTCACCACGACAGCCGCGGTAGCCCTGCTGGGTTCGTCGGCAACAGTGACCACCAGGATAGCGGCGATGTCGCTTCCGAACAAAGATGGCGTACTTCCGCACGGCGGTCTCCGGCTGATGGGCGCAGGCGATGCCAATTTGTCGGGGCGCACGACTCCCTATATCCCTCCCGCTCTACAGCCAAACCCTGCACCGCCCGAAGTCGACCCGCTGCGATTCCTGGAAGAGATGGCCGATCAGGTCGCGAAGACCGGCCTGAAGGTTGTCGAAGGAGATATCGTCGGCGATGACTCGCTGTTTCCGTGGCAGCCTTACCCAGAAGACTGGTCGATGGATGACGCGGTGTGGGGATACGGCGCACCGGTGTCGGCACTCACGGTCGAGGACAACATGCTGAAGCTGACGGTGACGGCTCCGGCATTGGCAGGCGCACCCGCAACCGTGGCAATCGAACAGGCGGTCCCCTATTACACCGTCGAGTCGAGCGTGACCACGACCTCAGTCAACACCATGCCGGCGGTCGGAATCGATCGCTCTCCCGGTTCAAAGACGGTGCGCGTCTACGGCACGGTTCCGGCGGGGATGCAGGCCATGACCAGCCACCTTGCCATAGAAGATCCGGCTGAGTACGCGGCGATGGCATTCCGACAGATGCTGGAGCAGCGAGGGATTCGGGTGACAGGCAAGGCGCGGGCCGAGCATCGCCTTTCGGTAGATACAGCAAACTTTGTGGACGAGGCACAGCAGCCGCTGATGCTGCCTCCAACAGACAAGGGCACACAACCGGGCTGCACAGACTTCTGCACCACGCTGGCGGAACACGTCTCGCCGCGGCTGATCGACGATATCGTAGCGACCAATAAGGTGTCGCAGAACCTTCATGCCGAATTGCTGTTGCGGCGGCTGGGCAAGGCATTTGCCGACGATGGCTCAGCGGTGCAGGGCGCTCGTGTGGTGCGAACGTTTCTGACGACGCTGGCCGGAGTCAATAAGGACGACTTCGTCTTCTTCGACGGCTCAGGGCTGAGCGGCCACGACCTGGTGGCACCACGCGCCACCGCGCAACTGCTTCAATACGCCAGCACGCAGCCATGGTTCGCGGACTGGAAGAGTTCCCTTCCGGTCGGCGGGGTGGATGGAACACTCGCCGGACGCTTTACGCAGGCTCCGCTAAGGGGCAATGTCTTCGCCAAGACGGGAACGCTGGGCGAGGCGCGTGCGCTCTCGGGCTACATCGATTGCGTCAGTGGTCGCACGGTGATCTTTTCCATCATGGTGGACAACCACGCTCCCCACAGCCATGCGGATGAGACCGCGATGGACAAGATTGTTGCTGCGATTGCAGCGACAAATTAGAGCGTGTCCGGCGACAGCATCACCACGCCCACTCGTAGAATAGAGAGATGAAGCGTAGCCGGTGGTCCCTCGTTTCGAGCGTCAGCAGATGATGGATGCCTCTACCTTGCAGGTGCTGGTTGTGGTGTTTCTGGCCACCTTCATCCGGTCGGCGTTTGGGTTTGGCGAGGCGCTGTTCGCCGTTCCGCTGCTGGCGCTTTTTATACCGCTCAAAGTTGCCGCCCCCCTGGCCGTGCTGGTCTCGATCACGATTGCCGCCGTGGTCGTCGCGCAGGACTGGCGCAAGATTCATCTACGCAGCACCGGCTGGCTGGTGGGAGCGACACTCTTCGGCATTCCCGTAGGGCTCTTACTTCTGACCAGCACCCATCAGCAGGCAGTCAGGATCGTACTGGCGATCTTCATCATGGCGTTCGCGGCGTATTCCCTTCTGGGCAGCAAGCCGCCCGAGTTGAAGCAAGACAGCAAGGCATGGCTGTTGGGCTGCGGTTTCGTTGCCGGTGTCTTTGGCGGAGCGTATGGGATGAACGGGCCTCCGCTGGTGATCTATGGAGCGATGCGCCGGTGGTCTGCCCAGCACTTTCGCGCGACCCTGCAGGGATATTTTCTTCCCGCAAGCGTCATCGGCATGGGCGGCTACTGGCTGGCGGGACTCTGGGTTCCGGCGGTGACGCACTTCTACCTGTTGAGCCTTCCGGTGATGCTGCCTGCGATCTGGCTGGGCCGCTTGGTGAACCATCGCCTGCACGGCGACACCTTTCTCCGCTATGTCTACGTGGGCCTGGCCGGCATTGGCCTGGTGCTGCTGGCGCAGTCGGTGCATCGGTAGGACGATGACGGATGAGAGAATAAATCCATGGTTCGAGCTTGTTTTTTGCTGATGCTGGCCTGTGCGCTGGCAGGGTGTAAGTCGCTGCCTCCGCCAACGCCGCTCTCGCAGTTGAATGAGCAACAGATGCATGGCCATGCGGTATTCGAGACGCACTGCAGCGCCTGCCACTACGACCGCCGCGACGCCGCGCTGCATGGGCCTTCGCTGCTGGGCGTCTACAAAAAGCCTTATCTGCCCAGCGGAGCCCCGGCCAACGACGATCGCGTGACCGCCACCGTTCTGCATGGACATGGGCTGATGCCCGCGGTGGGAAATAATATGGACCAGCAGGATCTCAACGATCTGCTGGCGTACCTGCACACGCTTTAAGAGAACAGGAGCAGGAACGATGGCGGACGAGCGCAAGGGTGTGGTTGGACAGATGCTGCCGGGAGTGGCTGGAATCTGCCTGTTTATGCTGTTCCTGACGCTGATGAACGTGTTTGGCGCGTTGCGCAACACCTTTGGCATGGGGTTGGCGAAGTACGGCGTGCTGGGGCTATGCACGCTGCTGGTAGCAGGCATCTTCGGTCTGCTGCGCATGCGCCGGTGGGGATGGGCGCTGGTGCTGGCCGGATGCGTCATGCTGTTTACCGGGGACTTCTTCTTTTTCGAGAAGACGCGCAGCGGTTTCTTCCTGATCCGTGGAATGTTTTCGCTGGTCTTTTTTCTGTACCTGGTGCGGGACGAAGTACGCAGCCGGTTGCGCTGAAGCCTGAAGCGTTTCCCTCAGGTAGAGCTTCCTTCGTTTGTCATTTCCGAGCTTTCGTTTGTCATTCCCGAAGGGAATCTGCGTTTTACTCGAACCTCCAAAACTACATCTCGAGGAGAACCGCCCTAGTTGAAGGCCGCCGCTGCGGCTGTACTGACGATCAGGATCAGCACCCACCAGCCAATGATCGCAGCCGCCGCCTTGCCGCGGCTCACCTTGGCAACAATCGAAGTTCCAAGGATGAGCAAGATCAGCGACCAGATCCCGATGACATCGAAGAAGCCAAGCGCGGCCTTAATGCCTGCCCCGGCGTCCGGGAAGTAGTAGCCGAGGTTCGTTCCCACCGGATTCTTCATGTCGTAGCCCTCGGCGTTGCCGCCGACGAAGAGCATCAGTATCGTCAGCAGCCCGATAATCAGCTTTGGCAGGCTGCAGTACATCCACACGCAGAACA
>NZ_DATKQC010000359.1:0-14234 GCF_035532915.1 Edaphobacter sp.
AGGGCGTTCGCTGCCTCGCCTGGTTGCGCTCCTGCTGATCGTCTCTGCCCCCATGGGATGGGCGGTGCATCAGCACCATGTCAGCGGACGGTACAGCATCGGCACCAGCATTGACGGGATGAATCTTCAGAAGGCGAATAATTCGGAGTTCCTCAATCGCTATCCGCCCGCTCCCGGAGGTTCGCTCGATCAGTTCGATTCGGAGTTGAACCAGGGTCTCCATTTCGATGATGAGTGGAGCTTCAATGACTATCACCAAAGAGAAGCACTTCACTATTTAATGGCGCATCCGGGTGAGACGGTTCGCGGCGACGTACGGAAGGTGTACGTCTTCTTCTTTTCCGTAGAAAAATATGGCTCAAGCCTCAATCACGGCATGATGCAAGCAGCCGAAACCATTGGTCTTGTACTGTTCCGGCTGATGCTCTGGGCCGCCATTGCCTGTGCCGCCTATATCCTGTTTGTGCCAACGGAGCGAGGGGTGCCATTGCGCCTGATGGGCTGCATTTTCCTTGTATTAGTAGCAGCGTGCGCCTTTCCCTATATCGTAGGTTTTGCCTATACGCGGCACGCCAGCATTCTTATTTACCCCGCAGCGCTGATGTGCTGCAGGATGCTGACCGAAGAAGATTCCCAAATCTGAACTGTGGGCCATATCTAGTATGACGCTGCTCTAAATTTGCTCCAACACAGTGGATTACTATACTGATAGTCTCTTTTCAGGAAACGAACTCCGAAAATCTATGTCTTCAAACAGCTTTCAGATGCGATATTCGCGCATACACAATATGCGGTCTCTCTTCAGCCTCTTTTCGAGCGACCTGGCCATCGATCTCGGCACGGCCAATACCCTTGTGTATGCACATGGCAAGGGCATTATCGTCAACGAGCCGTCGATCATCGCGGTGAACAAGATCACCAATGAAGTCGAGGCCGTCGGCAAAGAGGCCAAGGAGATGCTTGGCCGCACGCCGGGCAATATCGTAGCCATCAAGCCGATGAAAGACGGCGTCATCGCCGACTTCCGCCATACGGAAAAGATGCTGAACTACTTCATCCAGAAGGCGCACAACCGCAAGATGATGGTGCATCCACGCATCGTCATCGGCGTCCCCAGCGAGATTACGCAGGTGGAAAAACGCGCCGTCATGGACTCGGCCTACCGCGCCAAGGCCAGCGAGGTTCATCTGGTCGAACAGGCTATGGTCGCCGCTATCGGTGCTGGTCTTCCCATTACGGAGCCGGGTGGAAACATGGTCGTCGATATTGGCGGCGGGACGACGGACATTGCTGTGATCTCGCTGGCGGGCATCGTCTATTCGCGCTCGGTGCGCATGGCCGGCAACCAGATGGACGAAGCCGTGATGACCTATCTCAAGCGCAAGTACAACCTGCTGATCGGCGAACGTACCGCTGAGCAGATCAAGATCTCGCTGGGTTCGGCGTTTCCGCTGGACAAGCCGATTGAGATGGAGGTCAAGGGGCGCAACCTGATCGAGGGCGTGCCGAAGACCATCACCATCGAAGATTCCGAGATTCGCGAGGCGCTCAGCGAGTCCATCTCGACCATCATCAACGCGATTCGCGTGGCCCTGGAGCGGACTCCTCCGGAGTTGTCTGCCGATATCTCCGACCGCGGCATCGTCTTGACCGGCGGCGGCGCTCTCATCAAGAACCTCGACAAACGCATCCGCGAGGAGACCGGCCTTCCTGTCTCCATCGCCGACGATCCGTTGTGCTCCGTCGTCCTTGGGACCGGAAAGATGCTCTCCGACTTCAAGCTGCTGCGCAAGATTTCAATCGACTAATTCATTCTGGGAAATAGAGCGGTGGCAGGGATGATTACTGCCACCGCTTTTTATGGGCTGATACCGGCTAAGTCGTCGCAGGCGGGTGGGTCAGGCTGACACGAATGCGATCGATGCGGCGGTCGGTGCTGGCCAGGACTTCCAGCCGCAGGCCGTCTTCTTCGACGACCTCACCGGGCAGCGGAATATGTCCTGCCATCTCCGAGACGAGGCCGCCGACGGTAGTGGACTCATAGTGCCCGGGCAGGTGCAGTTCGGGCAGCTCTTCCCTGCTCTCCCGCTCGACGAACTCCTCGGCGTCTGCCGACTCGATGTCTTCGGCAGGCCGGGTCGAGTCGCCCAGTTCATCGGCAAAGAGGTCGCGTAGCCGGGAGATCTCGAAGCCGCCAGAGACAAGGTAGGAACCACCCTCTTCGCGGACGGGGATGTCATCGTCCTCAGCGGTGTCGTGCTCGTCGGCGATCTCGCCCACGATGGCTTCGATCAGGTCTTCGATCGTGACCAGTCCTGCTACGCCGCCGTACTCGTCGATGACGATGCTCATGTGCTGCTTCTCGCGCTGCATCTCGCGCAGCAACTCGGCGACCCTCTTCGTCTCCGGCACAAAGGCCGCCGGGCGCTGTAGCTGGGCAACACTGCGGGAGCTGGCCTCGCTGTCTGGAATCTGCAGCAGGTCGTGCGCGAAGATGATGCCGGTAATGTTATCAAGCGAGGCGGAGTAGACAGGTACACGCGAGAAGACGTGCTTCGCAATCTCGTCGGTAAAGCGCTCGAGGCTCATGCTGCCGGGCACGGCGAAGATCTCCGGGCGCGGCGTCATGACCTCGTGCACCACCTTGTCGCCGAATTCGACCACCGAGCGCACCAGCTCGCGGTCCGACTCCTCAAGAATGCCTTCTTCCTCTCCCGCTTCGAGCAGCGCCTCCATCGCCTCGGATGGATGCTCCTCTTCCTGCGCGTCCTCCGGCTCGGCCAGCGCGGCGATCGAAAGCAGCAGCCCCAGCAGAAGCGTGACTGGAAGAATGAGATAGAACAGCGCCTGCAGGAGATACCGGATGCGGGCGATCCACAGGCCGCGGGTGCGGGTAAAGAGGATTTGCGGCAACAGGCGGTCGAAGATGAGGATCAGCAGGATGATCTCGAAGATCGCCAGCGCAATCTCCGACCCGCTGGGGCTGCGCGCAAGCGTTGGCCGCAGAGGCGTAGTGGTATAGAGCCGCAGCCCCATCACCAGCGCAATCGCAGCCACGCTGAGCTGGCGCAGGACGGAGGCCGAGAGCGCGACCGACTCGCGGCCAAGCCGCAGCTTCGGCTCGACGAACTGCTCCCACACATCGATGTTGTCCTGGTACTCGCGGGCGAGAAACTTGCCCATCTCCGAGTAGACGCGATCCACATACGCGGCCAGCGTCAGGATGACGAGCAGCACGGCAAAAATGATGAAGTAAAGAGGAGTCATGGTTTCCTCCCACGGTTCACTCGCTTCTTCGTTGTAGATACCCGCTCGATTAATGTGATGGGCAGACGCAACTCGCGGCGAAGCTCGGCCTCTCGTGCGGCCATCTCGCCATCGTCGGTCTCGTGATCCAGGCCAGAGAGATGCAGCAGCCCGTGCAGCAACAGGATGCGAACCTCATCGCGCAGCGTGTGGCCAAAGGCCGCAGCCTGACGAGCGGCGGTATCGAGCGAGATGGCCAGATCGCCAGCGTGGCCGTAGGGATTTTCGGCTGCGGGAAAACTCAGCACATCGGTGGCCTTGTTCTTGTGGCGAAAGGTCTTGTTCAGGCTGCGCAGCGTGGCATCGTCGGCCAGCAGCACCTCGACGTCGCCCCGCAGGCCGACCGCCTCGCGGGCGCGGTTGAGGAAACGCGTCAGGCCGGACTTCGAAAGCTCAGAAGCATCGGGATGTTCGATGTTGATCATCGTGCCTGGCTCTCTCCCGAGCGGGTATAGACGCGAACGTAGTCGACCAGCATCTTCTGCGGGAACTTCGTCGTCGCGTCGGGATTTCCCGGCCACGCGCCGCCCACGGCCACGTTCAGGATGATGAAGAACGGATGGTCGTAGACCCACTTCGTGCCCGGAGGAAGATCGGCTGGCGTGCGCTCGGCGACAAGGTTGTTGTCGAGAAAGAACTTAATGTCGTTCGGCGCCCACTCGACCGCATAGAGATGGAAGCCGGTATTGACGGCCTCTCCGGCAGGCAGAGGATATTTCTTCGAGATGCCGTGGGCTCCGCTGTAGCCCGGCCCATGCAAGGTGCTGTAGCTGATGGAAGGCTCCCCGACGTTCTCGAAGATATCGATCTCGCCGCTCTTCGGCCAGCCGACCGAATCAATGTTATTGCCCAGTAGCCAGAAAGCAGGCCAGATTCCTTTGCCCAGCGGCAGCTTGATGCTGGCTTCGAAACGTCCGTACGCCTGTGAGAACAGGCCCTTCGTCCGAATACGGGCCGAGGTGTATTGACGGGCAACGCCGTCCGCTCCGGTGTAGTTCTCTTTCCGCGCTGTGATGACGAGATCGCCGTTCTTCTGCTGCACGTTTGCCGGACGGCTGGTGTAACTCTCCAACTCGTTATTGGGGTTCTTTCCACCGATATCAAACGACCACTTCGCCGGATCTGGAGCAGAGCCTTTCCCGCCGCTGAACTCGTCGCTCCATGAGAGCTTCCATTGCGGCGAGGTCGAAACCGTAGTCTGCGACTGTGCCACAGCAACGCCGACGAACGATAAAGCCAGACAGCCCAGACATGCATGGCGGAGCGATCGCGTCAGACCGGACTTCCACTTCGAGGGAGCGGCGGCGGCGTTGGGGAGTGTACTTGGGGGTTCGATGTCGATCATCGTAGAAGGAAAAATCAGCAGGGCTGGTGAGAGCCCCTGCTGATAATGGTATCGCATCCACCTTTCGACGGCGTTTATTGAGGCTTGGGTGTCGCCTGTGCAGACTGCGCGGGGGCCGTGAGGCTTGCATCTGTCAAAGCGGCATCACCAATGGGCAGCGGCAGTTGCTGCTGCGCACGGCCATAGCTGTCGTAGGCACGCACGATGCGCTGCACCAACTGGTGCCGCACCACGTCCACATCCTCGAAGTGACAGAAGCGGATGCCTTCCACGCCATCGAGAACGTTCAGTGCTTCCAGCAGCCCCGACCTCTTCGGGTTGGGCAGGTCGGTCTGGGTCAGGTCGCCGGTAATGACCGCCTTCGAGTTATTGCCCATGCGCGTGAGGAACATCTTCATCTGTTCCATCGTCGTGTTCTGCGCCTCGTCCATGATGATGAAGGCGTCGTTGAGGGTGCGACCGCGCATAAACGCCAGCGGTGCCACCTCGATGACATTGGTCTCCAGCATCTTGTCGACCTTGATGGGATCGAGCAGATCGTAGAGTGCGTCATAGAGCGGGCGCAGGTATGGATCGACCTTCTCCTGCAACGATCCGGGGAGAAATCCCAGTCGTTCGCCAGCCTCGACCGCAGGGCGTACAAGGATGATGCGGCTGACCTTCTTCGACATCAGCGCCGAAGCCGCCATAGCGACTGCAAGATAAGTCTTGCCTGTACCGGCAGGCCCCACGCCAAAGACCATATCGCTTTGTTCGATGGCCTCGACGTACTTTCGCTGATTGGGCGAGCGCGGCTGCACCATGCGCTTCACCCCGGCGGAGCGCTGCTTGCCGGAGTCGACCAAGGAACGCAGCGTGACCGAAGGATCGGCGACAACGAGCTTCAACATACCGTTGAGTTCGCCATTAGAGAGGTTGACACCTGATTTGCGAAGAGAATCAAAATCCGAGAAAACGCGTTCGACCCGGTCGATACTGGCAGCGTCTCCGGTCACCTGGATAGCGTCGGAACGAAGGTCGATCGTGACGTGAAGACCATCTTCGAGCAGCTTGAGGTTTTCGTCGCGGGTCCCGTACAGGGGCTCAATGCCGGGAGTGATTTCCATGGATTTTTTCATCAAGAAGGACGCTGACCTCCGTCAGGGAATGCCTGGTTATTGGATGCTCTGGGTTTGGATAGGTTGTGGGGTCGAAAGAGGCACAAGGCAAGGAAGGAGGATGCTTTGGGTACTGCGACCGGGATGGCTGAAGTTGCCAATCGTGTGCCGAAGATGGGCACAGAGTAGAACCGCGACGCGGGTCGCGTCAAGTGGTAAATGATGAATCTTGAAAGATTAAGAGCCAGCGGCGTATCAGACCGGAACTATCTCCTGCATGCGATATAAAACCGGGCAAGTTATTTCTTATTCCCATGCAATTACTTACCGCTTTTACAGATTCAAAACCAGCCTGAACCGGAGGTGCGCCCGTAAAGCTACCTCCTCCATGATTTATGGGGATCATCGGTGTTCAAAGTCATGGGCATCTACGTGCCTGTCTCAACCATGGTGCTTACACCTCGCGAGGCTCCCCTCCATGAAACTTGGCTTGCGTTTTCTTGTTCCCTTCTTCTGTCTGGTTGGTTTTCTGACCGCTGGACCGGTCGCTCATGCTGATACGTTCGACTTTGAGGCAAGCGTCCCCAGTTTTGGATGGACAGGCGGCGGCATCCTGACCGCAGTCGCCGATCCAAATATTGCAGGCGCTTTCGACATCACTAGTGTCTCCGGCTACTTAGGTCCGAACATAATCAGCCTTCTGCCCTGTACAACGTACGATCCGAACAACCCTTGTGGCAGCGCCGGCCCCAACAGTTTCTTCTACATCAACCTGCTTTACCCTGACGGCGCCCCTCCTCTCGGGATCCAGGCTTTGGGAAGCATCGGCCTCGACTTAGGAAATGGCCTAGAAGGTGTTTTCTTCGCCTCAAGCAGCCACCAGGTGAGCTTAATTACCAATCTTCCCCATGACAATGGCCGACTCGGCAGCTTTTCGATTGTCCCTGAACCCAGCAGCTTCATTTTGCTGGGCACCGGTCTGCTCGGTGTGGCGGACATCGTGCGCCGCCTCAGAGGCTGAACTGAGCGAGGGAGATCTAGCAGCCGGATCAGTTATTCTTGACCATCCCGCCAGAGTTCCGTAGACTTAGAGATTGCAGGGGATGGGTCGGGCTGTGTTGATAGCCAGCCTCCGGCCTGCATCCTAAATTCCCCGCCAGAAGACGGGTTAGAGAAAAGAGTTCAGTAATGGCAAATCATGTTTCCTCGTTGAAGCGCGCACGTCAGACCGTAACCAAGACCGCGATCAACCGCGCCAACAAGAGCAAGCTGCGCGGCACCCTTCGCACCCTGCGCGAGGCCATCGCCGCCGGCGACGCCAAGACGCTCGGCGATGTTTATCGCTCGACCGTTTCGGTGCTCGACAAGAGCGTCCAGAAGGGCGTTCTACACAAGAACACCGCCAGCCGCTACAAGAGCCGCCTCAACGCCCGCGTCAAGGCTGTTGCGACGACCAAGGCTGCCTAAGCTTTATTGTTTTAAATTCAAAAGATCATCAGAGGGCTGGCTTACGGGATGACCGAGGCTGGCCCTTTTATTTGGTCCCATCGCCCTCACCTCCGGGTGTCTGCTCCCCCGGGAGCGTATAGAGAGTCGGACGTTTGCGCGGCTGTTCTGGCTGGGCATCGCCCTCCGCCGTGGTGCTGACCGCTGGTTGAGTCGCAGCCGGGGCGGTCACAGGGACACTGGTCGCCTGTTGCACCTTCGGTACTTCTGGCTGGGCTGCTGGGGCAGGCTCGCTCGGCGCTGGACCTGCCGCTGCCGACTCAGGCGATGGCTCGGCAAAATCGATTGGCAGAGCGTCGTCCTTGGGAATCAGGGCTCGCGCCTCTTTTACGTCATCCTGATCTTTCTTGCTGAGCGGCGGCAGCGGAAAGATCTCAAGAGCATTCTCGCGCACGACGGCGAGGCCCATCCCATCAGGGGAGAGGGCGAAGTTCTGACCCGCTCGTGCCACCGGGGAGCAGTCGACGTGAAAGACCTGTTTTCCGCTTTCTATCTGATACACAACGACATTCTGCCCTGTGAGACCCGCCCCCGACCCCTGTTCGAGGTTCGCGACCGGAACATCCCCCATCACCCGTCCCAGAGCGAACCTCCCGCTCTCAGGAGCAAAGGTCAGAGACGTCGCCACATAATCGCCAAAGAGATTTTGCTCCCACATCTCGTCGCCACGCAGATTGAATCCGCCGAGCACCTGGGGCGAGTCGCCGGTATGGCAGCCGAACGCGATAAACTCGCTGCTGCTGACGAACCGGGGGGTGGGGTCGCAGGTCGAAGCGAAGGGCGCCAGCTCCTTCACCTTGCCGTTGAAGGGGTGAAAATCGAAGCCCCATTGCTGTTGTCCCTCATCGACAACGGCGAGATGCCCCGCGCTCATCGCCGCAAGGTCGCCAAAGTGGGTGGCATGAGCGATACCGGCCAGGTCGGCCTCCACCATGTCGCCTGTTCCCGGCAGCGCCAGTCGATAGAAGCTCAACGCCACCGGATCAGGATCTCCGGGCTTTCCGATGGGCTGGGGAGCAGGTTTGGGCGTCGGCCCAAACAGGGGTGCCGGGGCAGCGGGCACGGGCGGCGTGCGCTCCGCCGTTTCGAGGATCAGCAGATCGGCCCCGGGCGACAGCAGCACCACGCCGATCTGGCGGTTTGTCGTCAGGAAATCCTGCTGCCGGAAGGGCTGCCCGGAGGCCAGATTCGCCAGCGGCGCAAACGTCGTCAGGGTATCGCGGGTGCGGAGCAGAAACCGCCCATGACCCAGGCTCCACAGATACTGGCCGTTATCGTGAAAGCGCCAGTCCGTTCGTGCCAGTACGCGGCCCGAGGGCAACTCCACCAGCACTGCCTCCACGGTTCGATCTTCGTCGTCGGGGGGATCGTTGGGGATTCGCTCCATCAGCCGATGGACAGCAAAGGTAAAGAGGAGATGCTGGTTGTCGACATAGTTCACGGTCAGCATGGAGCTGCCGGATACCAGGAACTGGGGGGATTGAGGCTCGTAGCCGAGTGAATCCAGAGGAATACGAACCGCAGACCCGCTGGCCCGGGCAAAGAACGGGGCCGCAGCCAGCAAGACCAGAAGGGCCAGCCAAGGAAGCTGGCGGGGCCGTGAAGTCGCGTAAGTCCTGACGGGAACCGGCATGGCAGAGTCCGCGTATCCATCTTCATACAGCGCGCGTAGGTCTACTCTTTCACAGACGCATCGGAGACGCCAAGGTCTGCCTTCCGCAGCCGAATTTATAGTGGTTTTGCGCGTACTGGTGATACAAAGACTGAACAACGTCGAGGCATCGAGGCCCGGAGGAAAAACTGTATGTTGCAAGGACGGAAGATGAAATTTGTTCGTAAGACAGGCTTTGTGGCGACCGCCGCCATCATCGCGGCAGGCTCATGCGCCGCATTCGCGCAGACACCGGCGCCAGCACTGGCCACCGGTCAGCCGACCAAGGCCTATCTGCCCATCCCCGCTTTTGATACCTCATCCATCGACACCTCGGCTAATCCCTGCGACGACTTCTACAAGTTTGCCTGCGGCAAATTCGCGGCCAACCACCCCATTCCGCCCGATCAGGACGGCGTCGATAACTTCTATGCTCTCTTCAACGTCAACACCCAGCGGTTAAACGAGATCCTCACCAAGGCCGCGGAGGGTGGCGCGTCGCGCTCGCCCGAAGAGCAGAAGATCGGCGATTACTACAAAGCCTGCATGGATACTGACGCCATCAACGCCAAGGAACTTGCGCCGGTTCAGCCTCTGCTCGACGAGATCAACGCCGTCACCAGCAAGCGAGAGCTTCCCGCGCTGATCGGCAAATTGCAGCGCGTTGGCGTCGATGTGTTCTTCGGCTACGGCGAGCAGCAGGACCTCAAAGACGCCACGAAACAAATCGCCCTCATCCAGCAGGACGGCCTCGGCCTTCCGGAGAAGGACTACTATCTCCGCACCGGCGCGAAAGACGAGACCATCCGCCAGCAGTATGTTGCCCACGTCGCCAAGATGTTGACGCTCGCGGGCAGCACGCCGGAGCAGGCACAGAAGGATGCCGTCGCCATCATGGCGTTCGAGACCGCGCTGGCCAACGGCTCCCTGAGCGTCACCGATATGCGCGATCCTGAAAAGACCTACCATCTGCAGCCAATCGCAACCTTCGAAGCCAGCATTCCCGGCGTCAACTTTGGCGCGTTTGAAGAGGCCATCCACTCTCCACGGGTCAGCGAGATCAACAACGCTACGCCGCAGTTCTTTCCCGTGCTGATGGAACAGATTCGCTCTAATGATCTTGAGACGCTGAAGGCGTACATGCGCTACCACCTGCTCACCACCGTTGCCGGACGCCTCCCCAGCCAGTTCGATCAGGAGAACTTTGACTTCTATGGCCGCAAACTGCGGGGCCAGCCGGAGCAGGCTCCGCGCTGGAAGCGCTGCTCGAACTCCGTCGATGCCGCGCTCGGCGAAGCTCTGGGCAAGGTCTACGTCCAGCACTACTTCGCAGGCGATAGCAAAGCGCGCATGCTGCAGATGGTTAATGACATTGAGACCGCCATGAGCAACGACATCGAACAGCTCACATGGATGTCGCCCGAGACCAAGACCCGCGCCAAGCAGAAGCTGCATCTGGTCGCCAATAAGATCGGCTACCCGGAGAAGTGGCGCGACTACACCAAGCTCGAGGTAAAGCCTGACGACGCGCTGGGCAACTCGCTTCGCGCGAATTCATTTGAAAATGACCGCCAGCTCAACAAGATCGGCAAGCCGGTCGATCTCAACGAGTGGCAGATGACGCCGCCCACGGTCAACGCCTACTACGATCCCAGCATGAATAACATCAACTTCCCTGCCGGGATTCTGCAGCCCGCCTTCTACGATCCCAAGGAAGATGATGCGGTTAACTATGGCCACATCGGCGCCGTCATCGGCCACGAGCTGACCCACGGCTTCGACGATCAGGGCCGCAAGTTCGACGGCAAGGGCAACCTCACCGACTGGTGGACGCCCGAAGATGCGAAGAACTTCGAGGCCCGCACCGACTGCCTCGTCAACGAGTACGGAGGCTTCACCGCGGTCGATGATGTCAAGATCAACGGCAAGCTGACGCTCGGCGAAAACACCGCAGACAATGGCGGACTGGTGCTGGCCTACATGGCCTATCTCGAGCGCGCAAAGAAGGAAGGCATCGATCTGGAAGCGAAGAAGGACGGGTACACCTCGCCGCAGCGCTTCTACATCGCCTTTGCGCAGAACTGGTGCGAGAACTCGCGCCCCGAGAGCGTTCGCGCGCAGGTGCTCAGCGATCCGCACTCGCCTGATCACTTCCGCGCCAATGGAGCCATCGTCAACCAGCCGGGCTTCGCCGAAGCCTTCGGCTGCAAAAAGGGAACGCCCATGGTCCCGGTCGACAGTTGCCGAGTCTGGTAGAGAAGACTTAACGCATAACCAAGGGCATCGCGATTAACAATTGCGATGCCCTTGGTTTTGCAGAGGGAAAGTTTTTACCCGCGCAGGCTCACTGGCGGATGGTGTACCGCCGACAGCTTGTCATACGACGCCTGCGGCAGATCAAGAGCCGCGGCGGCAATATTCTCTTCCAGATGCTTTACCGAAGACGTTCCCGGGATGGGCAATATCACCGGAGAGCGTTTGAGCAGCCATGCCAGCGCGACCTGCAGCGGTGTCGCGTCGAGTTCGGTTGCTACCTCTTTCACCACTTCATGCGCCTCTTTCGCTTGCCCGAGTGGAGCCCAGGGCATGAACGCGATGCCGTTCTGCTCGCAGTAGTCGACGACGTAGTCGTACTCGCGGTCGGCGAAACTGAAGCGGTTCTGCACCGAGACAATCGGAACGATTTTGCGGGCGCGCTCGATGTGCTCGCGGGTGACGTTCGAGAGGCCGACGTGGCGGATCTTGCCCTGCTCGCGCAGCTTTGCCAGCGTCTCGACGGAGGCCTCGAAGGAGACAGCATTATCGGGGGCGTGTAGCTGGTGGATGTCGATGCGCTCCAGCCGCAGGCGCTTCAGGCTGCCCTCCAGCGCCTCCGTCAGATGTTTGGGGCTCGCGTTGTGGGTCCATTGGCCGGGGCCGGGGCGTTGCCAGCCGCCCTTGGTTGCGATCACCAGATCTTTGGCATAAGGATAGAGCGCTTCGGCGATCAGTTCTTCAGAGGTTCCCGGGCCATAGGAGTCGGCGGTGTCGATCAGATTAATGCCAAGCTCGGTCGTTCTGCGCAGGGTAGCAAGACACCCGGCTTTGTCGGCAGGAGGGCCCCATATTCCATCACCGGTGATGCGCATGGCTCCGTAACCGAGACGGTTGACGGTAAGATCGCCGCCGAGGGTAAACGTGCCTGCGGCTGCGACGGAGAGAGATTGCTCGTTTTTCACAGAACTGCTCCTGATTGGTCTTTGCGGTTGGGAGTGAGTGGGTACTAGTAAAATTCTTACTATCAGCTTATGCCCAGAAGTGCGGTTGCCGAAAGTCCAGGCGAAAAATTGAATCCAGAAGTAATTCGTGAGCAACTCGAGTCGATCGTTCAGGACCCCGCTTTTCGATCCAGTAAACGGTCCATTCAATTTCTAAGATATGTCGTAGAGAAGACCCTGAGTGGGGCTGCCGACCAAATTAAGGAACGAACGATCGGGGTGGAGGTCTTTGGGCGGCCGCCTTCGTACGATACCAACGAAGACCATGTGGTGCGGACGGCTGCCAGCGAGCTTCGCAAGCGGCTGGCCATCTACTATGGCGAGGAGAAGCACCGTTCTGAGCTGCGAATGAGCCTGGTGCCGGGGTCGTACATCCCTCAGTTCAAACTTCCCGAGCTCGCCGGGCCAATTGCGGAAACTGACGCCGGGATCGAAGGGGCGAACGGATTAGCTGCCGCGAGTGGAACTTGGGCCGAGCCGCATGATCCTCTCCTGGGTAGCGTCTCTACGGAACGAAGCCGAAAGGGGTGGTATGTCGCTTCAGCTTTGGTGATTGTGGCGCTGCTGATGGGGTGGTTTGGATATCTGTGGCTGCGTCCGAAGAGCGCTGAGTCTCTCTTCTGGAAGCCAGTGCTGGATACGCCGGGCGCAGTGCTCTTGGCGGTGGGTGATGTACCGAATGGGCCTCCGTCGTCGACAACAGGACAGACGACATTTTCGCTCCCGGTCATACATAAAGCCTCGTCTACGACGGTCCCCTTTGCCGATGCGGTGACAACGGCACGTGTGCTGGGAGAGTTGCAGGTGCAGGGCAAGAGGGTGATGATCCGGCGAGAGGAGGTCAGCTCCTTTTCCGACCTGCGGGAAGGGCCGGTGGTACTGATTGGCGCCTTCAATAACGAGTGGAGCCTGCGGCTGACACGAGAGCTGCGCTACAGCCTGGCGCTCGATGCGGAGAAGCATCTTATCTACATTAAGGACGCCAAGAATCCATCGCTCAGGACGTGGAGCTGGGCGACGGACAAGCCGACCGGCGATCAGGGGGCGGCGGGTGGACCTGCGCTGATGGACTATGCCCTGATCTCCCGTATATGGAACTCGGAGACCGGGCATGTCGTGATCGTGATCGGCGGTCTATATACCTATGGAACCGAGACCGCCGGGGAGTTCCTATCCGACCCACAGCTTATGCAGGAGATTGCGACGCAGATGCCCCGAAACTCGCACAGCAACCTGCAGATTGTGCTGGGAACGACCGTGACGGATGCGGTAGCCGGCCCGCCCAAGGTGCTTGCAGTCTCAACCGAGTAGCGTCGAAGAGGTTCGACCAAAGTTAAATTTAGAAAAATAAGCGATTGAAAATAAATAGCTTATACGATTCCTGACAGTCAGGAACCGTATCTGTCTATCTTTATGTCGCTTTCGCTCGATAGAAATCGCTTCGCATTAAATAACCTCCCTTTTCGCGTAATGAAGACGGAAACAGGGAGAGCTGGAATCCGGAAAGATTGAAACAATAGGTCATTTTGCCAGGGCAGATTTAGTCTGCCCTGGCTATTGAATGGCCCATCCTTGAGACCCTCTTCCGCGACGAAGCAAATTGAGGAGACCTTTAATGAAATACCTTTTGAAAAATGTTCTGTGGTTTGCCGTTCTTTGCGTCCTGTGCCTTGCGACGCCATATTGCGTCTTCGGGCAAGGGCTCGCCCGAATCTCCGGGACGGTGACGGACTCCTCGGGCGCGGCGATTCCCAATGCAACCGTAGTAGCCACGCGGCTGAGTACGGGAGACAAGACCACCGTCACCTCGAACGGAGCGGGCGAGTTTGTCTTCCCGTCGCTGGCTCCGGCCGAGTACAGCATCGGCGTAACCGAGACTGGGTTTACCGGGTTCCTGCAGAAGAGCGTCGTCCTGCAGGCCGATCAGTCGATTACGGTCAACGCGGCGTTGACCGTCGGCAGCGACGCCCAGGTCATCAATGTCGATTCCGCTCCCCCGCAGGTGGATACTACGACCGGCACGCTGTCGCAGGTCATCGACGAAAAGCGGGTGAACGACCTTCCTCTGAACG
>NZ_DATKQC010000360.1:0-40662 GCF_035532915.1 Edaphobacter sp.
GCCAAGGCCAAGGGGATGGGTAAGTTGTCGGTGCGGACGCGGGCTGGGTACTTCCCCAAGGTGGCGAATGCTGACGCTACGAAGTCGGACAAGGGGCTGACCGATCCGGGGAAACGGCCCCAGTGATGCGGGTGGTGGAGAGCATTCTCGACCTCGTGGGGCAGACGCCGATGGTGCGGATGGGGCGGCTGAGCCCGGCTGGTGGAGCCGAAATCTGGGCCAAGCTGGAGTATCTGAATCCGGGTGGCAGCATCAAGGATAGGGCTGCGCTGGGGATCGTTCTGGATGCGGAGCGGCGCGGCGTGTTGCGACCCGGCTCGACGATTGTGGAGGCGACGGCGGGAAATACCGGCGTGGGGCTGGCGCTGATCGGGGTGAATCGCGGCTATAAGGTGATGCTGTATGTCCCGGAGGGATTTGCGGAGGAGAAGTGCATCCTGATGCGCGGGCTGGGCGCTACGGTGGTGCGGACTCCCGAGGCAGAGGGGATGGCGGGCGCGATTCGGCGGGCGCTGGAGTTTGAGGCTGAGACTGAGGGCGCGTTTGCGGCGCTGCAGTTTGAGAATCCGGCGAATCCTGACTTTCATGAGCAGACCACCGCAGTCGAGATATGGGAGCAGATGGAGGGCCGCGTCGATGCGTGGGTCTCGGGGGTGGGATCGGCGGGAACGTTTACCGGCGTGGCACGGTTTCTGAAGAAGCACCAGCCGTCGGTGATCAATGTCGCGGTCGAGCCGCAGGGTAGCGTGTTGCAGGGCGGCGAGCCTGGAAAACATAAGGTCGAAGGGATTGGTGTGGCGCTTGTGCCGGTGACGTTCGACCGCAGCGTTTGCGACCGGATTATCAAGGTGATGGATGACGACGCCTTTGCGATGGTGAAGCGGCTGGCCATGGAGGAGGGTGTCTTTGCGGGGTCGAGCGCAGGGGCGATGTTGTATGCCGCGGTGGAGATGGCCCGGGAGCTGGGCGCGGGGAAGCGGGTGGTGACAGTGATTCCGGATTCGGCGGAGAGGTATCTGTCGAAGGGGATTTTGGGGTGAGGATTTGCCACGGAGATTTTCGTGGCGCTGCGAGCAAATGCGGAGCTTCTTCGCTGCGCTCAGAATGACAGGCGTTTGGGGGAAATATGGCAGAGAAGAAGCTGGGATTTGCTACGCGGGCGATACACGATGGTCAGGAGCCGGATGAGTTGACGGGCGCGGTGAATGTGCCGATTTACCTGACTTCGACCTATCAGCAGGAAGAGATTGGCAAGAACAAGGGTCATGAGTATGCTCGGCTGACGAATCCGACACGGGACGCGCTCGAGGAGAGCCTGCGCTCGCTCGAAGGCGGAACCAGCGCGCATGCCTTTGCCAGCGGCATGGCGGCGATTACAGCGATGTGCACCATGATGAAGGCGGGCGACCATGTGGTGTGCTCGGACAATGTTTATGGAGGTACGGCGCGGCTCTTCGACAAGGTGATGGTGAACTATGGGCTGACGTTTACCTATGTGGACAGCAGCGTGGCGGAGAATGTGGCGGCGGCGATTACCCCGGCCACGAGGCTGGTGCATATCGAGACGCCGACCAATCCGATGATGGCCATTACGGACATTCGCGCGGTGGCCGATATCTGCCATGAGCGTGGGGTAGAGTTGAGCGTCGATAACACTTTTTTGTCGCCCTATCAACAGCAGCCAAACGCGCTGGGTGCGGACATCGTGATGCATTCGACGACGAAGTTTTTGAATGGCCACTCGGATGGGCTGGGCGGCGTGCTGGTCTGCACCAAGCCGGAGCAGGCGGAGCGGTTTCGGTTTGTGCAGAAGTGTACGGGTGGGATTTTGTCGCCGTTTGAGAGTTATCTGCTGCTGCGCGGGGTGAAGACGCTGGCGGTGCGGATGAAGCAGCACGATGCGAATGGCCGTGTTGTCGCCGACTTTCTGAAGGGGCACAGGGCGGTGAAGCGGGTGTTCTATCCGGGGCTGGCCGAGCATCCGCAGCATGAACTGGCGAAGCGGCAACAGAGCGGGTTTGGGTCGATGATCTCTGTGGAGCTGGGTTCGCTGGAGCGGGCGAATACTTTCGCCAAGGCGCTGCGGCTGGGGTATCTGGCTGAGAGTTTGGGCGGGGTGGAGACTCTGATCTGTCATCCGGCGAGCATGACGCATGCGGCGGTTGGTGCTGAGGGGCGGGCGCGGTTGGGGATCACCGACGGGCTGATGCGGATCAGCGTGGGGATTGAGGATGTGGAAGATATTGTGGGGGATCTGGGGCAGGCTCTGGAGGGGCTGGGACATTAGCGTTACGGCTAAATTGTTACGAGAACGAAATTGAAGTTGTGGTGATGTAAAAACCGCAGGTCCTTCGACTACGACGCGCAAAAAGCTACGCGTCTTCGCTCAGGATGACAGTTCAATTCATTGTTTGGCTGGCATTTTTGTCGTTCAACTTAATGTCAACTTAGTTTATTGTTCAACCATTTTGTGAGTCATATCGTATGGCTATTTTGTAACGGACTCTAAGGTGTCGGCGGCGCGGTTGAGGGCCTCGGTCAGGGCTGTGAGTTGCGATTGGGCGCGAGGGGCGTCGTTGGCTTCGATGGCCTCGTTGACGCCGGGGATGACCACGGCGTCGTAGCCGGTGTATTCGCCGGGGTCATAGATGAGGTGCTTGTACCAGGGGCGGTGGGGCAGGCCGGCCGGGTTGAGGAAGGCCTCTTCGGTGGCGCGCAGAGCAACGTTGAGCTGGGCAGTGTCGGCGGGTGGGTTGAGCTGGACGGCGCGAATGGCCGTACCGGCGGCGGCGAAGCGCTGGGCTGCGGCGAGGGCGGCGGTGAAGTCGAGATGGAGATCAACTTTTGCGGCGTGGCTCTGGGCGGCTTCGAGATAGCCTAGCGTCTCTTTCCCGTAGAGATGGTAGTCGTAGGGCAGCACGTCGGCGTCGGCCATGTGCAGGACTTCGAGGCCGAAGACGCGGGCCATCTCCTGCTCGTAGACGAAGGTGGGGTCGGCGAACTTGATGAACCAGTTGTAGTCGTCGAAGGTGGAGTGATAGACGCCGTACGGGCCGTCGGAGCCGATGTCGGTGGAAGGCACGCCGACGTGCTGGAGGAAGGGCGTGTAGTCGGAGCCGGAGCCGAGGTTGTCGATGGGGACGGCGTTTTCCGAGTGGGACCGATGCTCGTGATCTTCAGCAGCGGTTGCATCTTCTGCTTTCTTCCACTGGTCGTAGACGGTGCCGCCTTTGGGGCTGGGGACTTCGGTGGTGGCTTCGCGGACGAATTGTTTGAGCGAGGGTACGGCGGCGGCGCTGAAGTCGGGGCCGGAGACGCTGACGTCGGTGTTGAAGTAGGCGACGGCGTGGCGCAGCTCGGCGGCGTGCTGCTCGACCCACTCGGTCGAGCCGACGAGGCCTTCTTCTTCGGCGTCCCAACTGGCGAAGAGGATGGTGCGTTTGGGCTTCCAGCCCTGCTTGAGCAGGTCGCCGATGCCGTGGACGGTCTCGAGCATGGCAGCGGTGCCGCTGCTGGGATCGACGGCGCCGTAGACCCAGGCGTCGCGGTGGTTGCCGGCGATGACCCAGTTGTCGCCGGTTTCGGTGCCGCGGACCTTGCCGATGACGTCCCAGATGGTGCGCAGGGCGTAGTCCTCCTGGATGTCCATGTGGACGGTCACGGTATTGGTGCCGCCGAGGTGATAGGTGAAGGGCAGCGCGCCCTGCCAGCCGTGGGGCGTCTCGGGGCCGTCGAGCGCCCTGAGAATTGGCTCCGCATCTTTATAAGAGAGCGGGTTTGAGGGGATGGAGGACAGGTCGACGGGATTTTTGGTGCGTTGGGAGTCGGGGAGGTCGGGTGTGGAGGCTATGCCCGGGGTCTCGGGATCGCCGGGGTAGATGGGCAGGAACTGCACCGAGCCGCGTTGCACGCCGGAGGCTGGGCGGAAGGGGCCTTTGGGGTAGGCATCGCCGCGGAAGTAGCCGTCGTCGGCGGGGTCGGAGTAGATGAGGACGCCTTTGGCGCCGTACTGCTGGGCGATGTAGACCTTTACGCCGCGAAAGTTTTCTCCGTAGCGGACGAGGACGATCTTGCCCTTCACGCTGACGCCGAGGCTGGCGAGTTTTTTGAAGTCGGCGAGGGTGCCGTAGTTGGCGTAGACGACCGGGGCGGTGACGTCGCCGGAGGGAGAGTAGCCATTGAAGGCGGGGAGGATGCGGGGATCGTCCTGGCTGGGGTCGCCGCCGTATTTGGTGGGATCGACGTGCTCGGGCGTGGGGCCGGACATGAGCTTGTTGCCGTCGGCATCGAAGGCTTCGACGAGGATGCTTTTGGGCTTGTTGAGTAGGACCTTATAGGGAACGATGCTGGTCTCAAGGCCGGCGGCCTTGAATTTGGCGGCGACGTAGAGGGCGGTCTTGTAGTCCTCGGGGGAGCTTGCCCAGTGGGGCTCGGCGGTGAGGATCTTGAGGTGTTCACCGGCGAGCTTTGCGTCGGGGATGGTCATGAAGGCGGCGTCCCATTTGGCTTGCTGGGTGAAGTCACGATAGCCGAAGACCTGTTGTGGAGCGGGGGATTGCGCAGGCTGCTGCGCGGAGACCGCGAGGGCGGCGATGAGGGGCAGGATGGCCAGAATGCGGGGAGGTGTCAACGGTTTGCCTTTAAAAAAGATTGGTTGGCGGGGGAATCTGCGATGTAGCGATGCCCACGGCTAGAGCGTGGGCATCGCTGCTTCGGTGCGAACTTCCTGACGGCTTAGGGAAAGTGTGATTAAGTCCCCAATGATTCCCTCAGAGGCGAAAGCCCCTTTTTATAGGAATGACTTACGACGCGGCGGAAGCCGCGTCCCTTCAAAGCCAGGACTTAATTAGAGGTGCCTTAGGCTGCGGGCTGGTCTGCTGCGGGTTGACCGCAGAACTTGCAGCGATGGGCGGCGAGAGGAATCTCCGAGAGGCACTCGCCGCAGGTCTTGTTGGTGACGGCGGCAGGACCCTTCATTCTCGCCAGCAGATGGTTGGTGGGAAGCACAAGGAAAAAATAGATGACGAAGGCGAGCAGCACGAACGCGATGACGGCATTGATGAAGTTGCCGTAGGTGACTGCGCCGCCATTGACGTGCGCGACGAGATAGGAGAAGTCCGGTTTGCCGACGATGGCAGCAATCAGCGGATTGATGATGTCCTTGGTGAGCGACGCGACGATGCTGGTGAACGCAGCGCCGATGATGACCGCGACGGCCAGATCGATTACATTGCCGCGGAGGACGAAGTCACGAAAGCCTTTTAGCATCGGTAAATCTCCTTAAAGCGAAAGTGGTAGTTCAGAAACACGCCGAGTATACGCCCGGACAGTTCAGAGGAGCTGATATGGAAGCACGTTGCTTGAAAGGGTTATTCGCTGAGTATTTGTGGTCGGCTCTCGAAGTCTTCGCCGAAGACGCCGCGCTCGACGACCATGCAGAAGATGTGCTCGAGGGCGAGGTGCGACTCCTGGATGTTCATGGTAACGGCCGAGGGGATGACGATGTTGTAGTTGCAGAGGCAGCGCATCTCGCCACCATCGTTGCCGCTGAAACCGATGGTGGTCATGCCGATCTTGTTGGCCTGATGAAGAGCGTTGACGATGTTTTTGGAGTTGCCGGAGGTGGAGATGCCAAGGAAGACGTCGCCGGGCTGGCCCAGCGCCTCGACCTGGCGCGCGAAGACGCGATCATAGCCGAAGTCGTTGCCGGCGGCGGTGAGGATCGACGTGTCGGTGGTGAGGGCGATGGCGCGCAGGGCAGGGCGGTTGACGTTGAGCCGGACGACGAACTCGGCGACGAGATGCTGGGCGTCTGCAGCGGAGCCGCCGTTGCCTGCGACCAGCAGCTTTTTGCCGGACTTCATCGCGGTGGCCGTGATCTCGCCGATGCTGACGATGGTCTCGGTGATGTGAGGGTCGGCGAGAACGGCCTGCATGGTGGCGATGGACTGGGCCAGTTGCTTTTGAACGAGTTCCTTCATCGGTCTCCGTGGTAACAGTTGATGTGTGATTTTATCGCGGGAAATAAGACCGCACGGTAAACGCACGCAGGGCTTGCGTAAGCAGCCAATGCGCGGGATACAATTTCTTCGCTGCGCCATAGGATGCTTCGCGGTGCAATAGGAGATGTAAAGCGGATGATGACGAAGCTTTTTCGGGTAGGTGGGAGTCTCTTGACCGTGATATTGGGTGTGGGGATGGCACAGGCGCAGCAGGCGCCGGATGCGGCGGCAGGAAAGACGATGCTGCTATGGCCGGGCGGTGCTCCGGGAGCGCAGGGAACGGCGGACGTGGACCAGCCAACGTTGACGGTCTATCTGCCGTCGGGGCCGAATGCGACGAAGACTGGAGTTGTGGTCGCGCCGGGGGGAGGATACCTGCATCTTTCGATGACCAAGGAGGGATCGGACATTGCGCACTGGTTGAATGAGCGCGGCGTTGCGGCATTTGTGCTGAAGTACCGGCTGGGGCCGACGTACCACAACCCCATTGAGCTTGGAGACGCGCAGCGCGCGATTCGCATGGTGCGGGCCAGCGCGACGGAGTATGGCATCGCGCCGGACCACCTTGGCATGTGGGGTTTTTCCGCGGGGGGACATCTGACGGCTACAGCGGGAACGCACTTCGACGCGGGCAATCCTAGTGCAGCCGATGCGATCGACCGGCAGAGCAGCCGACCTGATTTTCTGATTTTGGCCTATCCGGTGATTACGATGCTGGACCCTTACGTTCACACTGGCTCGCGGAAGTATCTGCTCGGAGACAGTCCTGATGCGGCGCTGGAGCAGTCGATGTCGGCGGAGTTGCAGGTGACGAAGGATACGCCGCCAACCTTTCTGTTCGCGACCACCGACGACGGGACGGTTCCGGTGATGAACAGTGTGATGTTCTATTCGGCGCTGGTAAAGGCCGGGGTTCCGGCGGAGATGCACCTGTTTCAGCATGGAGGGCATGGGGCAGGGCTGGCGGCTGCGAACCCTCAGCTGAGCGTATGGCCTGACCTGCTGATCAAGTGGATGCGGGAGCGGGGCTACGCCGCGCCTGCTGCGACGGCGGCTCCGGCAGGGAACTGACGGAGTTGAATATGACGGTTGCGGAGTTTCGAGCGGCGGAAGGCGGGGAGTTCACCGGGGCACTCCTCGCTCTCTGGTGGGACGCGCGGGGCGACTGGCAGAAGGCGCATGAGATCGCGCAGGAGGTACCGGGTGCGGATGGGGCGTGGGCCCATGCGTATCTGCACCGCAAGGAGGGGGACACGGGGAACGCCGCCTACTGGTATCGCCGGGCGGGAAGGCCGGTGGCAGGGGGAGATTTACCCGGCGAGTGGGAGCAGATCGTCCGGGAGATGCTTGCGCGGGGTTGAATTTATTGCAGGCAGATCAATTTACAGCTTTGTGTTGCCGGGCATCTTGTGTAGATTAAATGAATCAGTGCAAAATGTGGCCTTCGCTCCCACGATGTGGCGAAGTTCGCTGTTTTTGTTCACACCGCCATGACCGCGGGTTTGCCGAAGTATCTCTTTCGTCGTTTCTCCAAATTCTGAAAAGAGTGGTAAACACATGCGTCTTCGAGCGGCCAAAATATTCCTTTCATTTTTGTTTGTCCTGATCTTTGGCGGATCAGTTCTGTGCGGATCGGTCGCGATGGCACAGACGCCCGCGACGGCGCAGACAGACCGGATTGCTGCACTCGAAAAACGAGCGGACGATAACGCGGCTGCGATTGCGGCGGCCCAGATGGCGGGCGACAACGGCTGGATGCTGGTCTCGGCGGCGCTGGTGCTGATGATGAGCGGGCCGGGGCTGGCGCTGTTCTACGGCGGGCTGGTACGCAAGAAGAACATTCTCGGAACGATGATGCAGACCTTCGCGATGATGGCCGTGATTACGGTGCTGTGGGGGCTGCTGACCTACTCGCTTGCGTTCAGTAGCGGGAACGCGTTTATCGGCGGCTTGCACAATGCGTTTTTGCGCGGTGTCGGGCTGGCACCGGATAAGGCCTATGCGGGGACGATTCCTCTGCAGACCTTCATGATCTATCAGATGATGTTTGCCATCATCACCCCGGCGCTGATCACCGGAGCCTTTGCAGAGCGCATGAAGTTTTCGGCGATGGTGGTCTTCACGGTGCTGTGGTCGATCGTCGTCTACAGCCCGATGGCGCACATGGTCTGGGGCCAGGGCGGATTTTTGAATGCAACCGGGTCGCTTCCTTGCCTTGATTTTGCAGGCGGAACGGTGGTGCATGTCACCTCTGGCGTCTCGGCGCTGGTGACGGCGATCTATCTGGGCAAGCGCATCGGATATCCGAAGATTCCGATGCCGCCGCACTCGGTGGTGTTGAGCTTTGTGGGCGCTTGCATGTTGTGGGTGGGCTGGTTCGGGTTCAATGCCGGGTCCGCGCTGTCGGCGGGCACGCTGGCGACCTCGGCCTTTGTGGCGACGCAGTTTGGTGCTGCTGCGGCAGTGCTCGGCTGGTCGGCGGTGGAGTGGATTCGGCAGGGTAAGCCCTCGGCGCTGGGAGCGATCTCGGGCGCTGTGGCTGGTTTGGTGGCGATTACGCCGGCCGCGGGATTTGTGTCGCCGATGTCTGCCATCTGGATTGGCCTGATCGCCGGAGCGTTCTGCTACATGATGGTGGTGAAGGTGAAGGCGTGGTTCGGCTATGACGATTCGCTGGATGCATTCGGCATCCACGGTGCGGGCGGGACGCTGGGAGCGTTGCTGACTGGCCTGTTTGCGAACAGCGCCATCAACCCGATCTTTGGAGCAGGCAAGCCGACCGGGCTGTTCGAGGGCAACTGGCGCCAACTGTTCCACCAGCTATTGGGCGTCGGGCTGGCGTGGGGAATCTCGATCGTGGGTACGCTTGTCATTCTGTTCGTCGTAGACAAGACGATCGGCCTGAGGGTCAGCGAAGAAGACGAGCGCATTGGGTTGGACCTGTCGCAACATGGCGAAGAAGGATACGATTGGGCTCACTAGCACTGCAGTGAGATGCTGGTGAGATCGAAGGCGCGAGAGGACATACAGCTATGCAGAAGATTGAAGCGGTGATTCAACCATCGAAGCTGGACGCGGTGAAGGATGCGCTGGTGGAAATTGGCGTTGAGGGGATGACGATCACCGAGGCGCGTGGCCACGGACGGCAGAAGGGCCACACCGAGTTCTACCGGGGCCGGGAGTATTCGGTCGATCTGTTGCCCAAGGTGAAGCTCGAACTGGTGGTCAAGGACGAGATGCTCGATAAGGCCATTACGGCGATCACAACCGCGGCGCGGACCGGAACTATCGGCGACGGCAAGATCTTTGTGTCGAAGATCGATGAGGCGATCCGCATCCGCAACGATGAACGCGGCGAGGTTGCTCTCTAACGATTTGTAGCCGTCAATTTGTAACCACCAATGTTTTTCAGCAGCCTCTCTGGGCTTGGGTTTTCTTCAGGAGAAAACAGCATGAGCACAAATGAGTCCACAGGCAGCAGGATGCGCGAGCGGTACCAGCGAAAGATGCTGGAGATTCGCGGCGCATTCGATTCAGGGGCGTCGGGCGCGGCGACCATCGCGGCGCGGTCGAAGGCCATCGACGAGCTGGCAGGCGGACTCTGGGCGGAAGAGGTGCAGCGCGACCGCAGGCTGGCGACGGGCATCTCGCTGGTGGCGATTGGAGGGTATGGGCGGGGGCAGTTATTTCCGTACTCCGATGTCGATCTGCTGTTCCTGCTGGACGGCCGGTTGGCTGAAAAAGACGTTAAGGACGCGATCCGGCGCGTCAACCAGGAGATGTGGGACTCGGGGATACGTATCTCTCCGGCGACGCGGAAGCTGGCGGAGTGCGAGCGCTTCGACGAGGAGAACGCCGAGTTTGCGGTCTCGCTGATGGACCACCGGCAGCTCGCGGGTGACGCTCTTCTTTACCGCAAGCTGGCCACCGTCACGATACCGAAGCTGCTGCAGCGGGAGCAGAAGGGCCTGATGGCCCGGCTGACCGAGCTGACTCGGGCGCGTCATGCGAAGTACGGGGACACCCTCTTCCATCTGGAGCCGAACATCAAGGATTGTCCCGGCGGACTGCGCGATATTCACGTGTGCAGCTGGATGACGCTGCTGCGTGGTGTGGGCCCGGAGGCCGCGGGCCGCGTCGCGGGCAATGGCAACGCGGAAGAGGACAGCGAGTTTAGCAAGGCGGTGGAGTTTCTGTGGCTGGTGCGATGCTTTCTGCACTACCGGCACGAGCGCGACGACAACTCGCTGGACTGGCAGGCGCAGGATGCGGCAGCCGCGGCGGGGGTTGGCATGGATGGTGCCGCGCCACCGAATGCAGATGCGGCGTACTGGATGCGCTTCTACTTCCGCCATGCGCGGCGGGTGGAGCGGCGGGTGGAGCAGATGATGGGGGAGGCTCCGCTGGACAAACCTCGGCTGAAGCTGCTGGGGCTGCGGCGGGAGCGGCGCACGGAGCCGTTGCAGCAGGGGTTTCGCGTGGAGCGCGGGCGTATCGTGCTCGATGCGTTGGTGGACGACGGGAGCGGTGCCCCGGCGCACGATCCGGCGCAGGACCCCGATGTGGTGCTGGAGGTCTTCGAGGCTATGGCGCGGATGGGGTGCGCGCTGGGCGAAGAGGCGGAGCAGCGGCTGCTGCTCGCGCTGCCAGTGCTTTCAGCGCATCTCGAGGAGGGACCGGCGCTGTGGCAGCACCTTCAGCGCATTCTGACCGGACGCCACGCCGGAGACGCGCTGCGCACGATGCATGTGTTGGGCGTGCTGGAGTTGTTGATCCCGGAGTTTCACGGTATCGACGCTCTGGTCATTCGCGATGCCTACCATCGCTACACGGTCGATGAGCATACCTTCGTGCTGATCGATACACTGCATGGACTCGAGAGCGCGCAGGAAGGTCCGATGGCGGAATGGGCCGCTCAGTTTGGACGGGTGTTGCGCGAGCTTCCGCACCCTGGCCTGCTGTACCTGGCAGCGTTGATGCACGATACCGGCAAGGGCCGCAGCACGGACGACCATGCGAAGGAGAGCATGACTATGGCGCAGGGCGTGCTGGAGCGGCTCGAGCTGGATTCGTACGAGAGCGGCATGGTGGGCAGCCTGATCGCGAACCATCTGGAGATGTCGCTGGCCATGCGCCGCGATATCTTCGACCGGCAGACCGTGCGGGCCTTTGCCGGGAAGGTACAGACGCCCGAGAATCTGCGCATGTTGGCGCTGTTTACCTATGCGGACATCAATGCCGTGCACCCCGATGCGTTGACGCCGTGGAAGGCGGAGAACCTGTGGCGGCTCTACATGGCGACGTCGAACTATCTTGACCGCAACGTCGATGAGGACCGCGTCGGGGCGCAGGAGGAGAGCGAACTGGTGCATCGCGTCGCAGCGCTGCTGCCGGGGCAGAAGACGGCGGTGGCGGAGTATCTGGACGGGTTTCCCGAGCGGTATGTCCTGACCCGGACGCCGGAGCAGATTCGAGCCAACTTTCAGCGGTTCCAGAAGTTTTCCGAGGACGCCGTACAACTGGACTTTCGCTATGCGCCGGGGGTGAGCGAGTTGACCCTGGTGACCCCCGACCGGGCGCTACTGTTCGCGAACATGACGGGCGCGCTGGCGGCATGGGGCATGAATATCGTGACGGCGGATGCGTTCTCGAACCGGCATGGCGTGGTGGTGGATAGCTTTCGCTTTACCGACAGCTTCCGCACCCTGGAGATGAATGCGTCCGAGCACGATGCGTTCGTGAAGAACGTCCACGAGGTGATGACCGGAACCCTGCCGGTGGAGAAGCTGCTGAGCGGACGCAGGCGGGGAAGGCGCAAGGTGCCGAAGGTGGTGGTGGAGTCGCGGATCGAATTTGACGATTCCGCCTCGTCGCACAGCACGCTGCTCGAGGTGGTCGCCCAGGATACGACCGGGCTGCTGCACGCGCTGAGCCTGACGCTGGCCCGGCAGGGATGCAACATCGAGGTGGCTCTGGTCGATACCGAGGGCGAGACGGCGATCGACGTCTTCTACCTGACTCGCAATGGAGCGAAGCTGAATCAGGACGAAGAAAGGGAGCTTCGAGAAGCTTTGTTGAGGGCGATAGAAGAAAATTCCCGCTCGTAGGATGTTTTTCCCCTAATCGGCCAACCTGGGTAGCTTTAGCGGCATCCCATGACATGCTTTGGCTAAGTTTGTGCAAATGTTTGCCAATCCCATGAAAAAAGTCGTAGATCGGCGACATCGGTTTTATTATTAGAGATATGAGTACATCACCCAACGAAACAACGAGCAGCGGACGCCCAACCGCGGTTCCGCAGAAAAATGACCGCTACTTCTTCGGCAGCCTGGAAAGCTTCGGCAAAAATCAGGAAAAGCTGGAAGAGGTGAGCTGGGGATATGACCAGCCGGAGGGCATCGTTCTGGCGTCTCTCGACGGCGCGATCAACTGGGTGAGAAAGAATTCCATCTGGCCCATGACGTTTGGCCTCGCCTGCTGCGCGATCGAGATGATGTCGATGGGCGGCTCGCGGTACGATATTGCCCGTTTTGGGGCGGAGGTCTTCCGGCCCTCGCCGCGTCAGAGCGACCTGATGATTATCGCGGGGCGGGTCTCACAAAAGATGGCGCCCGTTATCCGGCGACTTTATGAGCAGATGCCGGAGCCAAAGTGGGTGATTTCGATGGGAGCCTGCGCCACCTCGGGAGGTGTCTTCAACAACTATGCGTTGTTGCAGGGCGTCAACCAGGTCATTCCCGTTGATATTTATGTTCCCGGGTGCCCACCGCGTCCGGAACAGTTGCTGTACGCCATCACCTTGTTGCAGGAAAAGATTCAGCACGAGCGCGGCTCCCTGAAAAAGACCCTCAATTTGTCGTGATTTAGGTGGTTAAAGGCTAATAACTTGCAAGGTTCGTTCCACGAGATAAGTAGGGCCTTTAGAGGATGACGGCTGGTAAAGTATTGAAAAGATAGTAGCCGAAAGTAGCTTTTAACTGGTACGGCTCACAACCAACGTAAGCCGTACTGAATCGAACTAAACTAAACGAGCCAGTAGGCTTGGAAAATGAAAGAATTTTAGCGGAGGAAGTTCAATGGTTCATCGCCCGTTTCGTAGTGTAGGCCGGTTCGTACTGGCTGCATGTGCAGTCAGCCTTGGAGTAGCCACTCTGGGCGCACAGACGCCCAGCACAACCGCCCCCATGGGGCCTAACCCTTCGCGAGTGGATATCTTCACCGGTTACTCCTACTTTGGAGCCCACGGACAGGTAAAGCCTGCGGGGATCAATTATTCTTCGATCGATCTCGGAGCCATTGGCAGCGGCGCTTACTACTTCAATAAGTATTTCGGCGGCGAAGTGAACTTCGTTGCGCATCCGGACGGCAACAACGATGGCCTGTACTCGGCATCGGCTGGTCCGATCTTCCGCGCTCCGATGCAGAACTTCACCCTCTTCGCGCACGGCCTGGTCGGCGGCGCCAAGCTGGGCGGACCGAACAGCGAACCTCCTTTCGCGTACCACGAGCCCTATACCTGGGGACCGACCCTGACGGCTGGCGGCGGTATGGACTACGATCTGCCATTCCTCAACAACCGCTTCTCGCTTCGTCTCTTCGAGGCTGATTACCGCTATATTCACACCAGCTTCGGCCCCTATACTCCTCCCCCGACGGGCGGTGTGATGGGTGGACGTGCGAACCTCAGCGGCGTAGACCTCAGCACCGGTATCGTGACGCACTTCGGTCATGTCATTCCGCCGCCTCCTGTCACCTACTCCTGCGCTGTTTCGCCTGCACAGGGCTACCCCGGCGATCCTCTGACCGTCACCGGTACTGCTCTGAACCTCAACCCGAAGAAGACGGCCACCTATAACTGGACTGCTGATGGCGGCACGATCACCGGCACCTCTAATGTAGCCAACATCGACACCAAGAATGCTGCTCCCGGAACCTACACGGCCAAGGGCCACGTCACCGAGGGCAACAAGCCTGGCCAGATGGCGGATTGCTCGGCCCAGTACACGGTCGAAGCCTTCCAGCCGCCAACCATCAGCTGCTCGGCCAATCCTTCGAGCCTGAATCCTGGAGATTCCTCCACGATCACGGCAGAAGGCGTGAGCCCGCAGAACCGTCCTCTGACCTATAGCTATAGCGCCACCGAAGGTTCGGTCAGCGGCAACGGCAACACAGCAACCTTGAGCACCGCCGGCGCAGCGCCTGGCACCATTACCGTCACCTGCAACGTGGTTGACGATAAGGGTCAGACAGCATCGTCCACCACCAGCGTCACCATCGCCGCGCCGCCACCGCCGCCGGCACCAACGGTCAGCAGCCTCTGCTCGGTCAACTTCGAGCGTGACAAGCGCCGCCCGGTCCGTGTCGACAACGAAGGCAAGGCTTGCCTCGATGACGTCTCCCTCAAACTGCAGCAGTCGTCGGATGCGAAGCTCGCACTCGTCGGTAACGCTGCCAGCACCGAGAAGCATGGCGAGCACCTCGCCGCTGAGCGTGCTGTCAACACCAAGGACTACCTGGTCAAGGAGAAGGGCATCGACGCCAGCCGCATCTCGGTTTACACCGGAACGCAGGATGGCAAGACTGTAACGACGACCCTTATCCCTGCTGGCGCCACTCTGGACAGCACCGGTATCACCGCTGTGGATGAGAGTGCACTCGCGGCTCCCGTCAGGCACCATGCTCGTCGCCACAAAAAGTAGTAGATAACGTGCAATAAAGGCACAAAAGGCTGACTGGGTTGATTCCCAGTCAGCCTTTGTGTTGAGTGCGATTATCGTGCCACGGCTTATGCTTATAACATCGAGCTTGTAGAACCGGGATGAATACGTTGACCAGACGGTACAGATTTCAAATCTTTTTCCTTGCATTGTTCCTTGCCTTCACCTGCCTGCGTGGCAACGCAGCCACCTGGCTGCCTTTTGGCCCGGATGGCGGGGACGCGAGGACGGTGGTAGCCGATCCTCTGGATGCGTCGCATCTGTATCTGGGAGCGCTGAACGGCTGGATCTACGAGTCCCATGATCGCGGCCATGACTGGAAGCGTCTTGCACTTGTGGGAGGGCTCAACGATCTGGTGTTGGATTCCATTGTCATCGACAAATCCAACCCCAGACATATTCTCGTGGGTGCGTGGGTGTTGGGCAGCACCTATGGCGGCCTCTACGACAGCAAGGATGGCGGCGTCACCTGGAGCAGCGACAATGACATGAAGGGGCAATCCATTCGTTCCCTTGCCGCCTCTTCATCCGACCCCAGGACCGTCATCGCCGGTACGTTACTTGGCGTCTATCGCTCGACCGACAGCGGTATTCACTGGAAGCTCATCAGCCCCGAAGGCAGCAAGGAACTGCACGAGGTCGAATCGATCGCAATTGATCCGGTCGATCCTCAGATCATCTACGCCGGAACCTGGCATCTGCCGTGGAAGACCACCGATGGCGGCGCGCACTGGAAAAATATCAAAGAGGGGATCATCGACGACTCCGATGTGTTTTCGATCATCGTCGACCCCAAGCAGCCAACTACCGTCTACGCCAGCGCCTGTTCCGGCATCTACAAGAGCCAGGATCAGGGCCTCAAATTTCAGAAGATCCAGGGCATCCCCTCTACTGCCCGCAGAACGCGCGTCCTGATGCAGGACCCGCAGCACCTGAACATCGTCTTCGCCGGAACCACGGAAGGCCTGTTCCGCTCCAGCGACTCCGGCAAATCATGGCTGCGTACAACCGGCCCTGAAGTGATCGTGAACGACGTATACGTCGATCCTTCTGATGCCGACCGCGTGCTTCTGGCGACGGACAAAGGCGGTGTGCTGGCTAGCAACGATGGAGGCATGAGCTTCCTGCCCTCCAATAGCGGGTTCTCCTCGCGACAGATCGTGGCTTATGTGCAGGATGACGAGCATCCGGCAACAATCTATGTTGGCGTGGTCAACGACAAGGAGTGGGGCGGGGTTTTCGTCAGTAATAACGGCGGCCTGACATGGAGCCAGCTCAGCGCGGGCCTGAACGGCAGCGACGTCTTCAGCCTCGGGCAAGCTTCGGATGGAACCATCATCGCGGGCACCGCTCACGGCCTCTATCGGCTTCAGGGCCAGCTCTGGAACCGCGTTGATGATGTGAGCCTCCAGGCCGCGAGTGCGGTCTCGACAAGGAGAACCGGTGCGAGACACGCCGGCCGGGCTGTAGCTGTGACCCCCCGGCGCTCCCATGCGGACCCCTTCGGCGGCAGCGTCAATGCCATTGCGCGGTCGGGGGATACGCTTTACGCCGCCACAACCGACGGTCTCTTGCAGAGTGTTACCGCTGGCCAGAACTGGCAGCTGACGCCCGGCCTGGGGCGGCAGAGCTGGCGGTTTGTTGCCGCTGCACGGTCCATGACTGCGGTAGCCGACCTGAACAGCCTCTCGCTGTCGATAGATAATGGCCGCAAGTGGAAGACGATAAGCCTGCCGTCGGTGGTCACGCAGCTTGCTGCTGTGGCAGTCGATGGTGCTGGTGGCCTATGGGTGGGTGGCCGCGAAGGCGTCTTCTTCTCCGAAGACGAAGGCGCGACCTGGCATACCATGAGCCGCTTCTCCATCCACGATGTGAGCAACCTCTTCTACGACGCGCGGGAGCAGCGCATCCTGATTACGGCCAACAACAAGAACACCATTGTCTACGCCGTCCATCTGCCCGACAGAAAGGTGCAGTACTGGAACGCAGGCTGGTCGCTTCGGCTGGCACGGCCAGTAGGAGACCATCTGGTGGGGGCAACCCTGTTTGACGGCATCGTGGTACAGCCGCGCATGGTGGCGTCAAAGGAGGTGTCCAGCAATACCGAGGCATCCACCACGCCCGAGACATCGACCAAGCCGGCGATCATCGCCCGACCTTAGAAGAAGGAATAGAATCGTAGTATGAGTCTTACCTCGGCAGCAGCGCGCCCGCGACACTCTTTTCAGACAGACGATGCATTCCTTCTGCCCATTGCGGAGAAGGTGCAGCGTGGCGAGCGGCTCAGCTTTGACGATGGCGTAGCGCTCTACCGGAGCGGGGACATCCTGGCCATCGGCTGGCTGGCCAACATGGTTCGCGAGCGGCTGCACGGCGACCTGGCCTACTTCAACGTCAATCGTCACATCAACCCGACCAACATCTGCGTCGCCTCCTGCCGCCTGTGCGCCTTCGGGCGAAAGAAGGGCGAGGCTGGAACCTATACCATGGCGCTCGAAGAGGCGTGGGAGACGGCTGGATCGGGCTACTCCGAGGCCATCACCGAGTTTCACATCGTCGGCGGGCTGCATCCCGACCTTCCCTTTGAATACTTCATGGACCTGGTGCGCGGCCTCAAGCAGCGCTTTCCCAAGGTGCACATCAAGGCGTTCACGATGGTTGAGGTGGCGTTCCTCGCCAAGCGCGGCAAGATGACGATCCCCGAGACTTTGCAGCGCATGAAGGACGCAGGCGTGGACTCCATGCCCGGCGGTGGGGCGGAGATATTCGCTGACCGCGTCCGGCATATTATCTGCGATCACAAGATCGACGGCGGCGAGTGGCTGGAGACTGCCAAGACCGCTCACCAGATGGGCTTGCGATCCAACGCGACCATGCTCTATGGCCATGTTGAGAACGACGAAGACCGCGTCGACCACATGATCAGGCTGCGCGCTGTGCAGGACGAGACCGGTGGCTTCCAGACCTTTATCCCGCTGGCCTTCCACCCGGACCATACGGCGCTCGCGCATATTCCCCGCACCACCGGGATGCTCGACATCAAGCAGATCGCGATAGGCCGCCTGATGCTCGACAACTTCTCCCACATCAAGAGCTACTGGCAGATGGTCTCGCCAAAGATGGCGCAGATCGCGCTTCGCTTTGGGGCTGACGATATCGACGGCACCGTGGTCGAGGAGAAGATCTACCATGATGCCGGAGCGACAACTCCGCAGGGGATGCGTCGTACGGATCTCATCCGCCTCATTACTGAGGCGGGTCGTGTGCCGTTCGAGCGTGACACCCTGTACCGGGCTGTGACGCGAAGCGAAGACACGTTCACTATCGCAGTCTAAAGAGAAGACCGAACGAGATAAGAGAGACGGCAGCTATAGGCACCAAGCCTATAAGCTTTCACTGTGTTTCATCTGTAGCGCGCGGGCGGCTTCTCTGCAAATCTTTTACCTTCCCACAGTAAATTGCAGGAAAAGTTTTTCTCAAGGGGCTGGGAATAGCTCCTTTGATCCATAGAAAACCAAGAAAATCGCGAAATTATTCCAATTTTCGCATTTGGCCGTCTGCTTGCTGTCAGCTATCCCGTACACACCTATTCGATCAAGGCGCCTGCATATGAGCGTACGAGATCTTGACCAAAGGCCTTTTGGCTTTCCTTCGTGGCGAGCGGGGAGAACCACGAAGTGAAACGCAAGCTTGCCCTTCTTATTCAGGTGATCTGCCGCAAGCTTCAGGTATAAGCAGCAAACGCTTTTGATTAGTTGGGCCGGTGGTATGTCGTTGCAGCAAAGGTTATGCCCATCGCAGGGCTATCGATAAATCACTGCGATGGGCATAGCGGAGAACTCGCTTAGATCGCATGTTCGTCAGGAGGATGTATCAATGTACCTTTTGTTTATTCCAGCTCTGCTTGCGGTTGTCGTGATCGGTTTCATCCAGCTACGTGATCAGTTTGCTGCTGGAAGATCAAAAGTAGACTGACACTTCGGGCCACCCATTGAACTTACTTACCGCCCCAAACCCAGGTCTGTACGGATCGGTAAGTAGGCAAGAGGAGAGCCGGGCATCTTAGACCCGGCTCCTCTTTGCTATTTAAAACAGGATTTACTTTGCCTGTAATACGGCCACACCGTAATGGTTGAGCGATACGGTGTGGATCTCTTTGTCGTTAAGCACATCGCGCATCATCGACGGCAGGGTGACAGTTTGCGGTGTCTTGTCGAAGTTGACGAGGATGAAGACTTTCTTTCCATCGCCTTCGCGCGGGTAGACATCAACGCCCGTGGGTACAGGGCCAAACTCCGCGGTAACGCCGCTCGTCTCCGCCATCCACTTCGCCGCTTTTAGCATCGTCGCATCATCCATCCATGCGCCGATGTACGTGATCTGGCCTTTTCCTACCTTGCGCGTAATCACAGCGGGCTTGCCGTCCAGCCAGCCATTGCTCTTGCCATAGGTCATCAGCACCTTCGTATCCGGCGCTGAGGTGCTGAGCTGCTCGGCCCAGATCTTCGAGGTGGTGTTGCCCCATATTCCGCTTACGGGAACCGTGTCCCCGGGCTTGTCGTCGATCGCATAAAACTGATCGACTCTCCCTCCGAGCAACTCGGTCAGCGGACCAGGCTCGCGTTCCGGCCACAGTCCGTTGTCTTCGTTCTTCATGCCGGTGCGCTGCCCCAGCACAAGGTGGCCGCCATTTTTGACATAGGCGATCAAATTTTCCGCTTCGGCCTTTGATATCACCTCAAGCCCCGGCGCAACCACCAGCTTGTAGCCGTCGAGCGGTGTGGTCGGCGGCACAATGTCGACGGACTGCGCGACCTCGCGCAGCGGCTTGTAGTAGCTCACGATCTGCGTGACCGGATCGAATGCCTGATTGTGCCGCTGCCAGTTGATGGCCCACCGGCTGTCGTAGGAGTGAAGAATCGCGACCTGCGAATGAACGCTTGTTCCTGCCAGCGCGGGTCCAGCCTTGGCAAACTCCTTCCCAATCTGCGCGACTTCGGAGTAGACCGGAACCGGGGTTCCATCCGCCCCAATCAGCGTGCCATGCAACTCCTCCTGACCGTTCAGGTCGGAGCGCCATTGCCAGTAGCTCACTGCGTCCGCGCCATGGCCAACGTTATGCCACGCCATCGCACGCACCTCGCCCTTATCGAGCACCGTATTTACCGGGGCCCAGTTCACGAATCCCGGCTGCGTCTCCATGATCCAGAAGTTCTTGCGCAGGAACCCGCGCGTCAGGTCGTTCGCCGCGCCATTGCGGTTTGGATCGAGATGCCCACGCCCAACATAGTCATCCCACGATGCGAGATCGAGGTCCTGCGAGACGGTGTAGTGATCGTAGCCATCGAACCAGCCCATCATGTTGGTCGTGATGAACTGCCGCCGATCGCTATTGGCGCGAATTACATCGAGCTGGTTCTTCTGGTAGCTGCGGTAGGTATCGGATACAAATCGCTTCCAGTTCAGCAACAGTCCCGGATTGCCATACTTCTCCTCAATCGGAATTTGCGACCAGTCTGAATAGGTCTCGCTCCAGTAGGCGGTGGTCCAGCGCTCATTCAAATTGTCGAGCGTGCCATAGCGGGCCTTCAGCCAGTCCTGAAACTGCTTCTGCACGTCGAGCCCATACGACTCCGCCGCGTACTCGTTGTCGATCTGCCAGCCAATGACGTTGGGGTTATGCCCATAGCGCTTCGCCATCTTCTCTGCAATGCCGCGGCAAAGCTCACGGTACTTTGGATTGGCCCAGTTGAACTGCTCGCGGTTGCCATGCTCGTCACGCCGGCCATCTTCCATGATGCGCAGTGTCTCGGGATACTTCTGTGTCAGCCATGCCGGAGGAGCCGCCGTCGGCGTGCCCAGCACAACGAAAATGTGGTGCTTTGCCGCATCGTCGATGGCATGGTCTACCCAATCGAACTTGTACACGGCCTCTTCAGGTTCAATCGATGACCATGCAAACTCCGTGATGCGCACAAAACGAATTCCTGCCTGCTGCATCAGCCTAAGATCGGCGTCCCAGCGCGACTCCGGCCACTGCTCCGGATACCATGCCGTGCCGAGATAGATTGGCGGCTGCGTCTCGGGTTGAGGCTGCGGCTGTGCCAGCGCAGAGATACCTAGAGCGGAAAAAATGAAAAGGGTTACAAAGGCGAGGGGAAGGAGTTTGCGAATCGACTGCATGATGAGTTCTCCGGAGTTATGACTGTGAACAGGAAATGCGCACAAGTTTTCGTCAGTTGCTACGCACCTATACTAATTCCAATCGACAGCGGATAGCTTCCGAAGAAAATAAGTTGATCGGTCAACACTGCATCTGCCGCACCCGGCACAGCAAAAGGGGCCCGGCAATCAGAGTCTGTTACGGAACTAAGATTTAAACAGCTAAAGATGAGAAGATGCCCTCGTGGAAGCGAGGGCATTTCTCTTTATGGGCTACATCCAGGGTGAAGGGCGGGACCAGGGGACGCTGTTTCCTGTGGTGCTGGACGATCTGGTTCCGGCAGATCATGTGTGCCGTGTGGTCGATGCGTTCGTGGACGGTCTGAAGATGTCCGAGCTTGGGTTCGAGCGGGCGGAGGCGGCAGAGACGGGCCGTCCGGGTTACGATCCTCGCGACCTGTTGAAGCTGTACCTGTACGGCTATCTGCACACCCTGCGCTCTTCGCGGCGGTTGGAGGCGGAGTGCCGCCGCAACGTGGAGCTGATGTGGCTGCTGGGCCGTCTCTATCCCGACCACAAGTCCATCGCGGAGTTCCGTCGCGTGCATCGCGACGCGGTGACGGCTGCCGGGGCCGAACTGGTGCGGTTCGCGCAGGGCTGCGGTCTGATCCGCGGCGAGTGGATCGCCATCGATGGAACGAAGTTCCGCGCTGTCTCCAGCACCGGCAGCGTGCGCGAGCGGCAGGCCGTGGAACGCTACCTGGACAGTTGCGCGAAGGCCGATGAGGAGGCCCAGGCGGAGATCGATCCGTCGGCGGTGCAGGCGGCACTGGAGAAGCTGAAGCGTCATCGGGAACCGGAGGCCCGCATCATGATGGTGGCGCAGACCAAGGCCCCGGCCTACAACATACAGACGGCGGTGGATGCAGAGCACGCGCTGATCGTGGTCCACGCCGTGACGCTCCATGCGGCCGACAACCGGCAACTGCAGCCGATGGCCGAAGCGGCGCAGAAGGCGCTCGGCGTCGAGCGGATGAACGTCGTTGCCGATGCGGGTTACTCCAACGCCGAACAGGCCGCACGCTGTGAAGCAGCCGGACTGCTTGCTCATGTGCCTGCCAACCGCAGCAGCAACAGTCACGGCGACGGCACGTTGTTCGACCGCATCCTCTTCCGCTACCAGACGGAGACGGACACCTACCTCTGTCCGGCGGACAAGACGCTGAAGCGTAAGCAGCTCTCGAAGAAAGACAAGGCCATCTTGTATACAGCGAGCAAAGCTGACTGCGGCGGGTGCGCGATGAAGCCCCGCTGCACGAACGCTTCGCAACGGCTGGTGATGCGACTGATCGACGAAGACGCGCTCAACCGCATGCAGCAGAGAGCTACGCCGGAGGCGATGAGACTTCGGCGCTCGACTGTCGAGCATCCCTTCGCCGCGCTCAAGTACCGTATCTTCGGCCATCCCCGCCTGCTGCTGCGCGGTACAGGCGGCGCGCAGACCGAAATCAGCCTCGCCACCATGGCCTACAACCTCAAACGCATGGTCAATATCCTCGGAGGACAGAAACTCACCGCAAAACTCACCCCAGCCTGAGAAGCAGCAGACCTCAAAACAAAGAACGCTCCCCAACCGGAGCGTTCTTCTTGCTATAGCCAACCAGAGTTCCGTAACAGGCTCGATAAAGCGCCCCTTCTGGGTTCATAGACGACTTACACGTAAGCCGATTGTGCCAGTTATTTTGATGCAACAACGTTGTTCTTCTGAGCGATCTGCTCAATCATCTGCAGGTGCTGGCCAATCATCTGGCCGCCCTGCGAAACAAGGTTCTTCAGTGCAGGGTTGGAGGTGTTCTCCGCCTCCTGCTTAAATAACTTCTCATCCTGTTTATGATCCTTCACCATGTCTTTGATGTAGGCCTTGTCGAACGCATCGCCATTCAGCGCATTCAGTTTGGCGATCGTCGATTTGTCCTTGCCCGACAGCGAATCGGGCGTTTTGACGTTCATCTGTTGCGCTACCTGCTTCATCGCATCGCCAAGTTTTGTATGGTCATCGACCACCTTCTGTGCAAACTGCTTTACATCAGGGTTGCTGCTCTTCTGTAGTGCGAGTTGGCCAAGCTGAATCTGGGCCATTCCGCCTTGCAGCGCCTGACGGACGAACGCCTTGTCCATCATGGCTGCAGGTCCATTCGGATCCTGATTGCTGCCGGTTGGCTGGTCCATGGGTGACGCTCCCGGTTGTGTGCCCGGCTGGGTCCCAGGTGTCGTCTGCTGCGTTGGAGACGTCTGCTGCCCTCCTCCAGGAGGCATCTGGGCGATGGCGCAAGGAACGCTGAGAAGCGCCGCACCTGCGAGAGTCATAGGGATGCTGCGCATGAACCTGTTGATTGCCTGACAACGTATTTTCATCTTTGAGCTCCTGAACAGGGATTTAAAAACTAAGGATTCGAAGAGTCATTCCGGCAGGGAATGTTCCGTTCGCGATCCACACCTTACAGGTCGCATTTAATAGGGTGCGCCAAAGCGTCGTTCGGTTGCCCGCTGATAGCGAAGTGCATGAGAGAGCGGTTGTTTGCCCCGTCAGAAAACGTGGGATGATATTTTTGAAGGCAACGCCGGCAAAGTTTTTGCCGCACCGCAAATGCGCGGAGAGCTAAGGAGAATCAATCGCATGTATATTCACGCGTTCTTGTTTCGATGGGTGGAAGGAATAACCGAGGAGCAGAAGAAGCACGTCAAGCAGGAGATTCTCGCGCTGCAGGGCAAGATTCCCGGACTGCTTGAGACCCATGTGGGCACCAATGATTCGCCGCGAGGAAAGGACCATACGTTTGGCGGTGTGATGAAATTCGCCGACAAGGCAGCGCTCGACGCATACTTTCCGCATCCCGTTCACCAAGCGCTGGGCGAATGGCTGATGCCAATGATAGAGCCTTTGGAACTGGACTTCGACGCTGTGTCGTCAACAGAAAAATACAGCGGCTGAAGTTCGAACCAGGAAGCTAGGTAACAGGCGCAGGATTGAAGAGCGCGAGGTCATTGTGCAATCCCCAGTGATCTGCCCATGTCTGCCTGCGCCCGCTGGCTACATCAAGAATCATCTGGAAGAGGTGCGTGCCGACTTGCTCAATTGTCGCATCGCCAGTGGCGATGCTGCCTGCGTCGAGGTCGATGAGATCGGACCATCGCTGCGCCAGCGTAGATCGCGATGCCACTTTGATCACAGGGCACATCGCAAGACCATAGGGCGTGCCGCGCCCGGTGGTGAAGACGTGCATGTTCATGGACGCTGCGAGTTGCAGGGTTCCGCAGATGAAGTCGCTGGCCGGGGTAGCGGCGAAGATCAATCCTTTTTTTGTGACGCGCTCGCCTGGGCCGAAGACGCCCGCAATCGCGCTGGTGCCAGCCTTCGCCGTTGAGCCCAGCGCCTTCTCGACGATGTTGGTCAAGCCTCCCTTCTTATTTCCGGGAGTGGGGTTGGCGCTGCGGTCTACTCCGCCGCGCTCCAGATAGGTGTCATACCACGCCATCTCGCGGATGAGATCGCGGGCGACCTGTTCGTTTTCTGCACGCGCTGTAAGTAGATGAATCGCATCGCGAACCTCGGTGACTTCGGAGAACATCACGGTCGCTCCGGCACGAACCAGCAGGTCGGATGCATAGCCCACAGCTGGATTTGCGGTGACACCGGAGAAGGCATCGCTGCCGCCGCACTGCAGCCCGACGACGAGATCGGATGCAGGCCGCGTAACTCGCGTTCTTCGATTAAGCTCGGTAAGCCGTTTCTCTGCCAGCTCCATGATGGCAGCCACCATATCGCCGAAGCTATGGTGTTGCTCGTCCTGCATGCGAACGATATAAGCTCCTGTCCCAAGAATGGGCAGTGTGCTGGAAGGAAGCAGCCGCACCGGTTGCAGTTTTTCGCAGCCAAGGCTCACCACCATCGGCGCGCCGCCCAGGTTTGGGTTGAGGCTGAGGTTGCGCAGCGTACGGATAGGAATCTCGGCTCCGGGTGCATCGATAGCGACGCCGCAGCCGTAGTTGTGGGTCAGTGCGATGACGTCGTCAATGTTAGGGTAGCGCGGTAAAATTTCAGCCTTGATGCGCTTGACGGCGAAGTCGACGGTCGCGGCGACACATTGGACAGTGGTTGTGATGCCGAGAATATTCTTCGTGCCGACCGATCCGTCATCGTTGAGGAAGCCCTCAAAGGTATAGCCCTCGAGCGGAGGCATCGGTGCAGGCACAGCGGTTGCACAGGGAAGGTTCTCGAGCGAGGGAGCAACAGGCAGACGCATCCGCTCTTCATGCACCCAACTGCCTCTTGCAATGGGACGCTCCGTGTATCCAATCACCGATCCATACCGCAGTATGGGCGCTCCGGCTGGCATATCGACCAGCGCTACCTTGTGTGCTTCTGGAATATCCTCGATCAGCTTCAGCCCCGAATCGAACTCGGTGCCTGCGGGCAGCCCGCCCTCGTTCACGATGATGGCCACCGTGTCCTGTGGGTGCACTTGCACGAAGAGAGGGCGCAATTGATTTCCGCTGGGCATGTTGTTCCTTCTATCACTGCTAAAAATCTATGGGACCAGGCAGGGCCGCTTCGGGTTGAATTTCCAGTTCGGAACAAGAAACTGCATTGCCTTCGCATCGTCTCGTGCTCCCAGCTCCATCGTATTGTAGAGCGCGTGGGCGCGTTCGATCTGGCCCATGTCGATCTCGACGCCAAGCCCCGGGCGGTCCGGCACGGCAATCCTGCCGTCAACGATTTTGAGCGGTTCTTTGGTGAGGTATTGCCCATCCTGCCAGATCCAATGCGTATCAATCGCGGTGGTCTTGCCCGGCGCTGCTGCCGCTACATGCGTGAACATCGCCATCGAGATGTCGAAATGATTGTTGGAGTGCGACCCCCATGTGAGTCCCCACTCGCGGCAAAGCTGTGCCACGCGCACCGAGCCTTGCATCGTCCAGAAGTGTGGATCGGCCAGAGGAATGTCGATGGCGTTGAGTTGAATCGCGTGCTTCAACTCACGCCAGTCGGTCGCAATCATGTTGGTCGCTGTGGGCAGGCCAGTGGCACGCCGGAACTCGGCCATGATCTCGCGGCCGGAGAATCCCTGCTCGGCGCCGCATGGGTCCTCGGCGTAGGCCAGCACATGCTGCTTGCCCCGGCAAAGACGTACCGCCTCATCGAGCGACCATGCGCCATTCGGGTCCAGCGTAATGCGCGCATTGGGAAAGCGCTCTGCCAGCGCGGCAACCGTCTCCATCTCCTGTGCGCCCGCCAGCACCCCGCCCTTCAACTTGTAGTCGTTGAATCCATAGCGTGCATGAGCTGCCTCTGCTAACCGCAACACGGCGTCGGTGGTTAAGGCTTCTTCGTGGCGCAGCCGCAGCCACGCGTCGTTCGCATCCGGCTCGCTGCGATAGGGAAGGTTCGCCTTCTTCCTGTCGCCAATGAAGAACAGGTAGCCCAGAACCTCGATGCTCAGCCGCTGCTGACCCTCTCCCAGAAGCGCTGCAACCGGCAACTCAAGAAACTGGCCGAGTAGATCGAGGAGCGCCGATTCGATTGCGGTCACTGCATGGACGGTCGTGCGAAGGTCGAAGGTCTGCAACCCGCGGCCCTCGCGGTCGTGATCGGCGAAGCGCACTCGTACCGTATTCAGAATCGCGTTATAAGCAGCCAGAGGTTGTCCCACTACCAGCGCTTGTGACTCTTCGAGCACACGGCGAATCTTCTCTCCGCCCGGAACCTCGCCTACGCCTGTGTTGCCTGCATTGTCCGTCAGCAGAACGACGTTGCGCGTGAAGAACGGTGCGTGTGCGCCGCTTAGGTTCAACAGCATACTGTCGTGTCCTGCCACTGGGATCACCTTCATGCTGGTGATTACGGGCGTCTGCTTGCGCGGAATGATCGTCTCTGTGGGATTCACAGCTCTCCTCCGAATGTTTCGTCCTGTCTTATCGTGACGCCGCCTGTGGTTGCAGCTCAAGCCGCTTGATCTCGCCGACGATCACGACATAGCTGAAGATAGCCAGCAGTGCGGCAATGCCGACGAAGATCAGCGCGTCATTGAACGAGCCCGTTCTCTTCACCAGATATCCAATCACAATCGGCGTCGTGATACCGGCTGTGTTGCCAAACAGATTGAAGAGCCCGCCGTTCAACCCGATCAACTCCTTCGGCGATGTGTCTGCGATCACCGTCCAGCCCAGCGCGCCGAAGCCCTTGCCGAAAAATGCCAGCGACATCAGGAACATGACGACGGCCTGCACATTGGTATAGTTGCATGCGATCATCGTGACCGAGAGGAACATGCCTGCGATGATGGGCGCCTTTCGCGCAAACGTGAGCGAGCGGCCTCGGCGGAGGAGCGCATCGGAGCATAGTCCTCCAAGTACACCCCCGACGGAGCCGCATAATGCCGGCAATGCCGCTGCGAATCCTCCGCGAAGGATGGACATGTGCCGCGCCTGCACCAGGTACACGGGAAACCACGTAATGAAAAAATAGGTTAGAGTCGTGATGCAAAACTGCCCAAGATAAATTCCCACCAGCATGCGCTGGCTCAGCAACTGTCTGACTCCGGCCCATGTAAGGGCATGGGCGGTCGATCTTCCACCTGCCGCACGGTCGACGTTGACCAAGCCGCCGCCACGTTCGATGCACTCGATCTCCGACTCCGAGATCAGCGGATGGTCCTTCACCTTGTAGACCGTCTTCCACCAGGCGAAGGCCAGCACGAAGCCGAACACACCCATAAACCAGAAGCAGCTTCTCCATCCATAGGAGTGTGTGAGCCATCCGAAGAGTGGAGCGAAGACAACCAGCGCAAAATACTGCGAGGCATTGAAGATCGCGGAGGCTCCTCCACGCTCCGCCGTGGGAAACCATGCGGCGACGATACGCCCATTGCCAGGGAAGACAGGGGACTGCGCCAGGCCCGACAGCAGCCGCAGAATGAAGATCGCGCTGAAGACCCACGCCGCAGCGAGATATCCTGTGAAGCCGACGAGGAAGGCGCAGACCGTCCAGCAGATGATGCTGATGCCATAGACGCGCTTCGAGCCGAAGCGATCCAGCAGACCTCCGGAGGGCAACTGGCCAAGCACGTAGGCCCAACTGAAGCCCGACAGCAGAAAGCCCAGCTTCACCGGGTCCAGCGCCAGTTCTTTCTCCATCGCGGTACCGGCGATGGAGAGTGCGACCCGGTCGCCATAGCTGAAGCAGCTGGCGATGAACAGCATCGACACGATCAGGTAGCGTATGTGAGTCTGCTTGCCGGCGCTCATAGTCTCCCTGTCAACTTAGGAACGGCCAGAGATCAGCCTGGTCAAAACGTCCAGCTCGTTTTGGTCGAGATCGGTGAGCGGTGTGCGGACCCTGCCTGCGGGCTTGCCAATGGCGCGCATTCCTGCCTTGACGATCGACACCGCGTAGCCTTTACGCCGGTTGCGGATGTCGATGTAAGGCAGAACGAAATCTCGCAACTGCTTGAAGACCTCCGCATGATCGCGCCTGCGTACGGCTGCGTAGAAGTCCTGCGCGAACTGTGGAAGAAAGTTGAAGATCGCCGAAGAATAAGTAGTGACACCCATCTCCAGATAGGGCAACGCAAAGGTCTCTGCCGTCGGCAGCCCGCCAATATAGGTGAGCCGGTCGCCCATGCGAGCATAGATCCGCGTCATCAGCTCGATGTCGCCATAGCCGTCTTTGAAGCCGACCAGGTTGGGGCAGCGCTCGCACAGGCGCTCCAGCGTCACGTCGTTGATGATGGCGTTGTCGCGGTTGTAGAAGATCACGCCAAGGCTGGTGGAAGCGCACACCGCTTCGACATGAGCCATGATTCCCGCAGGCTCTGCGTTGACCAGGTATGGCGGCAAGAGCAGGATGCCATCCGCGCCTGCACTCTCCGCAGCCTGCGCAAACTGCTTTGCGATTGCAGTGCCATATCCGCAACCAGCCACTACAGGGACGCGATGGTTGGTCTGCTGCACCGCGGCTGTTACAACTGCCGAGAACTCTTGCAGAGTAAGTGAGAAGAACTCGCCCGTGCCTCCCGCTGCGAACAGTCCCGCCGGTTTGTGCTGCAGCAGCCAGTCGAGATGCTCGCGATAGGGAGCCTCGTCAAAGGCGTAGGCATCGGTGAAATGAGTAACCGGAAACGAGAGTAGACCCGCTCCTGTTTTCTTTGCAAGTTCTTCCGGGGACATCGGGGTCATAGGTTTCCTTCGCTGCGGATTGCGCGGCGCGTCTACGCAAAACTATAAAGAACTCAGTAAACAGGAGACAAGCAATCGGCGCTTTCATTGCGGATTACGCGATTTACCTTTCGGCTGCTCGCGACGAGAGCATCGGCGTACTGGTAATAACACCGGCGAGCAACAACAGCAGGACTGTTCCCACTGCAGGTACAGCAAGTCCGGCGCGCAGCCCATGGAACCGGGTCGAGACCACTCCCGTCAGCCACGGCAGAGTTGCCCCTCCAAGCGAAGCAGCGGCAAAGACGCGCCCTAGCCGTGGATGATTTCCCGTGCGTGCCAGAAAGAACGAAAGTATCAGCGGATAGATGGGAGCGATGGCAAGCCCGCATAAAAGAGTGAGCGCCACCACTCCTCCCGCGCTCAGATGCTTCGCCACAATCAGCACAACCTCTGCCACGATGAGCAGAGCAACGCTTCCTCGATACAGCGAAGCTTCACCAAAAAGATCGGTCAGCACTGCCAGCAGAAGCCGCCCCGTCATCTCGGCCACCCAGAAATAGAGTGCAATGGACGAAGCCAGCAGCGCCGAGCTCGTGCGCACGCCATAGCTGGGCAGCCATCCCCCCAGCGCATTCTCTATCCCCACGAACAGCAGCATCGCGGCAGAGAAGAGCAGCAGCGGCCACAGTGGCATCGGCATCCTGCTCTTCTCCTTCGAGTCTGTCTCTCCCACCACCTCCGGCTCAAGCTTGCTATCGTTAGGCAAAGCGATTGCAAAGGCGGCTGCTGCTACCAGGCAGGCCGCAAGTACGCAGAAGAAGAGCCGCACTCGGCCTGCACCGCAGGCTCGCACCAGCAGCGAGCAGCTGATCGCTCCTGCTCCCCACGTCATGTTCAGCAACGCAATCACGCGCGTGCGTGCCGACGGTATCGCGATACCCGAAATGACATTGCCTGCCGTAAGGCCCGCGCCCAGGCCGAGTCCCACGCAGAAGAGGGCGACATGTGCCGTGCTGAAATTGGTCCAGCCCATCCAGGCGCATCCCACTGCGCTGATGCATGCGCCGCACACCACGCTGGCGCGAAGATTGCGCGTTGCGAACCATGCTCCGCAGAGTTGCCCTGCGAATGTCGTCGTGAACAAGGTGCCGGCTTGCGCGTCCTGAATATGCCACCGGCCGATCAGCGACGGAAGCAGCGGTCCCAGCATGACGGTCGCAATGCCTGCCACAAAGAAATAGAAGAAGATTGGCCCCAGCGCATAGAAGGCGTCCGTTCGAGTTCTCGGCCCATCAGTGGTCAATGGTGTGATCTCTGGCAATGCACTGTTCCGGCGTCGGGGAAATGTCTTCGAATTCCACGCTTGTCGGTTCACGCAGATTCATGAAGTTTAATGTTTTGCCTTGAGCGCTTTCACAGGGCGATCCTCGCGAACGCCAGCTGTCGATTCTCTGACCACGAGCTCTGGCTCAAACCACACCGCGTCAGGATACGGTTCATTCGGTGAGTGAATCCGGTTGACCAGCAACTGCGCTGCTGTCCAGCCCATTTTGTGCAGAGGCTGCCGAATCGTTGTCAGCCGGGGGTTATAGTATTCGGCGACGATGATGTCGTCAAAGCCGATCACCGAGATATCGCGCGGACAGCTAAGTCCGACATCTTCGATGGCGCGAATCGCGCCGATCGCCGCCGTATCGTTGAAGCAGAAGATGGCTGTAAAGTCGCGCGTGCGCGCCAGCAGCTCCCTCACCGGGGAATAGCCCAGTTCCGGCGACCACGAGTTCTTCTCCAGCTGAATGCAAAGCTCCGGACGAACCGTGATCCCAATCTCCTGCGCAATGCTGACGATCGCCTCCCAGCGCGCAACCGAATCGCTGACGTACTTCGACCCCTTCATGAATGCGATACGGCGGTGGCCCAGATCATAGAGATGGCGTAGCGCCATCTTCGCGGCTCGATTGTGATCGAGCACGACATTCGTCAGCCCCGGAGTCTTGCTGTGCGACGAGATGCCCACCACTGGCAGCGGTACCTTGTGCTTCAGCTCGGTGTTCACCATCAGGAAGCCGTCGACGGCCCGGTTCATCAGCAGTTGCGGATACTCCTCGATCAGGTCGGGACGTCCCAGATGGCTGACGGTGAAGTAAAGAAAGCCCTCTTGCAAAAGATATTGTTCGACGCCCAGCATCACGCCGGTAAAGTATCCTTCGCTGACCTCGGGCACGATGAGGCCAACGGTGTTGGTCACTCGCGTCCGCAACATGCGCGCGTGCAGGTTGGGGCGATACTCAAACTTCTTTGCCGCGGCGTGTACCCGCTCCTTGGTCGCGGCGGAGATCGACTTGGCCACTGGCGAATCGTTCAGCACGATGGAGACGGTCGCCGGTGAGAGATCCAGATACTCCGCCAGGATCTTCAGCGTTACCGGCTTGCCGGCCTCGGACACTTTTTTCTTTCCTGTCATGGTTCTCCGGCTCTCAGGTTGCAGTGTAGTGCAACCTTTGTACCACCGAATACCCTTATTTCAGCGAACGAAGTCGAACCAGCGCCGCGCTGGTTCGGTTACTTCCATAGTGAGACGATCAGGCCGCCGGTCACGATCAGCGTTCCGCCCACCACGACGGCCGGCGTCGGGAGAGTTCGGAAGAAGGTGTAGTTGGTAATCTGAAACACCACGAACAGTGTCGCGATATACATGCCGGTGACGGCGGCAAACTCCACCGGAGCCAGGTTGAGCGAGGTCCCGTAGAGCGTCAGCAGCAGCCCTCCAATTACAAAGAGCCCGGTGCGCATTATCGGCGAAGGATTGTGAAGCGCAATCCGCACAACGGCGTCACCCACGGCCTCAAACACAGTCGCGACCAGGACAAACAGAAAAATCTTCATTCACTATCCTTGCACAGTCCAAGTTTCAGTGAGAAATGCGGAATTACCTTATTTCTTCCCGAAAACGTCCCCCATCCGTCGAATCTGCGCTCCCACGCCGCGCAGCTTCTCCTCCAGCCGCTCGTAGCCGCGGTCCATGTGGTAGACCCGGTCCAGAATCGTCTCGCCGTCTGCCACCAGCGCCGCCAGCACCAGCGAAGCCGAAGCCCGCAGGTCCGAGCACATCACCGCGGCCGACTGCAACGGCGTCTTGCCCTGCACCGTGGCCGTTCGTCCCTGCACCGTGATGTTGGCGCCCATGCGGTTCAGTTCCTGCACATGCATGAAGCGGTTCTCGAAGATATTCTCCGTAACGATGGTCGTTCCTTCCGCCTGCGTGGCCAGCGCCATGTACTGCGCCTGCATGTCGGTTGGAAAGCCTGGATACTCTTCGGTCGAAATGTCCGCCGCCTTCAGGTTGCCGCCGCTGCGAACACGAATATGGTCGGTCCCCACGTCGATGCGAACGCCGCACTGCTCCAGCTTGTAGATCAATGCGCTCAGGTGGGCGGGCTCGCAGCAATCGACGTTCAGGTCGCCCCCGGTAATCGCTCCGGCAATCAGAAACGTCCCGGCTTCGATGCGGTCGGGATTGATCCGGTGACGCGCTCCATGCAGCTTCGCGACGCCCTGCACACGGATCGTGGACGTCCCCGCGCCTTCGATCTTGGCTCCCATCGCGACCAGCAGAGCGGCAAGATCAGTTACCTCCGGCTCTCTCGCGCAGTTCTCGAAGATAGTCTCGCCCTCGGCAAGCGTCGCCGCCATCAGAAGGTCTTCGGTTCCCGTGACGGTGATCTTGTCGAAGACGATGCGTGCTCCCTTCAGCCTGTCCGTGCGGGCTTCCAGGTAGCCATGTTCCTGCGTGATGGTAGCGCCCATCGCCTCCAGGCCTTTGATGTGCAGATCGATTGGACGTCCGCCAATCGCGCAGCCTCCCGGCATGGCAACGCGAGCCACGCCGGTGCGGGCGATCAGTGGCCCCAGCACCAGCGAACTGGCGCGCATTGTCTTGACGATCTCATACTTGGCGACGGGGTCCGACAGCACAGCGCAGCGGATGTGGGTGCGATGCTGCGCTCGTCCATAGCCTAGTTCGACCTCGGCCCCCATGCTGGCCAGCAGCTTGCGCTCGGTCTCGATATCGCGCACCTGCGGGATATTTTCAAGGATGACCTCATCCTCGGTGAGGATGGCGGCGGCCATACAGGGAAGGGCGGAGTTCTTCGCTCCGGAGACTTTAATCGTGCCGAGAAGCGGATTTCCGCCGCGTACAACAAACTTGTCCATCCTGCCAGTTTACGGGGCATTCCAGTGGATATGGGTGCCTCGACTGGTACACGCACCGGGAATATGTTGCGTCGAATCACAATGAAACTGCGCAAGTGTCATTGAATCAATACGGCATTCGGTTCCCTGAGGATTTCCCCAGCGCCGCTAAGGGTTACGACTCAACCTTTGGATTCTCCCACCCCTTCCCTGAAATGCCTTCCCCGGCTTATTGCTGCCTTTCGTGAGCGGTGCTATCCTAACGTAGACACTAAGAGTGGACTAGAAGATCAGGAGTAAAAGACATCTGTGCTGGCATCTGCTAAAAAGACAGACATTATTGCAAAGTTCCGTACACACGACTCAGACACCGGGAGTCCCGAGGTTCAGATCGCGATTCTGAGTGAGCGTATTGGCGAGTTGACGGAGCATTTCAAGACCCACAAGAAGGACCACGGATCGCGCCGCGGGCTTCTCATGCTCGTGAGCAAACGTCGCGGCCTGCTTGATTACCTCAAAAAGTGCGACGCGGACCGTTACCGCGAAGTCATCGGTAAGTTGGGAATCCGCAAGTAGCGCATTGTCTCCGGAGACACCGTTCAATCCTATGGAAGCATGCACGGCCCGCTCTCGTTCGGCTGCAACTTCTCGTGCAAGGTCACGTATGGCCTTGCCGCTGGAGTCGCTGACGATGAGTGGGTTGTGTCATGCATCGATGGTTGACCGAGCCGGACAAGTATCATTTGTCAAAGATTTCTTACTGTGCAGCTTCCAGGCGGCTCGATAGGCGGCCCCGTGGAGCTGCATTTTCGCGCCCGCAAGAGGATGACGCGATCCAACAAGTTTCTATATAGATAAAACGAGAGAAGAGGGCAACATGAAGCAGGACGTTACAGTTGAGCTTGCCGGCGGCAAGCAGATTAAATTTGAGACAGGGCGCATGGCCAAGCAGGCCTCCGGCGCAGCGCTTACCTCCAGCGGAGACAACGTTATTCTGGCGACTGCCGTAGCCTCTCCCGACCCCAAGGAAGGCATCGACTTCTTCCCCCTCACGGTCGAGTACCGCGAGTTCACCTATGCCGGGGGCCGCATTCCCGGCGGCTTCATCAAGCGCGAAGGCCGCCCCAGTGAGAAGGAGATCCTGACCAGCCGTCAGATCGACCGTCCCATCCGCCCGCTCTTCCCCGAGGCCTTCCGCAACGAGACCCAGGTGGTCGCGTTCGTCTACTCCGCCGATAAGGAAAACGATCCCGACGTGCTTGGCATCAACGGTGCAAGCTGCGCCCTCGCGCTCTCGGACATTCCCTTCCACGGCCCGGTTGGCGCGGTACGCGTCGGCCACATCGATGGACAGTACATTGTCAACCCCACCTACGCGGAGCGCGCCAAGAGCACGCTGAACATCATGGTCGTCGGCACTAAAGACGGCATCGTCATGGTCGAGTCCGGTTCCAAGGAGACCTCGGAGGAGTCGGTCGTCGGCGCCATCGAGTTCGCTCATGTCGAGATCAAGAAGATCTGCGCTGCCATCGAAGATCTGGTCAGCCGCGCTGGCAAGACCAAGCGCCTCGTCACCGCGATCGAGACCGATCATGAGTACCTCAACGCCCTGACTGCCAAGGTCGGCGAGAAGTTGAAGGACGCGCTCGACACCCAGAAGCACCCCAAGTTCGAGAGCTACGCGCTGGTCAAGGAGATCAAGGACGAGCTCAAGCGCGACCTTCCCGAAGGCGATGCCGTAGCTGCCAAGAAGCTCAGCAAATACTATGAGCTGCTGCGCGAAAACATCTTCCGCGAGCAGGTCCTCAACGAGCGCATCCGTCCCGATCACCGCGCCTTCGACCAGATCCGCGAGGTCACTGTCGAGGTCGGCGTTCTGCCCCGCGTCCACGGCTCCGCCCTCTTTACCCGTGGCGAAACCCAGGCCCTTGTCTCCGCGACCCTCGGCACCACCGATGACGCGCAGCGTATGGAGAGCTACGAAGGCGAGCAAAAGCGTCGCTTCATGCTCCACTACAACTTCCCCCCGTTCTCCGTGGGCGAAGTCGGTCGCATGACCGGCGTCGGCCGCCGCGAGATCGGCCATGGCGCACTCGCCTGGCGTGCGATTGAGGCCGTCCTTCCTGGCGAGGACGAGAGCCCGTACACCCTTCGCGTCGTCTCCGACATTCTGGAATCCAATGGATCCTCCAGCATGGCCACCATCTGCGGCGCGTCGCTTGCACTCATGCAGGCGGGCATTCCCATCAAGGGCGCAGTAGCCGGCGTGGCCATGGGACTCGTCAAAGAGGGTGACAAGTACGCCATTCTCACCGACATCGCCGGTGCGGAAGACCACTACGGCGACATGGACTTCAAGGTGGCCGGTACACGCAAGGGCATTACCGCGCTCCAGATGGACATCAAGATCATGGGCATCACTCCGCAGATCATGCGCGAGGCGCTCGAGCAGGCTCGCAAGAACCGTCTGAACCTCCTCGACACCATGGACGCGACCATCTCCGGAGCCCGCGAGGAGAAGTCGCAGTTTGCTCCCCGCATTCACACCATCCAGATTCCGACCGACAAGATTCGCGATCTCATCGGACCTGGCGGCAAGGTCATCCGCGGTATCGTCGAGGCCACCGGCGTCAAGATCGATGTGGACGATACCGGTCGCGTCAACGTTGCTTCGAGCGACGCCGACGGCCTGGCCCGCGCCATCCAGATGATCAGCGACATCACCGCTGTGCCCGAGGTCGGAAAAACCTATCTCGGCAAGGTGGTTCGTCTGGCAGAGTTCGGCGCATTCGTCGAGATCTTCCCCGGTACCGACGGCCTGCTCCACGTCTCCGAGATCGCGGAGCATCGCGTCAAAGAGGTCAAGGACGAGCTTCGCGAGGGCGACCAGATTCTGGTCAAGGTACTCGCCATCGAAGGCAACCGCATCAAGCTCTCCCGCAAGGCAGTTCTGCGGGAGCAGCGCGCCAAGCTGGGACTTCCCGAGCCTGGACAGGTCGGTATCGATGGTGCTCCCGCTGCTCCTCATGCAACCGCATCTGAAGAGCACGTCTCCGATGCGGAAGATGGTGACGACTTCGAGGACGAGGACGATACGGACTCACCGGATTCTGACGACGAGCCTAACTTCAACCGTGCCGATGGTGCTCCTGCGACCACGGGCGAAGGCTCCGGCGCTGCTGCCGGGCCCGGCGGACAACGTCGCCCCGGTGGCGGCAGCCGCCGTCGCCGCAGCGGACGTCGTGGTGGTTCCGGTGGTGGTGCTCCTCGCCCCGCCGGTGGTAACGGAAACCAGTAATCGTTGTTGATTGTGTGAGGGGCCGCGCAGACTGCGCGGCCCCTCTGCATTTGCCGCGAAGACTTCATCAAAGCTCTCAGGGGGCCGATTCATGCTGATAGCCGGGCCACAGCAAACGCGACGCAGCATCTGGATCGCGTTTTTCTGCCTGTGCCTGCTGCTGTCGAGTTCATGGCTGCTGCCTGCCGGTGCAAGCGAAGAATCTCCCATCGCGCAGCAGGGTTGCTTCTACGGTGTCGTTGGGCTTGTTGCGTTGATATTGGCGTATCGGCGCGCGCGTGCTCGATTACAGTGGCGTGCTTGCTTGCAGGTAGCCGCCGTGAGCATCCTTCTACTCGGTGTGCCTGCCGTGTTGGGAGAGTGGGCTCGCAATGCAATATCGGATATCAGCCGCGCTGCGCTCTTTGCTCTTGTGCCGTTTGTCGTTGTAATGGTTGCTGCGGCCCGCGAATCCGAGCCCGGTGTTCGACGCTTCTCCCTTCCGGCACTGATCGGTTTTGGCGGAGTTTTACTCCTGCTTCCATTCAGCTTCCCAACATCGCCGCGCGGACAAATCGTCTTCGGCGTTCTTCTAGTGGTAGTTGCGCTGGGTGGCTTTGCAAGTGAAGCGATCTATCATCTGCTGCGCGGATTCGGGACGATTGAGGCTTTGGCAGTCGTGTCTCTCTCCAATGCCGCGTTCCTTATCGCCTGCCACTTTGTAAACCTGCCCTCTGCAGAAAGTTGGAGCGGAGTGTCCTGGATTGGATTGTCAGGCCTGCTCTCGATTCACTCGCTCTACAACCTGGTTGAGCTGCTTCTGCTGGTATGGCTTCTGCGCGAGATGTCCCCCGTGCGTCTTGCTGTGCGATACCTGATTGTTCCTCTCTTCATCGTTCTGGAAGGCTTCGCATTTTTGCATCCTCCTTTGACGGTGAGAATGGCCGCAGGCCTGGTCCTGCTGGTGGCCGGAGCAGCGTACCTCTTGTTTTCGAGGGGTTGGGACTCTGATGCGGTACTCTCGATACGATAGATTTTCCGCTCGACGCAGGGGTACACTTCCTTGAATGGCAGCTTCCATGTACATCGTCGTCGAGGGTGAGGACCCGGGGTTCGATATCTTCGTCAATGGCCGTTCGCTGGCCCGGCACGAGGACGCGCTCGAAAAGCTCGCACTCAACCTTGGCGTACGCCCGCTGATCGAGTTCTTCTCGGCGGACGAGAACTCGATGGCTCTCCTCATCGAAGAAGGCGCCGGCGATCAGGAGCTACTGCGAAAGCTTCCGCCGCCGCAATGGTATCCGCCGGCTGACGGTTTGAAGACGGTGCAGGCGCTTTTGCAGGCCCTTCGCGACGACCCCCAGCAGCTCGGCACCGAGGGCAAACAGGTGCTCTCAGAGTTGAGGGAGTACGCCGAGGTCCTTGAGAAAGCTCGCGACCGGGAGATGCGCTGGCATCTTGCAGTGAGCTGGCGTTGATGTATGTACCCCCCTGTACTTTAAGTCCTAAAGTCTTCCAAACAGATAACTTAAGTCCGATCCAAGTCCACCCGAAGTCCGGACTTCGGGTGGACTTCGGGTCAAGTGAAAAAGCCCGGCGAGTGCCGGGCTTCTCTTTTTACCTTCTGAATTAATTGTATCGGGGGTGTCAATAGGTTTGAAGGATGTTAGTGGCGGGTCTCGGTTGAGGCGGCGGTGGCGGCCAGATCGCCCTGCCCTAGTTTGCGGTGGAAGAGGTTGAAGACCAGACCATAGAGACTGTAGGCGAGCTCGGGATCGTAGCGGGGGCCTTCGTCGCGCATAAAAGCGTGGGCTCCATTGACCTCGTGCCAGCTCAGGCGGGTGGCAAGCTCGTTCAGCCGGGCGAGGACTTTGAGACGGCCTTCAAGGGGGATGTGGGGGTCCTGACGGCCCCAGATCATGAGGAGTTCGCCTTTGATGTCGGCGGCGCGCTGGAGCGAGTCGTCGCTCATGCCTTTGCCCAGGCCGCCTTTGTGGATGTCGGTGGCGTAGAAGCAGGCGGTGGCGATGACATCGGGGTTCATGGCGGCGCGGAAGGCGAGGTGTCCGCCGATGCAGATGCCCAGCGCTCCGATGTGCCCGGTGCAGTCAGGACGGCCCTTCAGGTGGTCGATGACGGCGCGGGCGTCGTCGTCGTAGCTCTGAACGGTCTTGGCGGTCTTGAGCGCGTTGCCGCGGTCGGAGCCAGCCTGATCGTAGGCGAAGACGGTGCCTGCGGGTTCGAACTCGTGATAGATCTCGGGCATAGCGACGATGTAGCCCTGTCCTGCCAGCAGCATCGCGGTGCGGCGGATCGGCGCGGTGATCTGGAAGATCTCCGAGTAGAAGACGACGCCCGGGTAGCGTCCCGGCGCGGCGGGGCGGACGATGTGAGTGCGCATGGGGCCATTCGGCGTGGCCAGGTCTACGTATTCTTCGCTGATGACGATCATGTTGTCCTCTAATGGTCGATGACTGATGTTGTTATTCGCCTATCTATCTAGAATAGCCTCCTGTCGGTGGAACGGGCGTAGCATGGAAGAAGAGTCGGCTGGAGGATGCTTTGATCGGGTTTCGGCGCTTGTGCGTGATAGCGGTAGCAGGGGTTGGATTGTTGGCAACGTCGGCGTATGGGCAGCAGATCGGCGCGGACAAGCCGATGGGAACCATGGCGCAGCAGACGCGGGACTATCTGAAGGGTGCGGGTCTGGTTGAGCGGTTGAACCAGCCGCTGCCTCTCTCCACTGCTTTCGTCGATGACGCAGGGAAGCAGGTGATGCTGGGACAGTACTTCCATCAGCGCCCTATTGCGCTGGCGCTGGTCTACTTCAAGTGCGGTATGCTCTGCCCGCAGGTATTGCACGGCATGGCCGCGGGATTGAAGGGAACGGGGTTCACCGCGGGGAAAGATTACGACGTAGTCGTGGCGAGTATCGATCCTATGGATACACCCGCGGATGCAGCAGCGGCGAAGAAGACATTTCTCGCTGGGATCGGGCAGCCGGGCGCAGGAGACAGCGTTCACTTCCTCACCGGGCAGGAGCCTTCGATCACCGCACTCAGCGAGGCCACCGGCTTCCATTATGTGCGGGTGCCGGGGCCGGACGGAAAGATGGACCAGTTCGCGCATTCGAGCGTCATCATGTTCGCCACGCCCGAGGGAAAGATGTCGGAGTACCTGGCGGGGATCGACTATCCGACGAGAGACGTCCGGCTGGCGCTGGTCAATGCATCGCATCTGAAGATCGCCACAGCGAAGGACCTGTTCCTGTTGTACTGCTGCAACTATGTTCCGTCATCCGGGAAATACACCGTGGCGGTGCTGCGGATACTCGGATTGGCGGCAATGTTGACGCTGCTGGGGATTGGGCTGGGATTCTATTTCCTTAACAAGAACAAGCCGGCCTCGGGGGCTGCGGCTTAGACGAGCTTTGTCTATAAGGTGGTTCGCGCCTCGATGATGGAGACGTCCAGTTCGGCTACGGGGATGAATTGCATCGTAGTAAATCCTGAAGCCTGAAGCAGTGCAGTCCACTCCGAGGCGCTGCGCTCTTTGCCTCCAGTAACGGCGAGCATGTTGAGGTCGCTGAAAAGCCGCGTCTGCAGATGGAGATCGGGACCGAAGACAACATCGGGAAGCACAAACTCGATGACGAGAAGGCGGGCTTCGCTGGTCATCACGTTGCGGCAGTTCTCGAGAACCTTTCCGGCAACCGTGTCGTTGTATCCATGCAGGACGTGCTTGAGAAGATATACGTCCGCGTCGGGAGGAACAGCCGCGCATAGATCGGCGGTGACGAGCTTGCATCTGCTGGCGAGTTCATTGTTCTGGAAGCGCGATCTTGCAGCGTCGATCGATTCGGCGCGATCGACCAACATGCCGTGGAGGTGAGGGTTCGCGGACAGGATGGCTGCAAGCAGCGATCCGCCACCCCCTCCGAGGTCTGCCACCACGTGGCTGCTACCGAAATTCCACTGTTTTGCGATGGGCATATAGTCCGCCGCCGGAGCGGTTCCCATCACGGCGCGAAAGATCTCGTTTGAATCGGTCGCTGTGGCCCAGCGCGAGGGGATTCCTTGTTGCTGCATGATCT
>NZ_DATKQC010000361.1:0-3057 GCF_035532915.1 Edaphobacter sp.
CTAGCCAGACGCTTCATGCCAGTCCGAATTTTGCCGCCGTGCCGTATGCGCAGCAATTGGCGAAGACGATCAAAGGTCTCCGCTCGAAATGGAAACCAGTGGACCTCGACACGACGAAGACGGCGAGCCACCATCACCGTCTTGATACGCGAGAAGGTTCGCAAACCTTCCGCGCCGTGATAGCGGCCATAGCCGCTGGCGCGGTTGCCGCCGAACGCAACCTGAGGATTGCCGATGTTGCGAATCACGTCGTTTACCGCACAACTGCCGCAGTTCAGTTCGTATGCCACGCGCTCGACTTGACGATCGTCGCCTGTCCATACGCTCGCACTCAAGGCAAATGCAGATGCGTTTGCCATTTCGACGGCATCGGCCTCGTGCTGAAACGACGCTATGCAAACTACGGGGCCAAACGTCTCCTCGACCAGGAGCGCCGCATTTTCAGGAACGTCCGTCAGTACGACAGGAGTTGTGACATCGTCATCCGCTCGCCACTCGGAGTGCAGCTTTGCACCGCGGGAAAGTGCGTTTTCCACTTGGACCCGCAGGCGCACCTTTACAGATTCGAGGCGGACTGTTCCCACGTCACTCTCGACGGACGTGCCGATGCGGAGCTGGCGCACTCTTTGCAGAAACAACTGCAGAAACGGCTCGTAGATTCCCCGATGGACAAAGATTCGCTTGGTGCCGACGCATACCTGACCAGCGTTGGAGAAGCTGCCATAGGTAAGCCCGTTCACCGTCCGTTCCAGATCGCAGGAGTCAAACACAATGGCAGCGTCCTTGCCGCCCAACTCCATCACGGTTGGGATCATCAGGGTAGCCGCCTTTGCCGCGATCGTTTGGCCGTTGCGGTGGCTGCCCGTGAAAAAAACGAAATCAGGCCGTGCTTGCAGCAAGGCCGTCGCCTCTTCCCGTAACTCGCAGGAAACCTGCACCAGGTAATCCGGTAATCCTGCGACAGCACAAAGTTCCTGAATCAAGCGCGCTGTTTGAGGAACGTGTTCGCTGCATTTCAGCAACACGGAATTTCCGGCGAACAGAGCGGTTGCCATAGGGATCACCGACAACTGCAAGGGATAATTCCACGGCGCGAGCACCAGCACGACGCCATGCGGCTCCAGCACTTCTTTGAAACGAGTCCCTCGGTAGAAGAACCAAGGGCTGCCCTTCTTCTGTGGACGAAGGATACGCGCGGCGGCTCGCTCGTAGAAGCGCAGCTGCTCGAGCGTGACCATGACATCGCCAGCCAGCGCATCCATCGGAGCTTTTCCGATCTCATCCGATATCACCTGAACGATCTCATCCATGCGCCGCGCGATCTCACACCGCAACGGACGCAGACGTCGAGCGCGATCGGTCGCCGAAAACTGTACCCACAATGCCTGTGCCGCCCGGGCACGATCAATGCGTTTCGCAGCAGTCTCGTGGCTCATTCAATTCCCAATTCTGCGAAAGGCCTTGGCTTGGGATACTGCACCCCATACTTGGCACTGATCAGGTTGGAGGAAATACGCGCAGATTCAAAGATGGTGGGCAGCCCGCTGCCAGGATGCGTGCCCCCGCCCACCAGGTATGTGTTGTCGAACAATTCAAACTTGTTGTGCGGCCTGAAGTAGAGCATCTGGTCCCAACTGTGGCCCATGTTGAAAGTCGCGCCAAGAAAGACGGAAACCTGTTTCTCCCAGTCTGCCGGCGTCAGAATCAGCTCCTCCCGGATGTGATCGCGCAGATCCTTATATGGGGTACGGTCTTCCAGTAATTGCAAAATGGTTTCTCGATAGGCGTCGCGGTGCTTCTTCCAGTCGATTTCGCTGGTATTGTTCGGCACCGGCGCCAGAATATACAGCGCCGAGTGGCCTGCTGGAGCGCACGACGGGTCCAGGGTCGCGGCATTGCGAATGTAGACAGAAAGATCATCGGAAACGATCTTTGTTTTTGTAATGTCTTCCAGGCATCGCTTGTAATCCCGCGCGAAAACGATCATGTGATGCTCGGCATCCGGATACACCCGATCGAGTCCGAGGTACATCATGAACGTCGAACAGGAGTACTTGCGCTTGGAAAGAGCGGAGGGCTTATATTTACCGAGGTCGCTGTCGGGAAATAGAGTGCTCATGGCATGGCCAAAGTCGGCATTGATCACCACGTCATCGCAAGCGACTTTCTCTCCGTTCTCCAATTCCACGCCGCACGCCTTGCGGCCCCGCAGCAGCACACGCTTGACTCCGCAGGAGGTATGAATCTCGGCACCTTCCTCCCGAGCAACTTTGGCGAACGCCTGCGGAATCTGAGACAGCCCGCCCATCACGTGGTAAATGCCGTGTGCGTGCTCTGTGTACGGGATCATCGCGAACAAGCCCGGGCAATCCCATGGAGACATCCCCAGGTACTTTGACTGGAAGGTGAAGGCGAGTCGCAACTCCTCCGAACGGAAGTAGGTGGAAAGCACGTCGTAGAGGGAACGGCCGGGAGCGATGTGGGGCAGCGCCGCCAGCAGGGTCGTATGCAACAACGCAGCCGGGTTTCCGTAGTCCTTTTGCAGGCAGGGATAAAGCTTCTTAAATCGCACGCTCTCCGAGAAAAGAAATTTATCCAACCCGGCGCCTTCGCCCGGGAAGACGCGCTCAATCTCGTCGCGCATGTCCCTTGGTGTGGGACGGGCCAGCATGGTTTTGTCAGAAAAGTGCAGGCGATACATGGGGTCGAGCGCCCGACAATCGAGATAGTCGCTGGTCTGCCGTGCGGCGTCCTGGAATAGTTCATCCAGCAGGAACTTCATCATCAGAAATGTAGGCCCAAGATCGAAGCGATATGGCCCCAGTGCGACCTCGGCGGTGCGACCTCCAATTCGAGCCGCCTTTTCAAACACCTGCACGCGAAATCCACGCCGTGCGAGCAACATTGCGGACGCAAGACCGCCGGGACCTGCGCCTATGACAACTACAGTTTTGGCTTCCATCGTTGGATATTGGATACGTCATAAGCCCAATGTGTTGACGGAATAATGCACGGTCTGTCTGCCTGCATTAAAAAGGAGCCGAAGGATGTTCGTTC
>NZ_DATKQC010000362.1:0-13165 GCF_035532915.1 Edaphobacter sp.
TGCCGAAGAGGAAGTCGGCAAGCGCATCGTCCTGCGTCACCCCGCCGGTCGACGGAGCGGTTGCCACGCCACTAAAGGTGAACTGGCCATTGGTCGCGCTGCCCGGATTCTGCCGCTTGGTGTTGAAGACCACGGTGATGCCCGCCTGAAAGAAGTGGCGGCCATGCAGCCAGCTCCAGTCGTCGCCCACCGTGTCGTCCAGGTCGGCAGCGTGGGTCAGCGGACGCGCAGCCGCAATGCCCTGCGGCGCAATCCCGCCGCTGAAAGCCACCAGCGGAAGCCGGTTGGCGAGATAACCGTTGTACGGCAGAGAGGTCTTGAAGCCGGGAACCTGGTCCACAAAGGCAGTACCGGTAAGGTTCAGGTCGAGATCAAAAATATTCATGGCGATGCTGGTCGTATTCACCATGTTGGGCGTCAGAATCTGCGTCAGCGCAAGTTGCGCCAGCTTGTTGTGCGTGTAGTCGGTCTCCGCGTTGGTGTCGAAGACCTCGCCCGACTGCGAGCCGCTCAGCGAGTTCTGCGCGTACTTCTGATACTCGTCGAGATACTCGCCCAGCAGGTGAAAGCGCGAGTTGAAGTTGTGGTCGATCTTGATCTCGTCATCGCGCTGAACCGTGATCTGGCCCTTGGGGTTGATGTAGTTCGTGCTGCCGCTGCCGGCGAAATTAGGCAGAGGATACAGCGCATTCAGAAACGCCGTGGAGTTCGAGTTGATCTCTGCCGACGGAATGACATATTGGCCAGCCCCATTGGTCGGCACCAGAGCGCCCGTGTTGGGGTCCTTGATCGGCGAGTTGAAGACGCCGGCGCGCTGGTTGGCCGTCGGCGTCACGCCGGTCAGGTTGGTCGGAACCTGGTGCAGAATCACGCCCTGCTGGCTCCAGAAGAAGAACGTCTTCTCCTTGTTGGTGTTGTAGAGGTGCGGAATAAAGATCGGGCCGCCGATGTTGTAGCCGAAGATGTTCTGCTTGTAAGGAAGCACCGTACTCGCAAAGTAGGGCTTCGAGTTTAGCGCGTCGTTGCGGAAGAACTCCCACGCACCACCATGAAAGTTGCTGGTCCCGCTCTTGGTCTGCAGCAACACCACCGACGCGCCCATCAGGCTGTAGCGCGCGCTGTAGTTGTTCTGCAGCACGCGGACCTCTTCAATCGAATCCGGGTTCGGAATCACCGAGGTCTGGTTCATGTTGCCGGTGTTCTCGTTCCACACGCCGTCGAGCGCATAGAAAGTCCCGCTCTGCGCCAGGCCGTTGACGGAGAGCGCATTATTAGTGGCGCGACCGCCGGTCGTCAGCGCGACCCCAGCGGAGGTGTTTTGCACTCCCGGCATCAGCGTGGCCAGCCCCTGATAGTTGCGCCCATTGATCGGCAGCGTCGACACCTGCGCCGCATCCACCGAGGCCGCGTTCTCAATCGTCGCCGTCTCCACCTGCACCGCATTGGCCGACACCGTGACAGAAGTAGACGCCGAGCCCGGCTGCAACGTTCCGTTCACCGTCGCCGTCGTCGCCGGATGCAGCACGATCCCGGTCAGCGTATAGGTCTGAAAGCCGGGGCTGGTAATGCTGACCGTATACGTTCCCACCGGAAGCCCGGGAGCGATAAAGCTGCCGTCGCTGTTCGACGAAATGGCAGTGTCCGTCTTTGTCCCCAGGTTGTGCACGGTAACGCTGGCGTTGGCGACGATGGCCCCTGTAGCGTCCGTAACCGTACCCGCAATCGTCGCGGTCGTAGACAACTGCGCCTGAAGTACAGGAGCGTAGGCGCACGAGAGCACCAGAACCATGAGCGCGAGCAGGGAGCGAATAGAGGACGGGGAAGGGCGGCGAACGGGCATGAATTCCTCGCTAATTTCAATGGATAAACATTTTCTTGCGTGCCTGAACTCTACAAGACGTAATTTCCACATGTCAATGAAATTCGCGTAAATGGACGGACCTCTTTAAGGACAATCGTTTGAATCGAAGCAGCAACCAGGCACCCCTGTATTTCGCCGCTGCCTGTCCTTCCTCTCCGTTATGGCAACGAACAAATTAAAAAAAGCCCTCCCTCGCAAAAAAACTGCAAGGGAGAGGCGTTGGAGGAAAGTGATACGCTGCGCTCTAGAACAAAGTTGCAGTTGGTGTAGAGTCTGCCGAGCCTTTTGTTTGTCATTCCCGAAGGGAATCTGCGGTTGCCTTCCTCCACACCAACAGCAAATCCGCTCTAAGGAACCTCTGATTAAGTCCGGTTTTGTTAAGGGCACGGCTTCAGCCATGCCGCAAGTGGTTTGTCTGCAAATGCGGCTTTAGCCGCTGAGGGAATGCTCGGAGACTGAATCAGACCTTCCCTAGCGGCCGCCCGAAAAGCCGAAAGTGACCGACAGAATAATGCTGCGGCCCGGAAGCAGGTTGGGGTTATCGGCAAGATTCCGTCCGCCGGTAAAGCCCGGAGAAGGCGTCGTCGCCCCTACAAACGGGTTCGTATAGGTCAGTCCGCCCGAGGTCAGCGAAGAGGCTACGAGTGGCCCTCCGGGGCTCACGCTGGTAATGTTGTGCGAGCCCATCAGGTTATTGACGCTCAGCCTGATCTTGGTCTGGTCGAAGTGCGATCCGCCGCGAACGGTGTAGTTGATGAAGGCGTTGCTGACGTTATAAGGATCGTCGCGCAACTGGTTATGGTACGCCCCATTGTCCTCCCACTTCGACCCGACGCGCTTGTTGAAGACGCCGACGTTCCACCCCTTCTCCTGGTAGGTAACGCCCTCAGCCTCGGTGTCCGAGGGTGCCTCCGACACCCACAGCCCCGAAGGGGCCTTGACCACCAGAGGATTGTCGGTCGTGGTGCTCGGGCTATACGCCGTCAGCGTGCCGACATAGGTAGCCCTGCCGCGAGTTCCGTTCAGATACAGGCTCAGTCCTCTGCCGAGGGAGATGCTGGTCTCGAACTCGCCGCCCAAAGTGATCGAGCTGGGCGAGATGAACTGGATCGATTCGCCGAACAGTGCCGAGTTGGGATCGTTGTCCGTCGACGACGAATAGCCGTTCTGGAAGCGGGTGTGATAAAAGTCCGCATCGAAGGTAACGCGCTTGAGCTTCAACACCGTACCGGTCTGGTAGGTCGTCGAGGTCTGCGGCTTGGGCGGCGTGCCCACCAGCGCTCCCGCCGTGTCATACACACTGCTCGGAGGAACGACGCTGCCCGTCGAACCCTGCCCATACACCGACCAGTTCGGCTTGATCCGGTAGTTCGCATCGAGCGAAGGCAGCCACGAGTGATAGTTCACCGAGTTGCTGGTGGAGGTGAACGGCTTACCTGTGATGGGATTAGTGCTGCCGATCTTGCCGCCGTTATCGGCGAACTGCTGGAGGTCCATGGTGTAGAACGCAAACTTCAGGCCAGCCGTAACACTCAGCTTCCTGGTGGCCATGTACTGATACTCGGCATAGGGCTGGTAAGAGTTCGTCCAGAACTTCTCGCTGAAGTTGGGCAGCACATCGTTTTTGCGCGTGAACAGGTTCGACGGGAACTGGTGGCGGTTGGTCGCGGCCCACTCGTACCAGAGGCCGGTGCGGAAGATGCCGTGGCTCGAGGTCTGGCTTACGGCCAGCGTCTCGCCATACTTGCGATAGCTGTTGTACTTGTCGACCGCGCAGGGGCTGATCTTCTTCACCGGCGTGCCGCAGACCGTCGGGTTGATGAGGCCGCCGCCTTTGGGCTGCTTCGCGTAGAACTGCGAGTTGTCGTAGTTGTACGTGTAAGGCTTGAAGTCGAGGCTCCAGCTATGCCCCAACTGCGAGTTGACGCCGACGTACTCGAAGTCCGTGGGCACATGGTAGCGGTTGTACGGGTAGTAGGTCGCCTGCGTGGGGTCCGTCTTCTGCAGCAGGTAGTTGTCGCCGTTGGCCAGAATCTGCGCCCGCGTCGAAGACAGGTTCGGGGAGTTGGCATCCAGCCAGATCACACCGGTAAAGCCGGTCAGTACGGTCTTGTCCGAGAGCCTGTACTGATACTTCAGCGATCCCGCGTTGCGCGTCTGGTAGTTGAAAGTCTGGTAGCCATCCGACGACATGTGGTGCACATCGACGAACAGGTTCGACTTTTTGTTGGCTCCGCCGAAGTCGCCCGAATTGAAGCTGCCGTCGAAGAGGAAGGTGTTGAACGAGCCATAGGAGAACCCGCCGCGAAGGTTGCGCTCCGACGGCATCTGCATGGACAGCAGGTGAATCGAGCCGCCGAATGGCGTAGGCCCGATGGTCGAAGCTGTTCCGGGGCTGCGGTCGAAGTCCACACCGCCAATCCACTGCGAGGGAAAGAACGCCCACGAGTGATGCGAGGGCGTATTGGTGTCGTAGAACGGGATGCCGTCAAAGTCGATGTCGTAGTCGCCATCGGCAAAGCCGCGGAAGTTGGTCGTACTCTGCCCAAGGCCAACGCCGTTCGAATTGGTGGTCTCCGTGCCCGGCACCAGCGCGACCAGCTCGCCGTAGTCGGCGGTCGGCGCGGTAAAGTTCTGGATAAAGGTGGCGTTCACCTGGGTGCGCGCCGAGCGCTCGTCGAGCGGCGCATCCATCGGCGCAAGCTGCGCGGCAATCGAATTGGACGCGCCCCCTTCGACCGTGACCTGCTGCGAAAAGTTGCCGAGGCTCAGCGAAAAAGTAAGGCTCTTCGGCTGGTCAACCAGCACACGCACTCCCTGCTGCACCGCAATCGAGAACCCCGGAGCCGAAACCGAGACGGTATAGACACCCGCAGGCACGCCGCTGATCGAAAAATGTCCGCTGGAGTCCGCGGTGGCCTTGCGAGTGAAGTTGCTCGCATCGCTCTTCAGCAGAACGGTGGCGGTGTCCAGCATGTTGCCGCCCGGATCGGACACCGTTCCCGTAATCGTGCTTCCGCGCGAAACAGACTGAGCAAACAGCGAGCGCGATTGAATGGGAGCGAGGAAGGGAAGGGAAAGAACTGCGGTGAGGGCCAGGGTACACGTGCGTCGTGGCGTCAAAGACATCAGGGGGGTTGCCTCTTAGGTTGGAAATTAATATTGGCTAAGTTTTGAGTGTGCGAGCCGCGCATGACGACAGAGTGAACACCGTGTTGCAGCCGTGTTACTTTTCGAGCGACATGCAACAACAGCCGCACACCCTCTCGACCGAAGCACCCCAGACTCACGTCACATGGCCTGCCACTCATGCACGTCATCTCGACCGAAGGCGTGCAGTTTCATCGCGCGCCGCAGTGGAGAGACCCCTGTATTTCGCCCTTGCCGTCGCCTGTCCTCTCCTCGACACACTCACCCCAGAGTGCAAAGCCACGCGCGACTATGAGACCATCCCCTTTGGAAAAGTTTTTGGGAGAGAAAGCATATGTGCGCCCAGCGCATCAAGGTCACAGTAGCCGTCTCGGGAGGCATCGCCGCCTATAAATCGGTAGAGCTGGTGCGCCTGTTGCAGGAGGCAGGCTTCGATCCCCACGTCGTCATGACCCGCGCCGCAGAAGAGTTCGTGCGCCCGCTGACCTTCGCCGCCATCACCGGACACAAGGTCATCACCAGCCTCTGGAGCGAAGACGCCGGCATCGGCTCCGAAGAAGACGAAGAAGCCGAATCCGGCATCGAGCACATCAACGAGGCGCAGACCACCCGCGCCCTGATCGTCGCGCCCGCAACCGCGCATGTGCTCGCCAGATTCGCCCACGGCCTCGCCGACGACTTCCTCTCCACCATGTACCTCGCCACCACCGCGCCCGTCATCATGGCCCCCGCCATGAACGTCAACATGTGGAACCATCCCGCCACCCGCGCCAACGTAGAGACCCTCCGCACTCGCGGCGTCACCTTCGTCGAGCCCGGCAGCGGCTATCTCGCCTGCGGCATGGTCGGCGGCGGCCGCCTCGCCGACAACACCGCCATCCTCGCGGCGGTGCAGGCCACGCTGGCTGCAACCAGCGACCTGGCCGGAGAAACCATCCTCGTCACCGCCGGAGGAACCCGAGAGGCCATCGACCCGGTGCGCTTCATCGGCAACCGCTCCAGCGGTCGCATGGGCTTCGCCATCGCCGAAGCCGCCCAGCGTCGCGGAGCCCGCGTCATCCTCATCTCCGCGCCCACCACCATCGCTCCTCCATCTGGCTGCGAGGTCGTCTGCGTCACCTCCGCCGCAGAGATGCAGGCCGCCGCATTGCAGCGCCTCAATGAGGCCACCATCGTCGTCATGGCGGCAGCCGTAAGCGACTACACCGTAAAGACCGCACCCCAGAAGCTGAAGCGCGACGGAGCCCGCACCCTCGAGCTAGAGCCCACTCCCGATATCCTCCGCGAGATCGCCGCCCGAAGAAACCCCGGAACCCTCGTCATCGGCTTCGCCGCCGAGACCGAAAACATCCTCGCCAACGGCCGCGCCAAGCTCGAGCGCAAAGGCGTAGACGCCATCGTCGTCAACGACGTCTCCTCCCCCCACCTCGGCTTCGACTCCAAGGACAACGCAGGCACCATCCTGACCAAAGACAACGAAGTAGCCATCCCCCCAACGAGCAAGGCCGCCATGGCCCAACGCATTTTGGACGAGATCAAAAAGCTACGCACTTCATCGAACCCTTAATCTAATCTCTGAAATTTCTATCCAGCACCGCGCTGAAGGCGCGGTCTATACCAGCGTGGGGCAAAGTCCCATGAAACCTGAAGCCGAAAGATTCAAGGGCAGAAGGGCCGCCCTATTCTTTCCTTCCCTTGTTTGTCATTCACTTGTTTGTCATTTCCCTGTTTGTCATTCCCGAAGGGAATCTGCGTTTTGCTCGAATCACCAAAACTCTATCAGGAGGAGAATCGCCTTTATCCGCGCATCTCCGCGCCCATCCGCAGTCGGTCTTTAAAATCGATGCAATCGGTGCAGATCAGTGTTAAGCCGTCAGCCCAACCCTTGCCACCACCCACAGCCAGCGCGTAGGCTTAACCTGCTGCCGGGAAAGCCTCCGGCGACAGGTGGTATCCAGCCAAAGCTGCAATCCAGCAGCGCACGGCGGAGCTGCACTGGAGATTGCAATGAGCCTCACAACGTTTCGCTCTTCCGCCCCCGAGCGCGCGGCCGGAGATCCCGAAGATCTCAAGGTGGCCCCGAAAGTCACCGTCCCCTCCCTCCTCGATAAAAAGCTCTCCCGCCAGCCCATCACGGTGCTCACCGCGTACGACTACGCCAGCGCCCGCCTCGTCGATGAGGCCGGGCTCGACGTCATCCTCGTCGGCGACTCGCTGGCCATGGTCATGCAGGGCCACGAAAACACGCTGGCCATCACCATGGACGAGATGCTGCTCTACACCCGAGGCGTTCGCCGCGCCGTCCGCCGCGCCCTGCTCGTCTCCGACATGCCCTTCGGCAGCTACCACGTCGACGACCGCGAGGGCGTAGCCAACGCCCTCCGCTTCGTGAAAGAAGCTGGAGCCGAGGCCGTCAAGGTCGAAGGCGGACGCGAACGAACCGCGCTGGTGCGCCGCATCGTCGACGCGCAGGTACCGGTCATGGGCCACCTCGGCCTCACCCCGCAGAGCGTCCACCGCATGGGCGGCTACAAGGTACAAGGCAAAACTCTCGCGGCAATCGAAGACCTGCGCGCCGACGCCCTCGCACTCGAAGACGCCGGCTGCTTCGCCATCGTGCTCGAAGGCGTTCCCCGCGAATTGGCGAAGGTCGTCACTGAAGAACTGCGCGTCCCCACCATCGGCATCGGCGCCGGGCCCGACTGCGACGGCCAGGTGCTTGTGCTGCACGACATGATGACCATGACCTTCTCTCCTCCGGCAAAGTTCGTGCGCCGCTACGCCGACGTCTCCGGCCTCATGCGCGAGGCCCTCGGCAACTACAAACGCGACGTCGAGACCCGCCACTTCCCCTCCGATGGCGAAAGCTACCACCTCTCGCAGGAGACCCGAGACCGCATCGCCTCGCTAGCCGGAAAAGCAGGTTGAGTTCGAGTTTGGCGATCGGCACCATTCGCGGATCGGCAACATCAATGTGTCATCCTGAGCGGAGCGCAGCGAAGTCGAAGGACCTGCGGTTGGTTTGAGCCAGCAAGTGCGCCGCCCGTTTCTAACTGGTAATCGATTAAGGATTCAACACGCCAGACTTATGAAGATCGTCGAAACCGTAGCCGAGATGCAGCACCTCTGCCGCAACCTCCGCACCGAAAACGCCCCCCTCGGCCTCGTCCCCACCATGGGCGCCCTGCACGCAGGACACCTCTCGCTCGTCCGCCGCGCCCGGTCGGAGTGCGCCTCCATCGCCGCCACCATCTTCGTCAACCCGCTGCAATTCGGCCCCAACGAAGACCTCGCCAAGTATCCGCGCACCTTCGACGAAGACTGCCGCCAGCTCGCCGACGAGGGCGTCAGCCTGCTCTTCGCCCCCACCACCGCCGAGATGTACCCCCCGGGCGCGGCCACCACCATCAGCGTCACCGGCATCGGCGACCGGCTCGACGGAGCCTCCCGCCCCGGCCACTTCACCGGAGTAGCCACCGTCGTCGCCAAGCTCTTCCACATTGCCCACCCCCACCGCGCCTTCTTCGGCCAAAAGGACGCGGCGCAGCTCGCCGTACTCCGCCAGATGGCCCGCGACCTCAACTTCGACCTCGAGATCATCGGCTGCCCCATCGTGCGCGACGCCGACGGCCTCGCCCTCAGCAGCCGCAACAAATATCTCAGCCCGGCCGAACGCACCGAAGCCCTCGCCCTGCCCCGCGCCCTTCGACACATACAGCAAAGCATCGCCAGCGGCGAGCGCCAAAGCGATGCTCTCATCCAGCAGGGAATGCAGGAGCTCAACCGCGTAAAGCTCGACTATCTCGCCACAGTCGACGCTCAAACCCTGCTGCCGGTCAGCACCATCCAACCGGGAACGCTGATAGCAGTAGCCGCCTGGGTAGGCCAGACCCGCCTGATCGACAACTTTCTGGTCGAGAACCTCCCCAGCAGCTGAGCCTGCAAAAGGGCACGTCATCTAGACCGATGGTGTGCAGCTTTATCGCACGCCCTAGCGGAGAGCCCCCTGTATTTCGCCCTTGCAATTGTCTGTTTCACAAGCCCGGAGAGCCATCACCAGCAGGAAACAGGACCGCCCACCCATCCCTAAAGCTCCCGCAAAAACAGCCGATAAAGCCTTTTGGGCATTGCTTCCCCTTGTTCAGCGCCATTTTACTGATAATTATCCAGAACGAAATAGCGCTAAAGTTGCAGAAAGCTGCGCTGCGTCGACTATCCGACTATGACAGACTAGTCACACTCGACGATTTAGCTCTAAGCGGTAATAAAACCAGTTACTTGACTCGATTGGGGGCAGCCCCTGAAAAAAGGGATCAGGATAGGTTCGGACAGCATTGGGAACGGCGGTTTTTTATGGAGTCCAATTCGATGCAACATCTGGTCACCCGTGAGATCGAACGTCTCTCGGGGGTGAAGTTTAGGTGGCCGAAGCTGCCGCCGATCCTTGAGGAGCGCTTCGAGCAGAACATCGCCCGGCAGCGATCCGCCCACCTGTGGTATCAGGGCCTCATCGCCATCATCCTGTTCGACCTCTTCGCCGTCATCGACTACTTCATCGGCGACGGCTCCTCGTGGAAGGCAGTCATCCTCCGCGCCGCCGTCATCACGCCGCTGGCGCTGCTGGTCAACGCCACCATGCGCTGGAACCCCGGAAAGGTCTACCGCGAGGCCAGCGTCGCCGTCGTCATCGTGATCGTGGGCCTCACCCAGCTCTACATCCAGACCGGGGGCAGCGCCGCCTCATCGGCCTATGCGCAGGCAGGCCTGGTCGTCTGCATCCTCTTCGCCAATCTGGTCATGCGCCTGCAGTTCACCTATGCGCTCACCACTTCGGTCATCCTGTTCGCCGGCGATCTCGTCTTCCTCCACTTCGACCACTTCCTCGACCACCAGGAGCAACTGCTTGGGCTTACCCTGACCGGCTTTGCTCTTCTGATCTCCATGGTCGCGAACTTCAGCTTCGGCCGCCAGTTGCGCCTCGTCTACCTGATGCTGCTGCGCAACGAGATGCAGAGCGAAGAGCTGGCCTTCGTCAACGCCGAACTGCACCGCATCTCCAGCCGCGACAACCTCACCGGCCTCGCCAACCGGCACTCGTTCGAGCTCTACTGCGGAAGCCTCTGGCAGCAGGCCCTGTCCGATGGCGCCCTGCTCTCCGCCATCGTCATCGACATCGACCGCTTCAAGGCCGTCAACGATCTGCGCGGCCACCTCTACGGCGACAAGGTGCTCACCCGCGTCGCGTCGCTGCTGCAACAGTCCCTGCGCGGCAAGGACGACTTCGCGGCCCGCTTCGGCGGCGAAGAGTTCGTCGTCCTTCTCCCCCAGACCTCGCAGCGCTCCGCAATGATCGTCGCCGAACGCATCCGCAAGCTGGTCGAGGTCGCCGGCTCCCCTGCCGTCGAGGCCGCCGAACCGGGCACGGTGATGCCCACCACGGTAAGCTGCGGCGTCGCCACCTGCCTGCCAGGCGAAGGCTACTGTATCGAAGACCTGCTCGAAGCCGCCGACAAGGCGCTCTACGAGGCCAAGCGCAGTGGCCGCAACCGCGTCTGCGCCGGCGAGGTCTCGGCTACAGGAGCCTCCCATTGCTCCGAAGAGATGTCCGCCACCCGCATCGGCGCACAAAGCGAATCGAGCCTGCGCGCCACCGCCCGCAAGGTCCTCTGGGGCTAACCCGCTCTACCGCATCAGGTGCCCATGCCCGATCGGCCCCAGCAGCCCGAAAGACTGCAGCAGCCAGACAATCACGGCGATAATGATCACCACGCGGATGATCTGTTTGATGGTTCCGTCCATGGGAATCAGCCCGATCAGGTACAGCAGCAGGCCAATCACAATAAGCGTCACAATAATGCTGATAAGTGCGGGCGTAAGCATAGGGCGTCGTCCTCTTTCTAGATGTCTTCCTCGATCTGAGATGCCGGAAACGCAAACCTCGCCGCTCTCACTGTTCATCAAAAGCTGAATCACAGCGCCTCAGCCCGTCACAATCCCCAGGGCCAGCACGGCGAACCCCACCGTAATCAGATCCTCGGCCACCGCCACCGGCCAGTCCTTGCTGCCCGACCGCAGCACAATCTCACGTCGGATCAGGTATCCCCCGAACGCGCCCACCAGCGCCCCGCCGATGCCGAGAATCACGCCCTCGAACTCCGATCCGTTCAGGCTGGCCGCGACGATACCGCCCGCCAGCCCGCCAAACAGAATCCGCGCCATCAGCGGCCCGGTCGAGGTCCGGTCAGGAGTCCGCGGCAGCTTGTCGCCCACCAGCTCACCCAGCGCCAGCACCGTGAACACGACCGCCGTAACCAGCTTCGCCACCCAGAACGCCCAGGTCCCATCCACCGGCAGATATCCGGCGTAGGCAAACCAGCAGATCGCCGCCATCGGGGTAAACGTCCGCATTCCGGTCGCAGCCCCGAGCAGGGGGATTGCCACGATCCACGCCATCACCGCCATTGCCATCGCCGCCCCCTCACCGCGCCGACTCTTGCGAGACCAAGAGTACAACGTTCCCCGTCCCATAACGCAACCAAAACTTGAACGGAAGCCCAGAACTCACTAAAACTTCACGTCACATCAACCGAAGCAGCACAAAAGCACGCCATCTCAACCAAAGCACCACAAAATCCATGAACACCTAAGAATGAGCGCCTAAGAATGAACACCTAAGAATGAAGTTGTCATCCTTCGCGAAGCGGAGGATCTGCTTCTGTCTTCTCACCGTCGCCCAGCCACACGTCATCTCGACCGCCCCTGTATTTCGCTTTACCCTTCCCCTTATTCCATACAAAAACCCATCCCATGCAATGACGTACCACCCAAACAAAAAGCCGCGTGACGAGACACTTTTAGCATCTCCCCACGCGGCCCTCAATCAAAAATTAACGCTAATTACGACTTGTGCAGCCAGCCATAAAGCGGAAACTTATTCGCAAGCTCGCCCACCTGCCCGCGAATCTTCTTGAGCTTCGCCTCGTCGCTGCGATGCTCCAACGCCTCGGCGATCCACCCGGCAATCACGCGCATCTCGGCTTCTTTCATGCCGCGCGTCGTCAACGCCGGTGTTCCAATGCGGATGCCGCTCGGCTTCATCGGCGGGTTCGTATCGTAAGGAATCGCGTTCTTGTTCACCGTAATCCCCGCCGCGCCCAGCGCATTCTCCGCCTCCGAGCCCAGAATCCCCTTCTGAAACACGTCGACCAGCATCAGGTGCGTGTCCGTGCCGCCCGAGATAATCCGGTAGCCCTCGCCCGCCAGCGCCTCGGCCAGAACCTTCGCATTCGCCACCACCTGCCTCGCATAGGTCGCAAACTCAGGCTGCAGCGCTTCCTTGAAAGCCACCGCCTTGGCCGCGACGATGTGCATCAGCGGCCCACCCTGCTGGCCCGGAAACACGCTGCGGTCGACGTTCGACGCAAACTCCTGGCGGCAGAGAATCATGCCTGCGCGAGGCCCGCGCAGCGTCTTATGCGTGGTCGTCGTAACGATGTGCGCGTGCGGCACCGGCGAAGGATGCACGCCGCCCGCCACCAGTCCGGCAAAGTGCGCCATATCTACCACAAAGAAGGCTCCCACCTTGTCCGCAATGGCGCGCATCCGCTCAAAGTCAAACTGCCGCGGATAGGCGCTGCCGCCGCCGATAATCATCTTCGGCTTCTCGCGCACCGCCGTCGCCTCAAGCTCGTCGTAGTCAACGGTCTCGGTGTCCTTGCGAACCTGGTAGCCGACCACGCGATAGAGCTTGCCCGAAAAATTCAGCTTGTGGCCATGCGTCAGGTGTCCGCCATGGGCCAGATCCAGCCCAAGAATGCAGTCGCCCGGCGTCAGAATCGACATATACGCCGCCGCGTTCGCCTGCGAGCCGGAGTGCGGCTGCACGTTCGCGTGTTCTGCACCGAAGAGCTGCTTGGCCCGATCGCGCGCGATGTTCTCAACCACATCGGCGTACTCGCAACCGCCGTAGTACCGTTTGCCGGGATACCCCTCGGCATACTTGTTCGTAAAAACCGTCCCCGCCGCCTCCAGCACTGCGCGGCTGACAAAATTCTCCGAAGCGATCATCTCCAGCCCTTCATGCTGGCGGACGACCTCGTGCTCGATCTGCGCGGAGATATCGGCGTCCGCGGCGGCAAGGGTTGCGTTGAAATC
>NZ_DATKQC010000363.1:0-7646 GCF_035532915.1 Edaphobacter sp.
ACCCGCGCCAACCTGCGTCGGGAGATGGAAGACCGGAAGGGGCGGTTCAACGATCAAAACGAGGTGCGCGGCAAGCTGGCCGAAGTGCTGCGCAAGCTCGTGCCCGGAGCCTCATTCTTTGAGGGTAGTCACATCTTCACGCCGCACGCAGACGTGCCCGATGACGGGGCACTGCGCTTAGTGGTTTTTTCGCCGGAAAAGTTTTACAGCAAGCAGGAGATGCGCATCGCCTCCGAAGAGGTGCTGGAATTTGTCCGCAATCACGGCCAAAAGCCGCGATACCGTGGGAATAGGCTTATTTTCATTGCCCCAGATCATGCCTCATTGACCCGCGTGCGCGATTGTGTACGCACGGCCCTTGCATGGAACTCCATCGTCGAGGACGTTAAAGGCAAACGACTGAATATTGACGGCCTTCAGGAGGAGCAAGCGAAGAAGGAACTCCAGTCCGCTGAGGACGTGCTGCCTCGGGTAGCACGAGAGTGCTACAAGTGGCTCCTATGCCCCGTGCAGGCCACACCTGCGGATCGCCAGCTCACGATTGAAGCATTCCCGCTGAACACCAGTGGCTCAGCTCTGGGTGCCGAAATCCAGCGGGTGTGTCACGACAATGAGCTGGTTATCAGTGCTTGGTCTCCGATACATTTGCGCGACACGCTGAAGAAGCTCTATTGGAAAGTTGGCAAGGACGCGGTTGGTGCAACGGCCTTCTGGGAGGACATGCAGCGCTACCTTTACCTGCCACGCCTCAATGGCCGCGACGTGCTGGAACAGGCCATCATTAAGGGCGCGGGGAGCAAGGATTTCTTCGGCACTGCATACGGTCAGACCGGCGATGTTTTTGAGGGATTTAAATTCGGTGACGCCAATGTTCAATTCGACGACACGCTGCTGCTGATCGAGCCAGAAGTTGCGAAGCGATATGAAGCAAACTTACCCGTAGACGTGAAACCCAATCCTGGGATTGTTCCGCCGACGACAGGAGCGCCTGATAGTCGGTCTGTGCCTTCGCAATCCCCGATGGGTGGAGCAAGCTCCGTTCCTGCGACAGGCACGGGGAAAGCGAAGTCTTTCTATGGTTCTGTGGAAGTGAACCCGGCGACGGCGAAAATGCGGCTCGTGCAGCTGGCAGACGAAATTATCAGCAATCTCGCCTCCGATCCCCAAGCTGAACTCAAGATCACAGTGGAAATCACTGCCGATTTCCCAAACGGTGGCACTGACCAGATCAAGCGCGCAGTGTCAGAGAATGCAAAGAGTCTGGGATTCAAAACCTCGACCTGGGAATGAGGTACTCGTCTCGTTGGCCTCGTCGGATCGTCGGTTCGCGTCAATCTGGGAATCGAAGCGGAGATTCCCGAAGGCACGTCCGAAAAATGGTGCGAGGACGGTTAAGAAGAACAGTCGAACGCTGGAATTCACGAGCAATAGCACCTTCGATATGGAGAAGAGCAACGTCACGGTGATGCCATGAGAATCACATCCCTGCGGATTGAAAATTTCCGCTCCATTAAAGCCCTCGATATAGAGCTTGGGGAGACAACCGTCTTTATCGGCCCGAATAATGCAGGAAAGACCGCCATCCTCGACGCGGTGCGTATTGCTCTTACGAGGCGATGGGGACAGCGCGGGACTGGCTTCACGGAGTATGACGTTCACCTAGCGCACGAGAACGATGACCCGAAGGCCTCGGCGGGCATTGCTATCGAGCTGCGTGCTGAAGAGGCGGCTCCGCACGAATGGCCGGATGAGATAGTACAGGCGGTTGACGAAATCGTTCAAACAGACCCCACGACAGGAAAAAACTCCATCACTCTGCGTGTGACCTGCGCGTGGAGCGCCGCAGAGGGCTGTTTTCAGCCTGCATGGGCGTTCTTGAATGCCGCCCGTCAACCGCTAATTGCGGGTTCTGCCCGCAGACTGAATCTAGAGCGATTCTGGCAGTACGTTCCCGTGTTTTATCTCAGTGCACTTCGAGACGCGGACGATGAGTTCTCGGCGCGATCACAGTTTTGGGGACGCCTGCTGAAAGCAGTGGAGATACCACCGGCTTTGGAAGGACGCGTCCAAAAGGTACTCGATCTTCTGAATAAGAAGCTGTTGCGCGCCGATCCACGGCTGGCGCAAATCGCGAATACTCTCTCCGGGGCCACGCGTGTGGCGGCACGTGACCGGGATGGGCAAGTCGATCTAAGACTGGTTCCATTGAAGTCCTGGGACCTCCTGTCTAAGGCCGAGATCATCTTGCGGAATGAGCCGCACTGGCCATGGCTCCCGCTACAGAGGCATGGGCAGGGCGTCCAAAGCCTTGCGGTAATTTTCTTGTTCCAAGCCTTTGTCGAGCATCTGCTTGCAGAGCTATACGAGCCAGAAAGTACACCTGTGCTCGCGCTTGAAGAACCCGAAACGCACCTGCACCCGCAAGCGGCGCGGACGCTATGGACACACGTGAGTGCGCTACCCGGACAGAAGATCATTACGACACATTCACCTTATTTCGTCCAGCGTGTGCCTTTCCGAGACCTTCGGCTGGTGCAGCTTACGGAGAACGGAACGGAAATACGCTGGCTTCCGCCTAGCTTCTCGGCGCGAGTGCCGCATGTGCCTGCGCTGGATGCAGTCGTGGCGGGGACGGGCGGGCTTCTTGCTTATGACCGGGCGGCGCGAACGCTCACCGTAGGCGGAAAGCTTGAAGTAGCCACCTACCGGGATTTACTCACATGCTATGGAACTCATGCGGAAAGGGCAGTGATTCAAGGCGTGCTCCGAGAGCTACGCGAAAAGTCCCTTTTGTACATGTCGGATCACGAGCTGCGTGCATTGGAAACATTCGCCCGCCGAATACGTGGGGAGATATTTTTTGCCAGACGATGGCTGATTGTGGAAGGGCAAGGCGAATATCTGATTGTTCATGCCCTGGCCCGCGCCCTCGGCTACGATCTTGACGAACACGGCGTCTCAGTAATTGACGCTGTGAACAATGGCCATCCCGCAACTTTTGCAGCCTTGGCGAGGGCGCTTGGAATTCCGTGGATGGCGGTTTTTGACGGCGATCCTGCCGGGGTAGGCTACGTGCGCGCCATTTCGGCGCGGGAGTTCACCGCAGCGCACGTGGCCCAGCGTTGCAACACGCTGCCTGCGGGGACATTGGAGCAGCAACTCCTGGCGGATGGCCTTGAACCAGAACTCCGGGCGGTGCTTCAAAGCATTGGGGAAGCGAACGCCCTCACGGTTGATCGGGCGGGGCTTGAGAGATGCCTCGACGATAATAAAACGCGCTATGCAGCGGAGCTTTCTGCTCGCATCGCTGCCGATGCGACTTTGGCCCCACGCATGCCGCAGGCTTTCCGGGATGCCATTACGGGCCTGAGAGGCCTCATATGACGGACAGCCCTCTTGAATCTGCTTTACTGAAGCTCACTGATATACAGCGGCAAGCTGTTGAATGGGACCAGGGTCCCTTGCTGGTTTTGGCGGGGCCGGGCTCGGGAAAGACTCAGGTGCTTACTTGCCGCATCGCGCGGTTGCTGGATAGAGCGAGAGACCAGAATTTCCGCGTGCTGGCACTGACCTTCACCAATAAGGCCGCCGATGAAATGAAAGGCCGAGTGGCGGGGTTTGTTCCTGGTCTGGAAGACCGAGCCACCATCGGCACTGTTCACAGCTTCTGCGGGCAAATCCTAAGGCAGCACGGCGTACACTTGGGGATAAACCCTGACTTCGCGATTTACTCAGCCGATGATGATCGGAAAGCGGTTCTGGAAGACGCTTTACAGCGCGCGCGGTCTGAAGGAAAACAGGCAAGCCCCGACGACGTGAAATACTTGGCCCTTATAGATCGGCTGAAATCAAAGCTTATCGAACCAGCGGCAGCCGGGGCTGCGCTAGCGAGTCTGGACGACGCCAAAAGGGTCGTGGCAACGTATCAGCTCTATGAAGACGAACTGCGCCGCGTCAATGCCTTGGATTTTAATTCCCTGATCTTTGAAGCGTATCGTCTTGTCAAGACTTACCCGGCGATTGCCTCACGGTATCGGAGGTCGTACCCGCATTGGCTCATTGATGAATTCCAGGACACGAACAGCGCACAGTACCAGCTTGTGCGCACTCTGGCGGGAGACGGGTTCCGCAGTATCTTTGCGGTGGCCGATGATGATCAGATAATTTATGGATGGAACGGCGCAAGCTACAAGCAGATTCAATCTTTCCTGGCCGATTTTTCTGCCCAGTTGATCCAGTTGCCGACCAACTACCGTTGTCCGGCGGCCATTGTTGAAGCTGCAAACCGTCTCGTGGTGTACAACGCGCAGCGGACGAGCACAAAAAAGCCCCTTATTGCAGGCAAGACGGAACTGAAGTATCCGCCGTCAGAGCATATTCAGCTTCGGGTCTTCGATACGGATGAAGAGGAAGCGGCGGGCATTGCCCAGGAGATTGCGGGGCGCGATCGTTCCCTATGGGGACAAGCAGCGGTTTTGGCCCGGACGAGAGCGCTTTTGGATCGCATGCATAAAGCGTTGCAGCAACGCGAAGTGCCTTCCGTAATCGCTCAACGCCGGGACAATTTTCTATCTGCGGAATTTCGGTGGCTCGCCGCCTCACTTCGCCAGATCGCGCGTCCCTTGGACCGCCGAAACGTGGCTGTTCTGGTCGAGGCATTTAACCGTTTAGCGGACTCTGCCGTTTCAGTGGAACAGGTCATTACGGATGCCGAGACAACAGGGCGCGCCTACCTTGTTACTTGGCTAGAAACGGCAGGCGCGCAAAAAGGTATTCGAGCCACCGAGACGAATCTCCTGACACTGCTTTTACCGTGCGCCACCGACCCATCGGGTGTTAAACCGGCTATCGAAGCCATTCTTGGAGAGTTCGGAAAGAAGCTCGTCGGCCCTGCCGCAGATTCCGATCTTGGAGAAGACATGGCCGCATGGAAGGAACTGAGTCGGGATATAGCGGGCCACATCGGAAAGAATGCGCCGCTGGACCAGTTCTTGCAGGAACTTCAGTTGCGGTCAAAGGAGCCTTCGCCAAAACCAGATACCGTCACCCTCATGACCATCCACGGGGCAAAAGGAAGAGAATTCGACTACGTGTACGTGGTCGGCCTGGCCGAAGACGTGATGCCTTCGTTCCAAAGCAGGCAAAAAGGGGACCTCAGCCCAGAAATGGAAGAGGAACGGCGTAATTGTTTCGTTGCAATCACTCGCACCAAGGAATGCCTCGTGCTCAGCAGCGCGGAAAGCTACCGAGGCTGGCGGAAGACACCTTCTCGCTTTCTAGTCGAGATGGGATTAGTGAACGCGGACGAGGAGACTTGATCTCAAATCGCAGCCCGCTCGACACTACCCAATAGCTCACTTAAGCTCTCGACACTATCCAAGAGCCGCGCGCCACAATCCCGTCACAGGCTGGGGAACTGCCGGTGCCATGCGGGCGATAGTATTGCTCTGCATCACCACCGTATATGCGCCTACATAAGCGCCAGCCGCCACAATCGACAGATCGCACACCTGTGCGTAGTCTTCAACACGTCCTAGCACCCACGCCTCGCCAAGGATTCGCGCATTATCGCGCACCACTCCCCCAGGGCCGTACACCTGTGGAACATCGTGGACCCAGGCGTCGCCCTCATGACAGAGGTTCCGGGGACCGACGGCTGCTCGGACAAAGTGGACGGGCTTTCCTATGCTCGGGTCAAATCGAAATCCGCTCAACTCGGTTAGAGGTTAGAAAGACGACAAGCCCGAGCTGTGCTCCGGTCGCCGCTAGATAGTCGCGGACTTGCGCACGATAGATATCGATCTGGCCGGGCGTGGGATCGACATCGCTCTTCCAGTCGATGACCACCTCGACGTGTCCCCTTTCGTCGGAAGCAACCGCGTCGGCGATACCAATGGTAAGAGACATTTTTTGACTGACCTGGACGCCAGCATAAACCCGGAATTCAGGCTGAAGGCGTGGGCGAAGTGCGGCAACGTCCGGAAGTTGGAGCGCACGATTGACAGCGGAGGCCATCTCACTGCTTGAGAAACCCTTGGCGGCATCTTCGGTATCCATAAGCCCCAGTTGCGCGAGGAGTTCGGCGGCTCGTGCTTGGAGCGCGGCCACTTTCTGATCTGTCTCTCTCGTGAGCACTTCTTCCAGTAGCTTATGCAAAATTACCCCACGCTCGCGCCCACCCTGGATCTCTTTTATTTCGTCGTCCTCCTTCGGCAATCGTTCCAGAGGGGCCTCTGGCCCCACGAATATCTCCTCAGACGCTTCTACGGAACTGTCAGGCCCCTCGTGGCGGCTAGGTTGGTGCCATCCGATTCGACGCTCCGACGCTGCAATTATCGCCGCTTCGCGTTCCCAGGTTGCGAGATCCTGGACATTTACGATGCTTTCGGCGGAACGGGCCAGTGACCCGTTGAAGTTTGTCAGATCAAGGAGGGGAAGCGAATCGATGTCGAGTGTGACCAGGCTGAGCCAGTCGCCGGGGATTCGTTCAGTCTGCCGCGGCAGAAGGAGGAGGTCACGCGCACGGGTTAGCGCGACGTACCAAAGCCGCACGCGCTCGCGGCGCTGCGCTTCCTTCTCTGCCTGAGCGACGGTGTCATAATCGAGGCTCGGAAAATCAAAAACCCTGAAGTGCACGGTATCGTCAAGGCGCCTGTACAGAAAATGAGTGTCTGACCAGAGCGAAGTCGTTGAGTTGATAGGGATGACGATTGGCCATTCGAGCCCCTTGGCCGAGTGGATCGTGATGAGAGACACCGCGTTCGCTTCAGCATCGGGGCGTCCCTCGGTCTGAGCATCCTCATCCGACCAACGCTCCCATAATGCGCGGGCAAAATCAGCGATGCCACGCGCGGCGTATGCTCGTGCCATCTCCAGCACAAGTTCGACGTTAGCGAGCGCCCGCTCGGCTCCACGTGGATGGCGCGCACTTAGAATTGGGCGGACTTGGAGTTCCTCCACCGCCTCGGCAAGAAGCTGGTAAGGAGTTGTGCGGCGGGCTTTGCGGGCTAGATTTTGCAAGACCAGCATGGTTGGCTTTAGAACCGGATTATTGATGCGGGTCGGATCTGTCCAGAGGTGGAACCGTTCTGTGGTCCCAGCCCCGTTTTGCAGCGAGGCGATTTCATCGGCTATCTCTTCCTCTGTAAGTCCAACCAGCGGCCCGCGCAATAATGCACCGAGCGCAAACGTGTCACGACGATCGGCAATCGCTCTCGCGACCGCGATCAGGTCCTGGACCTCCTGGCGGCGGAAGAAGCCTTTTCCCGCTTGAGTAGCGATCGGGATCTCACGCGCTTCGAGTGCGCGTTCGTAAATCCAAAGGCTGGTACCGGTCGGAGCGAGGAGCGCGATGTCGCCCGCGCGCGCGGGACGGAATCTGTGCAAGTCGGTGTCCCAAACCGGGTAGGCACCGATGAGACGCCGCAGGATAGCCGCGACAATTTCTGCTTCCTGCTGACGCACTAAATCGACTACTAAATCGTCTCTAGGATTCCGCTGTTGGTCATCGAGCGCAATCTCAAAGGCGGCAACGCTCGGCTCGGTGCCGCGAGCGCGCACGGGAGTCAGAGCCGTAAACCCCGGCTGCCCCTGAGATCCATCAAGCATGCTGGAGAAATGGGAGTTGATGAAATCCAGGATAGGGG
>NZ_DATKQC010000364.1:0-9290 GCF_035532915.1 Edaphobacter sp.
GGATGCGAAGCTCAGAGGTGTCTTCAATGATGACGATGCGCTCATGCTCTGGGATTGCCTGGCCGAGGATATTGAGCAGTGTCGTCTTCCCGGTCCCGGTTCCGCCGCTGATGAGCAGCGTCTTCCCGTTGCGAATCTGTTCGGCAAGGAACTCCGCGAGAGGCCGCGTGAGGGTGCCGCGAGAGATGAGGTCTTCGACCGTATACTTGCGGCTTGAAAACTTGCGGATCACCAAAGCCGGAGCGGGGCGCGACACTGGCGGAATGACGGCCGCAAGGCGGCTGCCGTCCGGGAGCTGCGCGTTGAGAACGGGATTGTCCTCGTCCAACTTCTTGCCAAGCCGATTGGCGACCACTTCGAGGCCGGTTCTTAGCTTGCCACCGTCGAAGGAGATGCTCTCATCCTGACGCATGATGCCATCCCGCTCATACCACCAGGACGAATCGGGATTGCCCATGATTTCGCTTATGCTGTCGTCCAGCAAAAGAGCCTCTATCGGGCGCAAGAAAGGGAGAATCAACTCGAAACTCATAACGGGAACCTCGTAGGTTTGGAAGCCCAGCGGACAGCCGGGCTTCCAAGGGTGAAGAAGAAGGGCGTTAAGCTGCCGCTTCCTCTGAGCTTGAGTCGTCGTGCTCCTGCTCTTCCGGGGCTGACTTCTCAGCCCGGTCCAGCTTCAGGATCGAATCAACCCGGATCTCCCAGATGCGGAGCTTCGAGTCCGTCTTCTTGCTGTCGTACTCCCGGCTGCGCAACTCGCCTTCCACCTGGATATGTGCGCCCTTCTTGAGCGTGCCGGCGAATTCCGAGAGGTTCCCGAAGACTACGCAACGATGCCATTCGGTCTGCGAGACGTACTCGCCGCTCTTCTTGTCCTTATAGGAGGACTTGGTTGCCAGCGAGAGGGTTGTGAAGTTGCGGTTGTTAGCGGTGCGAACTTCTGCGTCGCTGCCGAGAAAGCCGATGAGGTTTACTTTGTTCTGGTACATGATGTTGTCTCCGTTTCGTTGAATTTCCCGATCCTGCTCGGGTCACACTGGGCGGAGCCTGGCGAGTGGGCCATGCTCCCAAGTGCCGAAGGTCTGCTTTTACGGAGGGTCCGGAGAAATCTTTTCGGCGTACTCTCCGAACAAGATTTGGAGGGAAACCGTAATCCGAAGGGCGGCGTAGCCGAAGCAGAAGACCGAGTTGCCGCAGGGCGCATGTAGGGCCCCGAAGCCGTGACTGAGCAGACGGCGGGATACGAACCGGCTGACACACATAGGACCAAAGTTTTCATCAGCATTCCGGCTGCAGAAGTTCCCGGCCATCGCAACTGCTCTTGAGCGTGCCACGACTCCGAAAGAAGAGCGTCGTCGGCAGCCTCCATTGCGGGCTGGAAGACTCCCGGTCGCCTGCTCAATGACGCACAGGGACAGTTGGGGTGGAGCAGCCGGATTGGCAGCTTGGACGGACATTGAATAGCCTCTGGAAGGGTTAATGAATCCTTAGCCGAATGCCTGGTCAACCCGGAAGCGCACGATGGCCAAACCGAGAGGGTTCACGGACAGCTCGTCGTTCTTCACGCTCTCCCGGAAGACATAGGTGACGCTGGCGGTCCATCGCTCCCGCTTGAGTTCCGTGTGATCCGCGGGATTGGTATAGACCTTCTCGAACTCGATCCGAGCCGAATAGGGAGACTGCCGCAGATCATCAAGGACGATGTTCTTTACCTCGACATCGACATAGGGGAGTGTGCTGTCTTTGACGTAAGTCTGGATGATGTTGTCCTTGCGTTCCTGCTCAATGACGGCGTGCTGAACGTCGCCGTTCAGAAAGTAAAGGGAACTCGTCTGGTCGCGCTCGATGGTGAAGCGATTTCGGCTGAAGTAAAGCTCGGCCCAGCGCGTCAGATAATATTTGTTCTCCGCTTCCTGGGGCCGATATTGGAAGTTGCGATAGTCAATCGCATCCGCCCGGCCTACATCGTTGATTCTCACAATCATCGGGTGCATATCGGCCAGAGCCTTCTGGCTCCTGAATACGAGCGCGGCAAGGGTAAGAGACACGACAGTGAGCACAAGAATCGTCACCTTCAGGTAGGTGTTCATGACGAGTGGATCGCCATACTGCTCAAGGTAACGTTCCGCCGCGCGGGTGATTTCAGGAGTAGCTTTCGGTTGCAGATTCATCTGTCGCCTCGTCTCTCTTGTTGCGGTTTACAGCGCGGCCCTTACAGCGAGCATTGCGATGCCCATTCCGCCGTCGTGGCCGCCAGTGTGGCCACCGAATAGGCTCTGCGTCATCGCGGGAATCTTGAAGAGGATATAGACGTTGACCATTACAAGAAGGATGAGCAGCGGCAATGCCTGGACAATCGTCGAGGGGTCCGAAACACTCTGTCCAACCTGGATGTAGTAGCTGGTCAGAACGTGGCACAACACATTCATGGTCGCTGCGGCAACGACCTTGTAGAAGCTGAATCCGAGGTATGCCTTCAGCCATCCCCAGAACAGCCAATCGAGCTTGTCGAAAACGAGGAATGGAATGAAGATCGGCCCGAGCAGCCCGATGATGGTTGACGCAATTGCGCCATACGCCAGAATTGCGGAGACCGCCGCCGCCAGAAGGGCCAACAGGAACTGCACAACGAAGTAAACAAGCGAGTAGTAGGGGGACATCATGCTGGTCAGTAACGACGGCCCAGTTTTTGAGGATGCAGCGTGGATCTCACTCAGCATTGTCGTTGAACCATCCGACCCGATGATGGTCACAAGGTTGGCTGTTCCGCCATCAATGAACCCTTTGATAGAGAAGCCAAGGCCCGGGATGGAGCTGTCGTAGTAGTTCACCATCGCATACGCGAAGGTCAGGAGCATGAAGAGATTGAGAAACCTGCCCATGCTGAAGCCGGCCCCTCCCTGTGCGGAGGCAAGCGCCTCCTGAACACCAAACCAGACCAGCATGATCGTTGCCAGCGACAGCACGATATGAACCCCCATCGCTGTAATAGAGGGTGCCGCCGTAGCAGCAAGCGACTGGCACCCTTGAGAGATAAAGTCGAAGAGACCCGTGCCCATTCAGAACCTCTTGATTCCTGTGGCGTGCGTTTTCTCAGGTGGGCTTAGTAAGCCTGCGTGAGGAGATTTGCCGCGCCGCTGTTGGTAGTTGTGACGTTGGCGTTGTAGTAGCTTTCGTATCCTGAAGAGTCACGGAAAGCCGACTTCATTGTGTCCTGTTGCTGCTTCTGGGCAACCATCTGTTGCAGGGCAAGATTGGCGTTGATCTGGTTGGCGTCCTGCTGGTTGCGCAGTTCCAAGAGCAGCGCCACATTGATGCGCTGGAGCGTGGCCATGATGGTCTGCTGCGAGGCATCCTGGCTCTGTGTTGCGTTCTCAAGATTGGAAATATCCGTCTGCCTTGCAGCCTGATTTGCACGGATCGTTCCCAGAGCCTGAAGGTTGGTACTCATGACGGAGTCGCCGATGTCAATGGTTGCTCCCTGTGCGGCGATTTGCTGCTGTCCAGCGAAGCTCGATGTGCTGTAACCGGGAATCATGTTAGCGGTGTGCGGTACGCTCACTTGTTGGTAGGCCGCTGCCGCCCCGTTGCCCGTATTCGACGCATTGAGCCAGCTCATGGAATTGCCGTAAGTGTTCGAGACTTGTTGCATAAGCATCAGGTCGCTTTGGGGTGAGAGAAAACGCTGATACAGCATGTTCGGCGCGAGAATCATCTGGTGCACGAGGTCGTATTGCTGCTTGGCGACGTTGTAGGCCTGCAATGCCGTGGTTGCGATCTTGACCGTATTGGTGAAGATCTGCTGGCCCTGCGCAATCTGCTCGGCCTCGTTGGCGATGGATTTCTCTTCGTTCCCGATCTGGACGATGGCGTGCGCCGATTGCGTTGGATCGAGAACGATGCCTGAACCGAACTGTGCGTGCGCGGCAGGTTGCAATGCCACGGCAAGTCCGATTGCAAGTGGTATGAGGGTCATTTTTCGCATAGGGATCTCCTGTCATGTGCGGTGGTGAGTTGTGGTTGTCAAGGAGCGGTTCGGCGTTATTGCTGGGCAGCGAGAATCTGGCGCTGAATATCCGCAAGATGATCGGCCTGGGGCTTGCACCGTTCATCGCGCGCTTTCTTCCTGTCGGCGAGAGTTGCCATCTCTTCTTTTGTCAGCTTTTCCCCGGTCAGCATTCTTGAGGAGCCTGCGGTGTCTTCGTCCAGACAATCCTTGGAATAGGCGGGATATTCCGCGTCATATTGCTTCTGCAACTCCTGCACCTTTTTCGCCTTGCTCTGGCAACCTGCAAGGGCAAGAGTGACCAAAAGAAGAACGGGTATCAATCGCATTCAAATCCTCCTCAGAACGTCTGCGGGATGGTGTGGTTCGTGTAAGCCGGAAGAAGCATATCTTGCGTGAAGTACACTTTCACGCGGTGCCCCTCCCGAATCGTGATCGTGGGCGGAATCTGCATGAATCGGTCAAGAATGGAGCTGGCCGATTGCGAGACACTGGCCGCAGTGCCGTTGGTAAACGCCTGGGAACCGCTGGTGGTGATTGCGCCGCCCCCCTGCGCAATCTCGCTCGCCCCGGCAACAATGCCCAAAGCGATCGAAGCGCCGAAGATTTCAAAGTAGTGGTTGTTGACTTTGTCCTTCAGCCCTTCCTCCCCGATCTGGTCGAGACCGTGAAACTGGTCGAGATCAACGGAGTAACCATCCGGCATAATGAGGCGGTGGAAGACGACTGCCATGCGCCGCTGCTGTCCAATCCCTGCGGCCCCAATCTTTTTTGCCTCCCCTAAGACGACTGTACCCTCGGGGATGATGACGTGCTGGTGGTCATGCGAATACAAGGGGTTCGAGACAAGAACTTTTACCGCTCCTGCCGCGTCTCCATCCAGCCGATTCATGAGGACTGTGTCGAGCACAGACCCCTCATAAACGAGGTAGGGCTGCCCGATGGCCGAATCGACATTCGCCTCCATTGGCCGTTTGTAACCGTCTGCTGGGGCCTGCTGTTCTCCTGCCGCCCGTGGGGGAACCAGGCTGCTGTCTGCCTGTTGTTGCCGAACAGGCGCCATCTGGCCTGGTCCTTGCGGTTGGTCAAACGAGCGAGAATAGGCAAGGTTCGAGGCGAAGCGAGCGTCGTCGGCGCGCGCCCGCTCCTTGGCGGCAATCTGCTGGGCCTGCTGCTGTTCTGGACTGAGCTGTTTTTCCCCCGTGCCTTGTTGACCATAGCCAGGCTGCTGCTGGCAGGGTTGACCAGCTTGGCAAGGTGCGGCGACGCCGGTCGGCCCATACGCTGAGGCCGCTGTTAGTTGCGCAGAGGTGGCAGACGCAAGGGCAGGATCGCCTCCCGTGGTAGCGACAAGAGCCGCTTGCTGCTGCTCCTTCTGGCGTTGGGCCTGAAGTTGGTTCTTCAGGTCCTGCACATTGTTGTCTGTGTTGTCCTGCAAGGTCGGTTGGGGAGGCTGACCTTTTTGGGCGGCTTGCTGCGCCGGCGTCTTCTTGCCGGTCGAGCTGAAGATTGCCGCCACGATCACGAGCAACGCCGCGCCAAGATATACAAAGGTCTTGAGGTTCTTTTGCAGCACACCCTTTGGCTCATTGGTCGTGTGCCGCAACTCAGGCTCAAACTGCGGCCCAGCGTGCGCTTCTGTTTGAGGAGCGAAAATGTTCTCGGCCATGACAGTTATCCTTTCCGTGTGAAGTCCATGCGTTTTTTGCCCAGTTCGACATAGCCGTTGTCCATGATCTTCGGGATGATGTATGTTCCATCTCGCAGGTCAAAGGTGATGAGGTTGGGCTTCCCGTCCTTCATTTCGTACACGCTGAACTTCTCCGGCGCACTCGTCTTGATGTAGGTGAACTTGTCGTCGTGGTAGATCGACTGAATATCGAAAGGCGCCTCATCCCGCTTGTAGACATAGTCGAACTTCAGTTCCGTTGGATATGCGCTTTTATACTCATCCACTGCTTGGGCAACGTGCGACTGGAGCGCGGCCAGTTGCAGCTTGGATTGCTCCAGTTGCTGGGCGGGGACGAACTGCGCTGGTCCGCTGGCCGCGACAATCGAGGATTGGTCAGCGGGTTCGATAATCACCTTCAGATCCGGTTCGGCAGCGGATGTGGAGATGTCCTGCAACGTGAAGCTGTAGATATTGCCCTTGTCCGTAATGAGATTCAGGTTGGAGCTGATGCCTGTCTTGGCCGGATGCACGAAGCAGAAGTTCCCAACCACATCCACAATCCAGAAGTCCTTGTCGCCTGTGGCGGCTTCCATGATCTTTTCGGAGGCTGGCACCACAATGAGGGTGGTGTATTTGACCTTGGCGTGGATCGGGACGATGTCCTGTGAGTGGTATTGCACTGTGCGGGCCGCATCCTGCGCGACCGCCACGATGGATGTGAGTGCCAGGGCAACCCCAGCGACGACGTTCAGACGGTTCATGCGATGCCTCCTTAGCGGTTGATGGTAGGAAGAGATACGGCCAGTGTGCGAGGCCGGAACGGATGATCTTCGGCGAGATGGCGAAGCCCGTCGGCTATACCGAAGCGACCGAAGTAGTCGTGCTTCTTTAGGTTGTCACGGGCGTTGTTGGTGGCCATCCAGTAGGAAACAGAATCCACATTCAATCGAACCTTCTTTGATGTCTGCGCTTTGCGAATGAGCATCTCTCCTGGTGGAACAAGGCCACCAATAATGTCCAGTTCGGTATCGTTGAGGTGAAAGGCTTCGGCATAGACCTCGCGGTTCATCTCTGGATTCGCGAGGAATATCTTGGTCGGGCAGCTCTCCGCCACAATCGCCAGCATCCCCGACTCCTGAAGCTCCTTGATGGATTGAGTTGCGAGAATCAGGGCGGCGTTGTGTTTGCGCCAGGTCTTCTGCGCCTGGACCACATAGTTGCGAATGGTCTCGTTTTTGATGAAGAGCCACGCCTCATCCAACAGAAAAGTCTTGAAGCTCGCCAGCTTGGCCGGGTTCGCAATCTCATTTGAGGCGCGGTGAAGCACGTAAAAGAGAAGCGGCTCCAACACGTCGGGCGCATCGCTCCATCCGTGGAAGTTGAAGGTCTGGAAATCGGCAAAGGAAAGGCTGTCCTTGGCGTTGTCAAAGAGAAAGCCGTACTGGCCGCCGTGCGTCCAACGGTGCAGGCGCTCTTTGAGCTCGCCTACGATATTGGCGAAGTTGGAAAGTGTGCGCTGCTCGGGGTCAAGAATGTACATGCGCTCAATTCCATCCCACAGCTTGCGCTCCTCCTTGAAGTCCATTCGGTAGCGTTGACCGTCGCCCTCGATCAACACGCGGAAGAATGAAAAGAGGAATTGCAGGTTTTCCTTTGTCGGTTCCAGAGAGAACGGATTGATGGTGAAGTCCCGCGAATCCTGGCCGACATTCAGGTACGATCCGCCAAAGATCGACGTGAGCGATTCGTAGCTTCCGCCAATGTCGAATATGTAGGTCAGCGGCTTGTACTTTTGCGCGTTCTGGAGCAGGAATGCGCACAGGAAGGTCTTCCCGGAGCCGGTCATTCCAAGGATGAGCGTGTGTGCGACTTCTCCGTTATGGAGATTCAAGAAGTATGGCGTCGCATTTTCCGTCTCAAAAACGGCAAGGTACTCCGTCCCGAGATGAGCGTTTCGCTTTTCTCCAGAAAGGATGGTGAAAAGAAACGACAGGTCTGCATAGTTGGTATTGAGCAAATAGAGCTTGCGGAGGTTCTGCGCGTAGTTGCCGGGAACGGTGGCGAAGTACGCATTGAGCTGGTTGTAGGTCTCGATGAAGAGATTGCCGTCCGCGTTGGTGAATACACTGGTAAACTCGCCGATGACCTGGTCAGTCTCGCTCTTTGTAGCCGCATACACAACGATGGTGAGAGAGAAGTCCCCAAGAGACTGCCCGTCACCCAGGACACGGAGGCAATCGCCAAGGTTCTCGATGTCGGCTTGCTTCGATTCGTCTACCAGTACGTCGCGCGGATTGGTCTTTGTGGTGTCACTGGTCGCTTGTGAAACAAAGCCCGTCTTCGATATATTGAAGTGGCGGCGGCGCTTGTTGACCTCTTTGCGCGCTTTGTCGGTAGCCAGCGGCGTCCACTCGGTCACGACGTAGAAGTTCGCGGGGATCTTCAGCAGTTGATCGAGAACCAGTGGCCGGGTTTCAGTGATAGCCTCCTTCATCGTGAGCACGCGGACGAAATGATCTCCGACGCGGAGATGATTGCGCTCAGCTTCAATGTTGGAATTCACGACCTGATAGTCAAGAAACTGCGTGGACTGCGGCCGTCCAGCGATGCGCCCCTCGTCGTAGTTGAGCAGCCGGCGAAAGAATCGGAACTGGCCTTGCTGGCTGAGCACTTCAACCTGCATGAAATCGGCAAGCTGGCGCGCGAATGTCTGTACCTTCTGGTCCAGCCTTGCCAATTCACTCTCGATCTGGGTGCGCAGCAAGACCTTCATGCTGTTGTTGGTGAACTGTGTTCTGAGTTCGCCAATCGCCCCGGCAGGATCGCGGAAGAGCTGGGCCAATGCCGCGCCGATGCCGCTTTTGGACCGCGGCCCTTCGAGGACGATGGCATAGAAGATTTCGACCTGATAGAGGTGGTCTCGCTTGCCCTCGAAGAACTGGCGCCGCTGATCGGTGGCGGCCTCTACGACCGGGTCGTCATAGCTTGCAAATGGAATATCGGGACGGTTCGATTTGAAGAGGTACTGGTAGACGTGAAAGCCGGGACCGAAGGCTTTAAGCGCGGATTCCAACCGTTTTACCGCGTACTCCTGCTCCGCGTGGTCAAGACTCTCGTAGTCCACGCCGGGAATACTCAGAATCATGCCCACGTCGCCGCTCTTGGTCAGGAAGCTAGTCTCATTCCAGAAGCCATACAGGTTGATGTGGTCGTTGAGGGACGCACTCTCTCTCCATGGCTTGATGACTTTATCGAGTCGGAACATCAGCGCACCTCCACACGTGGAACTTGTTGCTTGGCGGCGTCATAGCGAAGTTTGTATCGCTCGGACTTCGCAAGGATGCGAAGGAATGCCGGGTCGCTGTTTGTAACCCAGTGACCGAATGCGAATCCGCCGATAAAGACGGCGATGCCGCCCAGAATGCTGTTGAAGAGATTGAAGGCGCTTACAGCGCCCACGCACACGAAGTAAAACAGTGTGCGCTCGACCCCCAGGTAGGTGAGAGGCTTATGCAGGCTCTTGAAGACTCGATTTGTGCGAGCATTTTGATTCTTTTGTTCCGGCATAAGCCCCTAGGTCCGCGGTGTGAATGGTGAAGAGTTGCAACGATG
>NZ_DATKQC010000365.1:0-8355 GCF_035532915.1 Edaphobacter sp.
CGCGGCATCTGCGCCATGGACCTCCGCACCATGGAGACCCGCACCTTCCCCGCAGACGCCATCATCGTCTGCACCGGCGGCAACGGAGCCATCTTCGGCAAATCTACAAATTCCGTGGTATGCACCGGCTCCGCTCAATCCGCCCTCTACCAGCAGGGAGCCTTCTACGCCAACGGCGAGTTCATCCAGGTCCACCCCACCGCCATCCCCGGCGAAGACAAGCTCCGCCTCATGTCCGAGTCGGCCCGCGGCGAAGGCGGCCGCGTCTGGGTCCCCAAGGATAAGAACGACAAGCGCGCCGCGCAATCCATCCCCGAAGGCGACCGCTGGTACTTCCTCGAAGAGTGGTATCCCAAGTACGGTAACCTCGTACCCCGCGACGTAGCCACCCGGGCCATCTTCAAGGTCGTCTACGAGCACGGCATGGGCATCGACGGCCAGCCCATGGTCTACCTCGACGTCTCCCACCTTCCGCCCGCCGCCCAGAACAAGCTCGAAGGCATCCTCGAGATCTACGAGAAGTTCGTCGGCGACGACCCCCGCAAGGTCCCCATGAAGATCTTCCCCGGTATGCACTACACCATGGGCGGTCTCTGGGTCGACTTCAACCAGCAGACCAACATCCCCGGCGTCTTCGCCGCGGGCGAGGCCGACTACTCCATCCACGGAGCCAACCGCCTCGGCGCCAACTCCCTGCTCTCCTGCATCTACGGAGGCTTCGTCGCCGGCCCGCAAGCCCTCGCCTACGCCAAGTCACTGCCTGCACAGGAAGGCGACGGTGGCCACGCCGCCGAACTCCAGCGCCAAAAGGAGAGCAACAATCTCCTGCTCAACAACCCCGGCACCGAAAACCCATTCAAGCTATGGCGTGAGCTGGGCGAGACCATGACCAAGCACGCCACCATCATTCGGTATAACAGTGGCCTCGACGAAGCCGACGCCAAGATCGTCGAGTTGCTCGAGCGCTATCGCAACGTCAACCTCTCCGACAAGAGCCAGTGGGCCAACACCAGCTTCGCCTTCACCCGCCAGCTCTACAACATGCTCCAGCTCGGCCGCGTCATCGTCCAGGGCGCACGCCTCCGCGACGAGTCCCGCGGAGCCCACTACAAGCCCGACTTCCCCGACCGCAACGACGAAAAGTTCCTCAAAACGACCAAAGCCAGCTTCGACGGCAACGCACCAAAGTTCGAGTTCGAAGCCGTAGACATCAGCCACCTTCCACCCCGTCCGCGCCACTACGGCGCCACCGCCTAACAAAAGAGAGGAGGCATCATGACGAACTCTGTTTTCGAGACGATCAGATTTGTTCTGGCCTCTAGGTACCCCAAGGCTTCAGCCTTGGGCCTCTCTGATGCCAGCAAAACGGGGGCTTTAGCCCCTGGGGTATGCTCTCTTTCGCGACCGACGTATCGCCTAAAATCCCGCACGCGCCATCTAACCGGACATGTCAGGCATACACGTTGTCTATCTCGTCCTTGCACTCATATTCGCTTGCTTCATCACGTATATGTTTGTGTACAACATTCGTCAGAACAACCGGCAGAAGGCCCTGAGGTCAAGACCTCATCAGCCGATCGGCCATCATTAGGGCATCGCCGCAGCAATCACAAACAAGGAGCAGACAGGCAGCACCGCCTGAGTCCGCTCCACCTGCCGGCGAATGAAATCTATAGCAAGAAAGGCCTCCACACTCTCTACTCGTCGAAGGCGTAGGGAGAGTTCCGGGGCTTACGGGAGCATTTGCATGGCACAGAGCATCAAAGTCGAGATCAAACGTCAGTCCAACCCGAACTCCCCCGCCACCACCGAGAAGTTCGAGGTCCCCTACCGCCCCGGCATGAACATCACCTCGCTGCTCGGCGAAATCGCGCTCAATCCCGTCGACGTCTCCGGCAAGCAGACCACGCCGATCACCTACGACTCCAACTGCCTCGAGGAGATCTGCGGCTCTTGCGCGATGCTCATTAACGGCAAGGCCCGCATGGCCTGCTCCGCCCTGGTCGACAAGCTCCGCGGACCAAACCAGGACCAGCCCATTACCCTCGCTCCCCTCTCCAAGTTCCCCGTCGTCCGCGACCTCGCCGTCGACCGCAGCGTCCTCTTCGAGAACCTCAAGCGGGTCAAGGCCTGGGTGCCCATCGACGGCTCCTACGATCTGGGAGCCGGGCCACGCCAGGCTCCTCAAATTCAGGAGCAGCGCTACCCGCTCTCCAATTGCATCTCCTGCACCATCTGCATGGAGGTCTGCCCCCAGTTCAACGACGTCACCAACTTCGTCGGCGCAGCCACCCTCGCTCAGGTAAAGCTCTTTAATATAGATCCAAGCGGCTCCGTCCTTAAAGAAGAGCGCCTCCGCGCCCTCGCCGGCGACGGCGGCATTCAGGAGTGCAGCTTCGCCCAGAACTGCGTGCAAGCCTGCCCCAAGGAGCTGCCACTCACCGAGGCCATCTCCGACATGGGCCGCGACGTCTTCATCCAGCAGGTCAAAGATCTCTTCACCCGCTAGACATGCTTGTTCCCTAAAAATGCTGTCAAGTCCAGATACCGGCAACATTCAGAAAATAAAGAAGATAGGCGTTGTAGATGAGTTCCATCGATCTGCTACCATTTAATACAGGTAGAGAAAAATCACAGGCCCGGCTTCACGCTGGGCCTAAGTCTTTTAGAAACAAGACTTTACATTTTAAGTCCTTTAGATACAAGACTTTGCAGTAGAAGTAGGGGAGGGGGTACCCTCTAAGGAATCCTCTCATCGAGCCCGACAGGCATCTTTTAACCGAAGCTCGACGCACCTTTGAACGGATTCGCGAGGAGAGGAGAGTTGACAGCATCCATCGAACCAACTCTGCGGAATCGAAATGCCGCGCCGCGCATCAGCGCGGTACACCTTTGTACCTTGTTGTCGTCTAAACAACTGTGAAGTCCCTGATGCCCTCTAACCGGGAAGGGCATCTGAAACAATTGACTATACTCAGACTTTCGCCCGATGCACCGGACGGGCGCAACGGAAACGCACGAAAAGAGGTCAGACTTTCTAATGGACATACGAAATAACCCTTCTCCGAGCCTGCTGGATCGCATGCGCACCCACCGCCTCACAACGACCTTCACCCTCCTCGCTACCCTCTCCATCGGAATCCTTGTCGGTTCTGTTCTCACGCAAAACGTCAGCGGCAAGGAACAAGACAAGGTCGACACCTCTGACGCCAAGCCCATCGTCATTCCCTCCCCAGTTGCGCTCTCCAACGGCTTCTCCCAGATCGTCAAGGAAGTCGGCCCGGCAGTCGTCAACATCAATACCGAAGAGATTCCCAAGCAATCCGCCAACAAGCGCGGGCGCCGCAGTATGCAGCAGCAGAACCCGGACGGCGACGACGACCAGCAGCAAGGTCAGGGCCAGGGTGACATGCAGGACTTCTTTAACCGCTTCTTCGGCGGCCAGGGCGGTGGCCAGGGCGATGATGACGGAGGAGGCGGACAGATGAGCGGCGAACGTCGCGCGCTCGGCTCCGGCTTTATCGTCGATCCCCGCGGCTACATCATCACCAACAACCACGTCGTTGACAAGGCCGACAAGATCTACGTCAAGCTCTCCACCGATCCCGACGATCAGGACAGCTTCGAAGGCCACCCCGCTCACGTCGTAGGCGTCGATAAGGATACCGATATCGCGGTCATCAAGATTGACACCGACAAGCCGCTGCCCACCATCAAGCTCGGCAACTCCGACGGAGCACAGGTCGGAGACTGGGTGCTCGCTATCGGCAGCCCCTACAATCTCTCCAAGACCGTGACCGCTGGCATCATCTCTGCCAAAGACCGCTCCATCCCCGAAAGCGGTCCGAACAACATCGATCAGAGCCAGTTCCAGCGCTTCATTCAGACCGATGCCGCCATCAACCCGGGCAACTCCGGTGGCCCGCTGGTCGATATGGCCGGCCAGGTCGTCGGCATGAACACCGCCATTTACACCCAATCCATGGGATCGATCGGCCTCGGGTTCGCCATGCCGTCGAACACCATCGCCAAGATCTACAACATGCTCATCGGGCCGACCCACAAGGTCGTTCGCGGATCGATCGGCGTCAGCTTCCAGCCCGCTGTCAGTTCCGCCGTCAACCGCATGTACGGGTTCACCAACGGCGTGATCGTCAGCACGGTTGTCCCCGGCAGGGGCGCGGCCAAGGCTGGCATCGAACCGGGTGACATCCTCGTCTCCATCGATGGGCGCTCCATCAAGGGCGGCGACGACCTTGTAAGCGACATCTCAGCTCGGCCGATTGGCACATCCATCAAACTCGGCTACATCCGCAACGGAAAGCAGGGGGTTGCCAATGTAGTCATCGGCGACCGCGCTCAAACCTATGCCGATCTTCTTGGAGGCGGGGACGATAACTCCTCTCCACAGCCGTCAGACGTCGGGCAAACCACCCTCGGCATCACTGTCTCGGCTATTCCTCCGGATGTTGCCTCCAAGACGGGGATCAGCCGCGGCGTCATGATCACAAGCGTTCGCCCCGGTTCCTTCGCCGATGAGATCAGTCTGGGCAAAGGCCTGATCATCTCCGCGATCAACAAAAAGCCTGTGACGGACGAGGCCAGCTACAGGGCCATCGTCTCCACTCTCAAATCCAAGGACGATGTCGTATTTGTTGTCCACTTCCCCATGCAGAAGAACGCCGGTAACTCTTACATCGGTGGAACACTTCCGTAAAACGCAGTCGCAACCCAGAAGGGGACGCCGAACCGGTGTCCCCTTCTTTAATTAAGAAGCTTGTAAAATGCGAGAAAGCCTTTATCCTGCGTTTGTTCTTGCTGTTGTCTAGCTCCGATCGCTGTGATCTGTGCAAGCCTTCAGTTTTCTAGACAGACTTTAAGAACAATTTTCCCAAAAAGAACCGCTTCCTGCATTTTCGTCCAGATAGCCCGCCAAAAGTACCGCTTATGGGGAATATCATTCCTATTGTGAAACGGTTACTCTCGGGATACCCTGATCAGACGATGAATAGAAACAGAGCTTCGTCCATTCCATACTGAAGTTTGAGGTTTTGCTCCATGAGGTTTACTCAACTCGCCCTATGCGCTGGTCTCGTTTTTGCTATCGCGATTCCCGGTGTTGCTGTCATTCACGCCCGACGCGGTCCTACATCGCATCACCGGCTGTTTCACACCCGCAGTCATAGCAAACACAGCAAGGCATCCGTTCGAACGGTGGGTCAACGCTCCATCGACGATGGCCGCGCCGTTCAGATTCAGACCGCGCTGGTTAAATCTGGCTATCTAACCGATCCCTCTGGCCACTGGGATACCAGCACCTCGGCCGCCATGCAGAAGTATCAGTCAGACAACGGCTGGCAGACCAAGCTGGTCCCCGACTCCCGCGCCATTATCAAGCTGGGCCTTGGCCCCGATCGTGACGCCGATCGCGCAGCCGCCTCATCCACCCTGGGAACGACAGAGTCCGCTTCTGCAACCATGATTACGCAGTAAACCGTTACCGACGGCAATAAAAAAGAGGGCCAATCGGCCCTCTTTTTCGTGCCCGGATGCAAAACGAATTCAGCCTTGTGCGCCGACGGTAAAGACATAGTCACCCATGTCCTCGCCGCTGAAGGGAAACTTACCCGGTTTGCCTACAGCGCCATTCTCCAGCCACAATCTCAACCAGTAGTAATGGTGCAGCCTCACCAGCCGAGAAGCCACCGGCTGCTTCTGCTCCAGAATTGCAGTGATTCTACCTGCCAGCGTGTCCGCATCTGAAACTGCTTCGATCTTCACCTCCACGCGATCACACTCGAGCAGCCTGCTCTGCGCAGCCCTGAACTGTACCTCGTTCAAGATGCCGCTCTCAACCTTGAGCCCCGTCATCCGCTCAATCGCCAGCGAAGCCGAAGCATCGAGATGATCCTCGAAGGCAACGTACAGGATGCGTCCGCCGGCGATTCGCAGCGGCATCAACCCGAATCGCTCAACAAAGATCTCCGGCATGACCAGCGCCATCGCCTCAGGCGAAAATCCCTCGACGCTGAGGACCGGGCAGCTCCATTGCAGACTCAAGCCTCGGGTAATCTGCTCGGCTTCAAGACCGCACTCGGCAATCAACCACTCGCCAATCCGTCCTGTTCCATTCTGCCGCTGCGCCTCCAGCGCCCGCCGCAACTGCGGATGCGTGATCCAGCCCTGCGAGAGCAGCAACAGTCCCAACGGCACTCTATGGTGATGCAGGGCCGACGTTGTTGCCGACGTTCTGTCCCCCATCTCTCGTCGCAGCGCGTCTCGCACCATCGCTAACACGCAGCGCCCGCTGCAACCCCATTGTTCCTCAAACACCGGCCGACGGCGACTGCGCCACGGCATCGTCCATCCGCCTGCGCAATCTGCAGAGCCACAAAGGTGACGCTGAACCTGGGCGAGCGTTTCAGGTAAACCGATGCCGTTCAACTGCTGTTCCGGCAAAACTGCCGTACTATATCGATCCTCTCCAAAGAGGGAAGTATCGGCCGTCCGGCTATTGTTTCTTCTATCTAGAAAAGGCATCGTATGCTCTCCAGCCGCAACTGCGGCGTTGCAACTTCCGTAACTCGAAGCGCGAAATTTCCGCTTACAATCACCACTTCACCGCGAGCGACAATCCGATCTCCGATCACAAGGTCGACCGGTTCTGATACATGCCGGTCCAGTTCAATCACGTCTCCCGGACCAAGCTCGAGCACCTCTCGCAGCGGCATCTCTCGTGAGCCAAACTGCAGTGACGCATCTAACTCGATATCGCACAAGAGCCCTATCGCTTCGGCTCGTGCTGCTTCCTCTGTACTCATCTCGTTCCCCATCTCTCGCCCCTCGCTTAATTCACGCTCAACACTACGTTATCTGCCTGCCCATTCAAAGACTGCGCAACATGTCCGCCAACAAAATCAACCTCGATCTGCGCTCCACGATGTTCTCCGGTTCGCACGGGATAGGCGCTCCCAAGATGCAGCTTACCGACGCGTAACTCGGCCGACGCGGTCTTTGGGACTGGAAGCCGCAGCACTGTACCAGGTACGAGCGCCGCGACATCGCTTGCTCGGAGCCGCATCTGTGGAAGCTGCAACAACGTTCCCATGCTGACCTGTCCCAATAGATTTCTTATCTGCATGTGCGCTTCTTTCGATCGCCGGCGCGGGCGGTCTCCTTCCGCGATCAGCCGCCGCAGGATCGCATTGAGCACCACCGCGGGCAGACAGAGATTAATTACTCCCTGCGCTTCCGGCATCCTCGCCTCGAAGCTCACGCACAACGTCCGCTCTCCCGGAGTCATCATTCGCGCGACAGCGGCATCCGTCTCACGCTTCTCCAGCACAAACTCGAGGCCAACCGATTGCCAGGCAAGGTTCAGCTCCTGCACGGCAAGCTGCACAACCGAGGTAAGAATAGCTTCCTCGATATCGGTCAACTCGCGCACCGACCATGCCTCACCGACGCCGCCGAGCAGGACATCGACGATCGGCGACGAAATCGCAAATTCAAGTTCCAACAGGCCAACGGCGCCCAGCGGCTCCAACCGAAGCGAACATACAAAAGTGTGGATCGAGAGCCGCTCCAGAAACTCTTTGAACGGCAACTGCTCGCCCGCTACGAGCTTGATCCGAAGCGGCGTCCTCAGCCATGCTCCAAGCGTGTGCATCAGGTTGCGCGCAAATAAATCGTTCACTGTACTAATGGCGCGCATCTGTTCATTGCTGATCTGTCCTGCCCTGCTGAAGTTGTAGGTTTCCAGCGGAGCTGACTCTCCTTCCGCCGCTGTCTGTGTCGCAGCATTTGCTCCGGCTGCTGCGAAGAGTGCATCGATATCTCCCTGTTCAAGCTGCTTTCCCATGATTCGCCTCTTTAGGTTTGTGTTTGAATGCGCTCAATATCGTCGATGTAGTATCAACACGAGGCTTGCCGTCTTCCACTGGAGATCTTTCCAGCTTTGGAAGAATCAATAGAGCGAAGGCCTGCAAGCGCGGTCCTCAGCCGCAGGACAGCAGAAGAGTGGATTTGCGAGACGCGCGACTCCACCACACCGAGCGTTAGCCCGATCTCCTTCATGGTCAGCTCCTCGTAGTAGTAGAGAGTCAGTACCATCCGTTCCTTCTCGGGCAGTTCGTCGATCGCGTCTGCCAGCCGCTGCTTCATCTCACCCTTCAGGCAACGAAACAGTGGATCTTCGTCAGGAGGCCCGGGAATATATGCCAGCTCCTCATCGCCTGAATCCTCCGACCGCTCCACATGCAAGCTACCGATCTCCAACCCCTTCAGATCGCCGAGCAACTGCTGATACTCCGCCAGGCTCAACTCCATCTGACCCGCAATCTCCTGCTCGGATGG
>NZ_DATKQC010000366.1:0-5233 GCF_035532915.1 Edaphobacter sp.
GAAAGCTGCCGCGACTGTAATGCAGTGCGGTTGTTCCCCACGACAGCGCAAACACCGTCATCAGATAAAACAGAACGAAGGTCGCGAGGCAAACCAGAATCCCCGCCACAAGCGCACGCGTATGTCGCCGCAGAACGGTAAACATCGGCACGCCAACCGGCTCCGCGTTCTTGATTGAAGCCTGAAACACCGGCGTCTCTGTGATGGTCAGGCGAACATAAAGTCCCAATAGCACCAGCACCGAGCTGGCAATGAAAGGCAGTCGCCAGCCGAAGGCGAAGAACTGACTGTCGGTAAGCCAGCGCGACAGCAGAAGGAACGTTCCTCCCGAAAGCAAAAAGCCAAGCGGAGCGCCGAGCTGCGGAAACATGCCATAAAGAGCGCGTTTGTTCGGCGGAGCATTCTCCACCGCAAGCAACACTGCGCCGCCCCATTCGCCGCCAAGCCCAATGCCCTGCCCAAACCGGCAGAGCGCAAGCAGCAAAGGCGCAGCCAGCCCGATGAGGCGATACGACGGCAGAATTCCGATGGCGAAGGTCGAAAGGCCCATCGTAGATAGAGCGAGCACCAGCGTTCGCTTGCGGCCGATGCGGTCGCCAAAGTGGCCGAAGAGCGCCGAACCGATGGGACGCGCAAGAAACGCGATGCCGAAGGTGGCCAGCGACTCCAGCATGGCAGTAGCCGGATCCGACCCCGGAAAAAATAGCCGGGGAAAGACCAGCACCGCAGCCGTGGCATAGATGTAGAAGTCGAAAAATTCGACAGTCGTGCCAACCATGCTGGCAAAGAGAACCTGGCGCGGCGTATTGATACGCTTTGGTTGCGTTTTTGTAATCATGCTGAAGCTTGCATTCTATTCGAACGGCTCAAAGTCTGTGAGTCCCTTAAGATAGGAGAGGGAGTACCACGATGCCGAAGCCGACACACCAGAGAACCAGCCGAACCATACTGCGCCCCCGCCGTTTCGCGGTCGCGGCATCTGTAATATTTTTTGGACTCCTCTCCATCAGTTCGCTCCGCGCCCAGCTCCCCGCCGGGACTACCGACACAACCGCTTCCCAGCCGCAGAGCCAATCGGACCAGGACCCCCTTCGCGCTCAGGCCAACGCTGCGCTCGACCAGCACGACTTCCCTGTCGCGCTCAAACTGCTGACGAACCTCGCCGCTAAGTATCCCAGCGATGCCCATCTGCTCTACGACCTTGGCTTCACACAGGAGTCGCTCGATCAGACCTCGAACGCCGCCGACACCTATCGCCGCGCCGCTGCCGCCGATCCCAAGTACTTCGAGCCGCATCTCTCGCTCGGCCTTCTGTTTGCGCGCACCGGCCAGCACGATCAGGCCCGCGCCGAACTGCTGACGGCCACCACGCTGACCCCCTCCGCCGATCCCGCGCTCAAGGCCCGAGCCTGGCGCGCTCTTGCCCGGCTCGATCAGGCCACTCGCCCCGCTGATGCCAGCAACGAACTGCTGGAGGCGATGAAGACCTCCCCGGAGACGCCGGACGACATCATCCTCTCGGGCGAACTCGCCGAAGCCTCCAGCGACCTTCCCGGGGCGGAGGCCGCGTACCGCCGGCTGCTGAGCGCCGACCCTCAGAATGCTACCGCTACCGCTGCCCTGGTTCACCTTCTGGAGCGCGAGAAGAAAGCCGATCAGGCCGAGGCCCTGCTGACCGCGGCGCTCGGCAAAGATCCGAACGATCCCACCCTTAACGCTCAACTGGCCAGCCTCTACGACTCTCAGAACCAGCCGGACAAGGCTATTCCGCTCATTGAAAAGCTACACGCCGCCAACCCCGCCGACGCGGGAATTACCCGCATGCTGGCGCATCTTTACAGCAGCAACAGCCAGTTTGAGAAGGCCGCACCGCTCTACGCGACGCTGACCAACGACTTCCCTAACGACCCGACGCTGGTCACAGACCGCGCCGACGCCCTCATCCACCTGCGCCAGTTCGCCGAGGCGGAGTCGATGCTCAAGCGCACGACCAGCAGTCCTTCCGCCTTTCCCACCAAGGACGACCTTGGTCTCGCTGCCAGTCACCTTGCCTTTGCGGCTTCGGCTAACGACGATCCGACGACTTGCTTGCAAGCGTTAGCTATTCGTGATAAAGTGCTGCCACAGTCCCCGTCGTCCCTGTTTCTGGCGGCGACCGCGCACGACAAACTGCATCAGATCATGGAAGCTCGCGACCTGTACAAGCAGTTTCTCTCTGTGGCGAACGGCAAGTTTCCCAACGAGGAGTGGCAGGCCCGCCACCGTCTTGTCACACTCGATCACACGCGGTAGATCGCAGATAAGCGCTCCCTTCGAGGTGCGTTATGAAATCTATAGCAAGGTTTTCCGCTCTTCTCGTCATCTCCGCACTCTTTCTGCTCCTTGCCCCGCCGGTTCACGCTGCCATCGACGAAACACTTCCTGACGCTCAAACCCTAGGCCAGCTTGAACTGCGCGCCGAACAGGCCAATCCTCGCGATCAGTGCTATCTTTACACCCAGCTCGTCCACACCATGACGGAGCTGGCGGTAAAGGAGATGACTGACGGCGACGACGATCAGGCCAGCGCGACGCTCAAACAGATCAACCGCTACGCTCATCTCATCCAGGTCAATCTGGAACAGAACACCAAGCGGCTGAAGAATGCCGAGATGCTGATGCATCACACCACGCTCCGCCTTGCTCAGGCGCTGCACCTTGCGTCCGAAGACGATCGCACCACTGTCCAAGCGACGCTCAAGCAACTCGATCTAGTTCAGGACCAGATCCTTAACCAGGTCTTCAACCATTAGGACAGAATGCTGCGACGACTATGCTTCGCTCTCATCCTCCTCGCTCTCCACCCGCCGCTGCGCGCGCAGGCGAATGAGGATGCTCTGTCCAATGCGGAGGTCGAGCAGTTGCGCGAGTCGGCTTACTTCCCCGGTGATCGTGTGCTCGTCTTCGTCAAATTCCTCGATGACCGTTCCGCCGCCATTCAGGGCCTCTTTGCTCATCCCCGACGTCCCGGCCGAGAACAGGATGCGCACGATCTTCTGGAGCAGTTCACCTCGATTGCCGACGAGTTAGAAGCCAACCTCGACGACTACGGTACGCGCCACAGCGACGTTCGCAAATCTCTGCCCAAGTTGCTCGAAGCCACGGATCGCTGGTCGTCCAGCCTCAAATCCCCACCGGACGACGAAGCCTACAACGTCTCGCGCAAGCTCGCGCTCGAAGCGATTCGCGATCTGCGTGAAGATACGACCGAAATGATCGCCAGCCAGAAGAGTTGGTTTGCCGCTCATCCGCCAGCCAAAGAAGAAAAGAACGGTCCCATCGATATTCCTCGCTGAGAGGGTTCCCAATCGGCTTCATGCGTGCAAATCGCGGTTAAACCTTCGCCTGCGGACGTGTTAACCTTTTAGTAAGCGTATGTCCTCCGCACTCATCCCCATCTTTGAAGAGCAGTATCGAGACCTTCGCCCGCGGGCTCCCATTCCTCCGCTTGATATTCGTTTTCGCCGCTTCACTTCACTGAACACTACCATTCGCCTGCGCGAAGGCCAGCTTCATGTTCGGCTGTCCGATCTGCTGGAGTCGGCTCCCGAATCCGTTCATCGCGCCATCGCGCATATCCTGCTGGCCAAGCTCTACAAAAAGCCCATCGCTCCCATCCATGCCGACCGTTACCGGCGTCATGTCTCGTCGGAGGCGGTTTCGCGGCAGGCCGAGCATATTCGCCAGACGCGTGGGCGCAAGCGCATCCTTACCTCGGTCGGCCATCACTACGATCTCGATGAGGTCTTCGAGTCGCTCAATACGCGGTTCTTTCACGGCCTGCTTGGACGGCCCACGCTTACGTGGAGCGCTCACCATGCTCGCCGCATGTTGGGCCACTATGACGCTGCGCACAATACGATTGTGGTCAGCCGCGTCTTCGACCGGCCGGACACACCACGCTGCGCCGTTGAATATCTGCTGTACCACGAGATGCTTCACCTGAAGCATCCGGTCCGCGTCAAGGCTGGACGGCGTTGCGTCCACTCGCGGGAGTTTCAGGCAGAAGAACGCCTCTTCCCTGAACTGGAAGAGGCGAAGGCGTACCTGAAACGCATCTAGAAGCGAATTAGCTTAGCCTGCTTTGAACATTTGCTTGATGCCGCGCAGCGCCTGACGTGTGCGCTCTTCGTTCTCGATCAGCGAGAAGCGCACATGGCCGTCGCCGTGCTCGCCGAATCCGATACCGGGGCTGACAGCAGTCTTTGCCTCGGCCAGCAGCTTCTTCGAGAACTCGACCGAGCCCAGATTGCGGTACTGCTCAGGAATCTTCGCCCAGACAAACATGCTTGCCTTGGGCAGATCGACTGGCCAGCCAAGTTTATTCAGCCCCGGAGCCAGAACATCGCGGCGAGCTTTGTAGGTGTCGCGGATTTTGGCTACGCAATCCTGCGGTCCTTCGAGCGCGGCGATCGACGCGACCTGAATCGGCGTGAAAGTGCCGTAGTCGAAGTAGCTCTTGATGCGACCGAGCGCCGCCACCAGCTTCGGGTTGCCAACCATGAAGCCTACGCGCCAACCGGGCATGTTGTAGCTCTTCGAGAGGGTAAAGAACTCTACCGCGATGTCCTTCGCGCCGGGAACCTCGAGCACGCTGGGCGCGCGATAGCCGTCGAAGACGATGTCCGCATAGGCCAGATCGTGAATGATGTAGATGCCGAGTTCTTTGCAGAGCGCGACGATGCGTTCGAAGAACGAAAGCTCCACACACTGGGCTGTCGGGTTCGAGGGAAAGTTCAGGATCAGCAGCTTCGGACGCGGCTGCATCCTCGGCAACTCGTACTCGAGCTGCGCCAGCAGCGTGTCGGCGTCGCCGTCTGCAGCGGGAATGCTCTGCACCTTCGACCCTGCGATGACCGGCCCGAAGATGTGGATCGGATAGCTCGGGTTCGGCACGGCGACGGTGTCTTCGTCGTCCAGCACGGCGAGGCAAAGGTGGGCGATGCCCTCCTTCGAGCCGATGGTGACGATCGCCTCCGTCTCGGGATCGAGATCGACGTCGTAGCGGGTCTTATACCAGTTGCAGATGGCCTTGCGCAGCCGTGGGATGCCGCGCGAGAGCGAGTAGCGATGGGTTGCGGTCTTTTGTGCTGCTTCGATCAGCTTGTCGACGATTGCCTTGGGCGTCGCTCCGTCGGGATTGCCCATCCCGAAGTCGATGATGTCTTCGCCGCGCTTGCGTGCCGCGGCCTTC
>NZ_DATKQC010000367.1:0-13629 GCF_035532915.1 Edaphobacter sp.
GCTCCGGTCGAACTGCATGAAAACCAAATTCCAGATCTCGACATACCGCTGCTCGTCCTTCGGGAACGGCAGGTCCTCACCCGTCTCCGAAGCCGCAATGCCAAGGTCGTAATATATCTCCGAGCACGGCCCGCACGGCCCGGTATCGCCCATCGCCCAGAAGTTGTCCGCCGCGCCCATCTCGAAGATGCGCTCCGCCGGAACGCCCACATCGAGCCAGAACTGATAAGCCTCGGCATCCCGCGGCACGGCATCGTCGCCCTCGAAGATCGTCACATACAGCTTCGACTTATCGATGCCAAACCACTCCGGCGAGGTCAGCAGCTCCCACGCATAGGCGATGGCGTCCTTCTTGAAGTAGTCGCCAAAGCTGAAGTTGCCCAGCATCTCGAAGAAGGTATGGTGTCGCCGCGTAAAGCCGACGTTCTCCAGATCGTTATGCTTGCCGCCCGCGCGCACGCACTTCTGCGAACTGGCCGCCCGCGAATACTCGCGCTTCTCCGCACCCAGAAAGACGTCCTTGAACTGATTCATCCCCGCATTGGTAAACAGCAGCGTTGGATCGTTCGCCGGCACCAGCGAAGAAGAGTGCACGCGGCGGTGCCCCTTGGTCTCAAAAAACCGCAAAAAGTCTTCCCGAATCTGGCTTCCCGAACGATATTCCATATAGCTAAAAGTTTATCAGCCTGATTCACCACTCAAGCCCAGCAGATTCATCACTCCTGTACTCCAGGCCGCCAGGTAATCCCCTCCAGCTTCAGCGCCTCATCGTTTGTAGCCCGCAATCTTGCAAACTCACACTGATACCGCACCATCTCCATCGCGCAAACCAGAGCATCAAACGCATCTTCACTCCCCAGCGCCTTCGTCATCACCCCACGCGACAACCCAACATAAGCCTCATCCGTCTTTTTCTTCGCCGCCAGATAAGCCTTTCGCGCCGCAGGATTACTCTTCGCCACCGCGCCCGTCAGCAGCCGCGTATACATCTCCACCAGCAACGGCTGCGGCCTCTTCGCGCCAAGAACAGCATCTTCGTACGGCCACACTCGAAACCCTGCCTCCCGAAGCTTCAGCAGAAACGGCATCGCCCGCAGCGATCCCGTTCCCACGCTGCCCGAGCCGCCAATCTGAAATGGAGACTTCGGCGTAATCCCCTTCACCTTCGCCGCCCGCTCCGGATCCCTCGCCAGCAGTTGTGGAGCGAACTTGTTATCCATGTCCGTCCACCGCATCGATCGCTGCAATCCTTCGCCGCAGAACTGCGCTGGCCGTTTATGCGGCTTGCCCCAGAACCGCTCATCACGCTTCACCTCTTCGCACTCCCGAGCCAGCCAGCGCTCGCCATGGCCCGCCGCCACATGCCGCCAGAAATCGAAGACCGTAGCGCATCTATGCTCCTTGAGAAACCACGCCGGAAAGCTAAAGCAGCAATCGATCCCCACCACCATTCGCGGAGTCTCCCGCGCCAGCGCCACCAGCCACTCCATCAACTCCTCGCGGGTGCGCCCCGCCTCCAGTGTCACCACGCCACGCGTCCACACCCCGGCCCAGATGTGCCGCCGCTGTCCCGCGGCATCCACCCTGCCGCTCCAATCCACGGCAACAACTCGCTCAATCGTCGTCATCGTTCTGCCGGACGTACGCATCCGAGTCCGCCGCTGGCTCGTGCCGCTCCGCATACTCGTCGGCGTCATCTTCCTCAAGCCCCGCCAGCGAATCCTCAGGCACATCCCACTCCCGCAGCACCTTGAAGATGGCCGAAGAAGAAAACCCCGCCCGCATCAGCCTCCCCATCACCCGCGCCGTCTGCTTTGGCGCGTCCGGCCCGCTCGGCTGCTTCATCCGCTTCCGCGCAACATACGCCCGAGCCAGCGCTACCTCGTCCACATCGTCATACGCCTTCGCCAGCGTAGACGCCACCAGTTCTTTGTGGACGCCCTTCTGCATCAGGTCCTGTTGCACCCGCCGCCGCCCATGCTTCTCATTCTCCTTGCGCAGCCGCGTGTAGTCGGCCGCAAACCGCGTATCGCTCAGGTACTTCAGCTCCGTCAGACGAACGACCACGGCGTCCATCGCCCGCTCCCCGGCCTCACCTTCCTCGGCGCGGTTTTTCATCAAGCGGCGCAGATCGCGCACCGTCCGCATCCTGCGCGCCAGCACGCCCACGGCATACTCAAACAGCCCGGCCTCGCCCACCGGCTCGCGCTTCTTCGGTCTCGCAAACGCCATCGCACGTCCTCTCCACCATCATGCATCACGACTGTGCATTTCTATGCATGTAGAAAAATCGCCAGATAAGACCTAAGCTTATTCGCAACATCATAGCTGTTGCTCCACTCCTCCCCATGGGCTCCCCACATAGTTCAGCTTATTAAGGAGAAGCCATGCAAACCTTCAAGTTGTTCGGAAGCATCGCCATCGTAGTTGTTCTGCTCATTCTTTGTTCAACCGCACACGCCGATACGTATAAGATCTACGATCTCGGTGATGACAATGGCCAGGATATCGTAGGAATTGACGCCTCAGGGACAGTCGTTGCCTTCAATAACTCCCTTCATATCTACTTCGCCGAAACCGCCGGAGGAGCAGGGTACGCCTCGACTACAGATCCAGGCTTGACCTACGACAATGGAACGCCATGTTCTCCGGTCTTATCCGCAGGGATGTCTGTCCTTGGCAGGGCATCCTGCAACAATGGATATGAAGTGTTTGGCGGAAATTACCTGGGTGACAACATAGGACTGTATACCGGTCCTGACCCTGCTGACTATCTGCATTCTGGGTCCGTCGATGTTCTGGTCTTGAACTCCTCCGGTGACTTTGCGTGGTCCGATGGTCGGGATGAGGAAAACTACCTGGCCATCGATCTCAGCTCGCAGGTTCCAGAACCCAGCAGCATCCTGCTCCTTGGCACAGGCCTGCTCGCCGCAGCAGGAATGCGCCGACGCCTCTTCTCATAGAAGAACGGCTTTTGCTGTTGTCATAAACAACGCTGTCTTAATCCATCCTCCAACCCTAAGCGAAAGCGAATGAGTAGCGGCACTGCGTCTCATGGTTAGCTTGCGCTACAGAGTGTTCGCAGCCGAATACTTCCCGCTATACGTCCACTGATCGCACCAGTCATTCACGGTCTTGTACCAAAGCTGTGAGTTCTGCGGCTTCAGCACCCAGTGCCCCTCATCGGGGAAATAAAGCATCTTGCTGGGGACATGCAGCAGTTGCAGTGCCGTGAAGAGCTGAAAGCCCTCCGACACGTCCAGCCGAAAGTCCTTCTGCGAATGGATAATCAGCGTAGGCGTCTTTGCATTTTTAATCGACAGCATCGGCGACCACTTGCGGAACGGGTCCTCGCTTGCCGGCTTGTTGAAGTAGTCCCACGGATACGCGGGACGCGTTTGTTCCACCATGCCGTTTGCCATCGACGGTCGAAACTCCCACTGATTGAACCACAACTCCTCGGTCGTTCCATACGCACTCTGCGGGTTGTACATGCCGTCGTGGGTCACGATGCACTTGAAGCGGTCGGTGTGCGTCAGCACCCAGTCGGCCATGTATCCGCCATAGCTCGCCCCCAGCGCGCACTCCCGCGTCTTGTCGATAAAGGGATACTGCCTCTCCGCATAGTCCAGCCCCTTCATTAGATCGACATAGGCCTTGCCGCCCCAGTCGCCGCTCACCTCGTCGACAAACTTCTGCCCATAGCCGGTCGAGCCGCGCCGATTAATCATCACCACCACATATCCGTCGGCGGCAAACAACTCCGCATTCCAGCGATAGCTCCACGCATCGCCCCACGCCGTCTGCGGACCGCCATGCATCAGGAACTTCAGCGGATACTTCTTCGCTGCATCAAAGCCCGGCGGCCGAATGATGAATCCCTGCACCGACGTATTTCCCGCGCCGGGGAAGATGAAGCTCTCCATCTTCGGCAGCTCCAGCGATCTTAGCAGCGCGTCATTCAGATGAGTCAAACGCACCACTGGCGCGCCGCCGCCACCCGAGGCATTCAACGCAATCGCGGCAACCGCCGCAGGGTGCCGCACCGTCTGCACTGACGCAACAAGCGTCCTTCCATCCCGCGAAACCTGCAGCCCGCCATACTCCGCTTTATTCGCCACCGCAGTCGCCTCAGGCAGCCCTACCTGCGTCGACAGGATGTTCTCCTCGCCCATCTCGCCGCTGGCAAAATAAATCGTCTTCGAGTTCGGAGCCCATGTAAACTCGTCCACCCAGTTGTCGAGCTTCGGCAGCATCTCCGTAATCGCCTTGCTCTGCCGGTCGAACAGCATCAGCCGAAAGCGGTCACTCTCGAATCCTGCGCGCGCCTGCGAACGGAACGCGATGTACTTCCCGTCCGGAGAATAAGCAGGAGCGTCATCGCTGCCCGGCGAGGTCGAAATCTTCACCGCCCGCGCCCCCGGATCGTCCAGCCGCAGCGTGATCACATCGTTGTTCGTGCTCGTCGCCGGAACCGGGTCAAGGTTGGTCACATACGCAATCTCCTTCGAGTCGGGAGCCCACGCATAGCCCACCGGGCCGCCCAGCGAAAACACCGGAGCCTCGGCATCGCCGATCTCCCGCCGCGGCGTCAGGTCGCGCACCGCATTGCCGTCCGTGGCAGAAACCACCATCACATGGCTGCGCTTGTCGCCGATGTAGTGGTCCCAGTGCCGGTACAGCAGATGGGTAAAGATCATCGCCTTCACCGGACTCGCGGCCGCCGCATCGTCCTTGCGCTTGTTGCAGGCATCCTCTTCCAGCCACGACTCCTCATCGCTGCACTCCGGATAGACCCGCGACACAAATAAAATTCTCTGCGAGTCCGGCGACCACACCGGTCCATCGGCCTCCGTGCTTGCATTGGTCAGTCGCTTCGGTGTCCCCAGCGTTCCCGCCGCCTCGTCCCACGAAGCCACGAAGATCTGCGAGTGCCCGGTCGCACCGTCCGTCGCCACAAACGCCACCTGCTTGCCGTCCGGCGAAAAGCGCCCGTTGGTCTCACCCTCCTTCCAGAACGTCACCTGCTTCTCTGAAGAGGTCGAAGCCGCGCCGTGTCCGCCATTCAGCGGCACCACCCACAGATGGCTTACCTTGGTATTCGCCGCCAGGTCGACATCGGTTGCCGCGAACATCACCCATTTGCCGCTCGGCGAGACCTGCGGATCGTCGATCCGCTTCATCCGCTGCAGATCCGCGAACGTCATCGGACGCTTGCCCGAAGCCGCGATCACATCCAAACCGGAAGCCTCTGGCGAAGCCACCCCTGTACTCTGCGCTAACGTCACCCCGCCCAAAACCGATCCCAAAAGTAACCCGGCAAGCATCTTCATCGCGTCAGTCTACTCCCGAAATCCGCTCTCAAACCTCGAAAAGTATCTTGCCAGACACTAGAACAACCACGCATCTTGCCGTGTCAGGAACAGCAAAAGCCCGATCTTTCTGAATTTGCTTTAAGCGACCTCTGATCAAGTCATGGTTTTGAAGGGACGCGGCTTCAGCCGCACCGTAAGTCTCTCTATGAAAAGAGGCTTTAGCCTTTAAGGGGTCATTGGGACTTAATCAGACTTTCCCTAAGCGACCTCGCGCGTGGCTCCGGAAAAATTCCGCGCCGAGACCTCTCCCAAAGGCAGCTCCACCATCACCGCCGCCCCATACGGATGCAGGTTGAATGCGCGGATCTCCCCGCCATGCTCATGCACGATCCCATAGCAGATTCCAAGCCCCATCCCCAGGCCCGGCCCAAACGGATCGAACACTCGCCCCGGCTCCTCGAAGCCCGGCCCGGTATCGCTCACGATCATCTGCACCGACGTCGCGTCATGGCTCACCGAAACGCGTACCTCCCGCTCCCGCTCCGCGTCGCCCTCGATCGAATCGATCGCCTGCGCTGAGTTATTCAGGAGATGCTCCAATACCTGTCGCAATGCATCTCCATCTCCCCGCACCGCCGGTACATCGTCCTCCGCATCCACCGCCAGCAGAATGCCGCGGCTCTCCAGCTTGTCCTCGCACTCGGCGGCCAGTTCCCGTAACAATCCAACAAGCTCCACCGGTTCATCGATGCGCGTCTCCGAATGCTCGGACCTAACCAGTCCCTGCATTGTCTGACGCATCCGCAAGGCTTCATTCACAATGGTCTTTGCGTTGGCTTGTATCCGCTCGTCCTTCGCCGTCTCCACAATCTGCTCGGCAAACTCAAGCACCGTCGTCAGCGGATCGCTCAACTCCTGCGCCACCCCGTTAGCCACGATGCCAAAGCCCGCCAGCTTCTCAGCATGCTCCAGTTGTTCCATCGCTTCGGCGCTTTCGATGGCCCGTCCCAGCTTTACCGCGAGCGCCTCCAGTGGCGCGATCGTCTCTTCGACCGTCTGCCGGCGCAGGCTCATCAGTCCGTCTGCGCACACCGCCAGCACGCCGCGCATCCCTCCCGCGGAGGTCCGCACCGGGATCATGATCGCCCGGCCGCACCCGGTATCGGTGGCGCTTTTGCCCAGCACAACTGCGAAACTCCTCTCGCCAAGGCGAGTGGATACTTCATCCGGTCCCGTTTCCATCAGGCTCTCGCCGCAGACCTGAAGCTCTTGAACTGTGGTCTCTTCGATCCCCACGCTGCCCGCCGCCTGCATTCGCCCCTCTGTATCCACCGACAACAGCGCCACCCGCTGGAAGGAACTTTTCCTGGACACCAGCCGGCACACCCGCTTGGCCAGCCCGCGCAAATCCTCTCCGCGCAACGCTGCATCGAGCCCGGCGTAGGCCTCGAACTCCTCGCGAATCCTGCGTTCCCGTCGTTGCTCTTTTGCGTGAAGCCGCTGCTCGTGCCCCATCAACAGCACCGCGCCACCCAGCCCCAGGATGCCGATGAGGCATCCCCAATGAAGAGCCCATAGGTTACTTAGCCAGCCCAACATCACCAACCCTCACTTTTAGCGTCTATTGTTTAGATAGGGGAGGGGAAGCTGCCGTTGCCCCGCCTCTTCATGGAGTTCTCGCCAAAATGACGCTGTCTCCTCGCCTTCGTGCCTCTGCAAGCCTCTTCGCGCTGCTGGCAGTCTTCTGCCTCACCCTTGCGTCAATCGCGGTCACTCCCATGGCCACGGCGCAGGAACCGGCAGGCTTCGGCCCACTCGATCCCACCCCGCCTAAAGACATGACCCCGCAGCAGATCATCACCAAGTTCGCGGCCCGCGAGTCCGTCTTCAACATCGCCCGTCAGAACTACACCTTTCGCCAGACCGTCAAAGTCGACACTCTCGCCGAGGACACCAACAAGGTCGACGGCGAATACATGCAGGTCACTGATATCCTCTTTGATTCCAGCGGCAAACGCGACGAGCACGTCGTCTTCGCCCCCCAGAACACCCTCGAACGCGTCATGATGTCCCCCGCCGACTTCCAGGACATCGAGCACCGTCTCCCCTTTGTCCTCACCACCGAAGACCTGCCCCAGTACGACATCACCTACCTCGGCCGCCAGCACATCGACGAGATCGATACCTATGTCTTTGACGCCAAGCCCAAAGTCCTCGAAAAAGGGAAGCGCTACTTCCAGGGCAAGGTCTGGGTCGACCAGCAGGACTTCCAGATCGTCCTCGTCAACGGCAGGTCGGTCCCCGACGACAAGCGCAAGGGCCACGAAGACCTCTCCCCGCCTTACACCACCTACTATCAGCAGGTTGACGGAAAATACTGGTTCCCCACCTACACCAAGGCCGAGGGCAACCTCCACTTCGACGGCGGCAACGGCTACTTATCTCAGGACGTCCACCTGCGCACCATAGTCAAATACACCGACTACAAACAGTTCCACGCCACCAGCCGCATCATCTACAACGGCCAGGACATCACCGACAATAAAGCCCCCGCGGACAATAAACAGACCCCGGCGACGACCTCCAAGCCCTGATCCCCACGGATGGCCACAAGCACTTCGATTGATGAAGAAGAAATATCATCCTAAGCGAAGCTTCTTGCCGTTTCATCGCGAGAGGCGCACTCGAATCCCCTAAACAGACTCGCAGTGCGCACTGGGGTCTTCATGCTGCGCCGTCATCCAGCGGTCGATCATGGTGCCTGCGCAGCGTGCACCGCACAGGTGTTTCACGCCTTCTTCATGGGCCTGCCGCTGCTGCCATCGCGTCAGCTTGATCAGCGGCTGGTCGTCACCGGGGCTGATGCCCTCGAAGCAATCGGTCCACGCCAGCCACCAAAGATCATTGTGATTTTTCTGGCTGCCGCATACATCGCACTGAAAACTTTCGCTTCGCGCCATTCAGGACTCTCCTGCCGCTGAAATTATCACACTTGCAGCCTGTCCTATACGACAAGAAAGCCTGATGCTCGACGACAGCTATTTTCTCTCAGGTGTAACTTCCCTTGTTTGTCATTTCCAAAAGGAACAGGTGCGGCCGCCTTTTGTTTGTCATTCCCGAAGGGAATCTGCGTTTGCTCGAATCACCAAAACTACATCTGGAGAACCTCTCTAAGGCGCTTCTGCCCATGTTCTTTTAACCTCCAGTCCCGGTCCATCACCCTCCAAGGTTATAGGTGACGTTGATCGTCGTTTCTACCGCTCTCGGATTTCCATTTAGCAGGTACGGCTTATATTGCCATGTGCGCACAGCATCCATCGCACTTTGCCGCAACTCCTCCGGTCCGCTCGTTACCTGCAAACTCGTGATCTCCCCGGTCTTGGAGATGATGGCCTCTAGAACCACCGTACCCGACACATGCGCCTTGCGCGCATCAGCAGGATAGGTCGGATTTTGGCCGCTAATTTTAGCCCCGGCCACGGTTCCGCTTGCTACCCTCACCGGCCCCTTCGGTGCTTGCGTCGTTGCAGTCGCTGTTGCAGGCGGCGGCTCATTCACCTCCAGATGCAGCGCCAGCGCCGACCCACAAGTCGCAACTCCAACCACAACGCATATCGCTGCCGATCCGACCCGCAGCAATCCTTTCATCTCTCTTGGCTTCGTCATCAGGTTCATAATTCTCCTCTCCAGAATGTTGGCATCGAAGATTCCGATGGCGTGAATGTTCACGGTCTGCGTCTGGTTCAGCATCATCGACGCCAACCGCAATAAGGATCGTGCATAGAGTTCTCTGGTGGTTACAAATTCCGCCGCCTTCGCGTCGCACACCAGCTCGCGGCTCTGCCTGATCTGCGACTTCAGCCATCGCGTCATCGGGTGATAGCTCATCGGCAGCGCGACCAGTTCGTAAAACACGTTCTTGGCGAAGTCGCGCCTTTGCATGTGCGCCAGCTCATGCCCCAGTGCCGCCTCCACGTCGCTCGCCTCCGCCGTCTCCAGAAAATCGACAGGCACCAGCAGCGTTCGCCGTCGAAAACCCACCGTCAACGGGCCTGCGATCTTCGGCGTGCTGGCAATCTCCACATCGTTTACATCGAAGACGCGGCAGCACCGCTCCCACATCGCTTCCCACTCCCCCGCAAGCGCCAGCCTCTTCGATCCGCGGCAGAGGCTCGCGCTTTGGATGACTCCCCACACCAGCCGCCCGCAGAAGAAGAGCACCAGCCCCAGATACAGGATCGCCGCGCCATGACGCAGGCCCGGCGGCAGATGCAGCGTTGTGCCCGAGATCTGCGTAAATCTTCCCATCTCAACCTGTACGGTTCCGGCAGCCGCAGCGCCGGAGCCAAAGCCATGCGGCAACCACGCAACGGTTCCCGTGCAAGCCGGTAAAATCGCCGCGATCAGCAGCGTCGTCACCCAGACCCAGTGCTCCGCCTGCGGCCCCATCCGCCGAACCAGCCGGGCGCAGCCATATCCCGCCAGGCAAACCAGCGGAACCTGCCACAGCGAGTTCACCAGGTATCCCAGCACAAACGTTTCGAGTCCGCTCATCGCTCGCCTCCGCCTTCTTCCGCCTCTTCGAGCCTGCGGCTCAGCTCCGCGATCTTCTTCGCATCGATCTGCTTGCTCTTGATCAGGCTCATCACCAGCTCTTCGCTCGATCCGCCGAACATGCGGTCCACCACATCGCGCAGCGCATGGCTCAATGCCTTGGCCTCGGAGACGGTAGCGCTGTACTCATACGCCCGCCCCTGCAGCTTCCGTTTCAGCTTTCCTTTACGGTGCAGAATATTCAGCATCGTCTGCACCGTCGTGTAAGCCAACTGCTGCTCCAGCCCCTCCTGCACCTCACCCACATTGCTCGTGCCCCGCCGCCAGATCACCTGCATGATCTGCAACTCCAGCTTCGTCAAACCCTCTTTATCCTGCTCGCCCATGACGCATCTCCTAACAACTTAGGACATTATGCCGAGACTTCAATGCGTGTCAACTAAAAACTTAGGAGATAAATTCAGAATCGTCCTCCGAAAAGCCTCAGACTTCAGAAGATCAGACGGAAGCCCCAGACTTCAGAAGATCAAGACGCTAAGAAAGAGACCGGACTCAGAAGATGTTGAATACCCAGTTCCGTTTCAGTTCTGCTCTAGTTCTGCTCTAGCTCTGTTCTGGTTCTGTTAAGGGCACGGCTTCAGCCGTGCCATACCCGCCCATTTGCAATGCGGCTTTAGCCGCTGAGGTACGCTTCCTTCATGGGGCCACTCCTTCAGCCCAGAGCCAGGCCCGCAAAAAATCTTGTCAAGCCCTAAATCGTACAAGTACATTGCAATCAACAACATAAAATTGCAAAAGAGTTACGTCCCCTTTGCTACAATTAAATCAGCAGGCAACACCAAGCAGCCCGGCGAGCGCCGGGCTTTTGCATTTAACCGAAGTCCAGACTTAAGTCCTTTTTTTCGAAGACTTTAGTACTTAAGTACAGGGGGGGTACCTCCCAGGAAAGAGAGCCAAATGCCGGAAAAGCGTCGCTAAGCCGCGTCACCCGCCTCAAAGTACAGGTACTTCCGCCACGCGGCGTCCGCGCTGCCGATCATCCGCATAATATGCCGCGAGGTATGCAGGCTGAATGGCCGTGGCTCCCGTTGCAGCATCATGTCCGTCAGCTCATGGAGCAGTTGATTGCCCTTGCGCCGGTTGCAGTCATGGCAGCACGCCACTAAATTCTCCCAGGTCGAAAGGCCACCCCGCGACCGTGGAATCACATGGTCCAGCGTCAACTCGCCCGCCGTCAGCACGACCGAGCAGTACTGGCAGCTATTCCTATCCCGCAGCAAGATGTTCTTGCGCGAAAGCGCCCGCGTCTGGTGCGGAATCCGCCGATATTCCAGCAGACGGATCACGCTTGGCATCGCCACATTCATCCGTGCTGCGTGGAGAATCGCACCCTGTTCTTCCTCGGTGCGTGCGACGCCCTTCAGCACCAGCACCAGCGCCCGCCGCGCCCCGCAGATATTGATCGGCTCATAGCTTGCATTCAGCACCAGCACCGGTGTCTGCATCGCCGGTTGCCGGAACACTCCAATCCGGACATCCGCATCCGACACCAGCCGCCCGCTCGCATGGGAGCTTCCATGCCCCGAGTGTCGATTCCCAGTTAGCCTCTGCTTCCGTGTCTTCCCCGATTGCATCGTCCTGCCCTCCGGTTCAAATCATCCTTAGCAAGTAATCAGCGCAAATCTGCCTTCAAGATTCATCCCAAAACTCAACCATCTCTCGCTGCGCCCGAGCCAGCGTCGCAACCCAAACCTTCGTCGCTCCAGACCGTCGCAAAACCCGCGCACACTCCCGAGCCGTAGCTCCAGTCGTATAAATGTCATCCACCAGCAGAACTTCGCGCCCTGCCAACGCTGCGCCATCGCGCACCGCAAAAGCACCCTTCAGGTTCCGCCTGCGGCCATGCGAGGTCAGCGCAAACTGACTCTCCGTATCCCGCACCCGCCGAATCACCCCGTGCGCCGCCCGCAGCTTCCACTCCGGCTGCGTCTTCTCCAGCGCGGCCAGCGCCGCATCCGCCAGCAAAACCGCCTGGTTATACCCTCGCTGCCTCTCCTTGGCCGGAAACAGCGGCACCGCGACGACCATCAACTCCGCGCCAGGCTGCCCTTTCAGCATCTCGATGGCGTGAGCCAGCATCCCGCCCAGGGGACGCGCCACAGCGCTCATCCGCTCGTACTTCAGCAGATGCACCATCTCCCGCAGGCCATCCTGATAGACGCCGTAAGCCACCGCCCGCTCAAACTCCGGAGCCACCATGCGGCAGGGCGAGCACAACAGCCCCTCGGCAGGGAACTGCCCCGCAAAGCGAACCCCTTCCAGATCAAGAGCTTCCCCACACTGTCTGCACAACGTGGCCGTCTGTACGGCAACCGCACCCAAACAATCCTCGCAAACAGGAGAGAGCCCAGCTCGAAGCAGCGGTCCACCACAAACCCTGCAATCGGCGGGAAATAAAGTTGTTACCAAATCATCGACGACAGCCCGAACCACCCGTCCCGGCTTTTGCCGTAAGCGCGTCATCGCGCTACCATCGGCCACTCTGGCTTCGAAACCAGGCGGCGTACCGGGCGGACCCCCGGCTCTACTCCCGAGCGCATTGTCATTCAAGCATTCGCTGAAGACGCACCTCACTCGCCGGCGCTCCAGGTCGGTCGGACCGCGCCATGCCCGCAGTATACGCCTAAGCTGTGGCTTTTTTGCAAATCGCCGCACCACTCTTGATGCATCTCTGCCCCGGCCTTATGCCCGCTGATACACTCCCATCCAGCCGGACAGATTTACCTTGGCAGCGGGGGACAAGCGCAGAATGGCAACGCCAACCATCACCAAAACTACCTATCAGCCCTTCGTCTCCGCCAGCGACTCCCGCCGCGAGCTCACTCCCCGCGCCCTCATCCTTGGCGGCCTCTTCGGCGTACTCTTCGGAGCGGTCACCGTCTACGTCGGTCTCCGCGCCGGTCTCACCGTAGCGGCGTCGATTCCAATCTCGGTCCTCTCCATCAGCATTCTGCGCGCCTTTGGCCGCGCCAGCATTCTCGAAAACAACATCGTCCAGACCACCGGAAATGCTGGCCAGTCCATCGCGTCGGGCGTCATCTTCACGCTGCCCGCGCTCATCTTCTTAGGCTTCGATCTGGAGAGCACAAGAATCTTCGCCCTTGCGCTCTTCGGAGGCTGGCTCGGCGTCCTCTTCATGATCCCGCTCCGCCGCCAGCTCATCGTCGAAGAGCACGGAAGCCTCACCTATCCCGAAGGCACCGCCTGCGCCGATGTTCTCGAAGCCGGAGAGCGCGGCGGCTCTTTCGCCAGCCGGGTCTTCCTCGGTCTCGGCCTCGGCGGTCTCTATACCCTCTTCCAGAACGACAACCTCTTCTCCCTCTGGCCCTCGCAGCCCGACTATCAACCCAACCTCGGAGCGCAGCATCTGCTCAAAGGCTCCGCTATCCGCGCCGACTGCACGTCTGAGTATCTCGGCGTCGGCTACATCATCGGCCTCCGGGTCTCCGCCATCATGCTCGCCGGGGGAATCTTTTCCTGGCTCGTCCTGATGCCAGCGATCTACTTCTTCGGCTCCCACCTCACCAGCCCGATCTATCCGGGCACCACGCTCATTAGCAATATGACGCCCTCCGATCTCTGGAGCACTTATGTCCGCCCCATGGGCGCCGGGGCCGTCGCCGCCTCAGGCTTAATCACTCTGCTCCGCACCGCACCGACAATCATCTCCGCGCTCACCGAAGGCCTCGGCAGCATGGGC